>DASSYR010000002.1:0-7995 GCA_035703165.1 Chitinophagaceae bacterium
ATTATTTCATCTGTATAAAAAGCAACCACATAAACAGAGTCGCAAATTTTGGTAACGGCTTTTTTGCATTCAAATCCGGCAATATTTCTGGTTTCGTTTGTAATACGCCATTCACAATTACGGAGACTGTCTTCTAACAAAAAGGTCTCTTCATATACATCTCGCTGCATTTTTATACGGTTGTTCTTTAAGTCCTTAACCATTATATCATCAACAGAGGGCTTTCGTCCCCATAAATATTTATTATCGGTATTTTCCTTAGCAAGTTTATAAACAGATTTTTCTTCATTAAAATCCAGCACATAAGTTTCGCTCAGTACTTTTGGAAAATTCTTTATCATATCTTTCATCCAAGTGCTCTCCAGGTCTTCTTTATTGTACAAAGCAAACTGGTTAAATCTTTTTTCAAATTCAATTTTACCGGCAGTAATGAATTTAACCTGTGCATTGGCTACATAAATAACCAGTGTCAGTAAAAAGCTGAACCAATATTTCATAAATCTTTTCATGTTAAAATTATTTTGTAAAAAGCAAAAACGATAAATCTTAACTACCATTTAGAAGGTTTGCCATTTTTACTGAAATTATAAATTAAAGAAAGCAGGAAGTAACGTTGAATTACATTGCTTCTCGTCTCCGAGATAAAATTACTGGAGATATTTCTTGATATACCCCTGTTCTGATTAAAAATATCGTTTGCCGCTAATTTTACCTCCAGCTTTTCCTCTTTGGTAAAGGCTTTTTTAACTGAAGCGTTTACAAAATAGGTGTTTTGCCCGGCGTTAAACAAACCTGTTTTCTGAAAAATATGTATTTGACTTTCCATTTCCACATAAAATTTCTTTGGAAGTTTCAGGTTTAAGCTGGGATAGGAATTAAAGTTCCAATACCTTGTAGTAAGATTTTTGTTGATAGAAGACTGGCTATAATTATTAGCCGCTTCCACATTTACCCAAAAATTAATCCATTTATCGGTCCAGTAGCCTAGGCTGATACCAAAGCCAAGACTTTTATTAATGGTTACGTTTCGCTGGCCATTTAAAAAGTTGATATAACGGCTGATAGATGGGTTAAAATTAAAGCCGAGGTTCACTTTGGATATTACTTCAAAACTGTAAGACGACCATAAGTTACCATTGTAATTTCCATTAACGTTAATTGCCTGGTTTATACGGGCACCCTTTTCATCAATCGTATTTCTATTTGTAATAGCATTTTGTGTTACAGAGAAATTGAGATTGGCCCAAATGCCTCGGCTTTTAAACACTTTATATTGATTGAAACCAACGTTGAAGTTATGACGGAATGATTGTTTCAGGTCAGGATTGCCGATGGTAATATTAAGTGGATCAATATTGTCGATGATAGGATTAATCTGTTGCAAAGTCGGATTAATGGTAGAACCATTATACCGGAAATTCCAATTTGTTTGTTTTTTAGGCGAATATCGAAAGCTCATTGATGGTAAAAAATTAGTGAACCCTATTTTACGGTTGACTGTTGAATCCAGAATTTTTACACCGTAAACTGAACGCCCAACGCCGGAGCCTATGGAAAAATTGACTTTCTTTAAATTCACTTTGAAATTAAAACCTCCCTGGTTATTAGTGGTGCGGAACAGAAAATGATTGCTTAGTGAATCTATCTCTTTTTCGTATTTAGGATTGTTGTTAGTTTTTTCAAGGGTAGTTCTTTTCGCATCATTTCTGTTAAGGCCAAGTTTATAGTTTAATTCGAGAAAAGTATTTTTCCATAAAGGCTCAGTGTAAACGGCACGAGTATCCCATCTTAGCTGTTCTTCATTCACTACTTTTTTCTGATCGGTTATTAACTGATCTTGCAGTTGCCCGTTTAGGTCATAAATGTTGATATCCGAGAATAAAAAACCGTTGCTTTCCTTATTACCATTATTGAGCATGGAGGTGATGCTGATGGTACGGCCTTTTTTCTTTAATCTTTTTTTCCAAATCAGGTCAGTCGAAAAGTTTTTGGAATTTTCTTCGTTTAAGTTGGATTGTTCGTTTGTGTTGGCAATATAATTTTGACCGAGTTTATTTTTTTCAGTGCTGCTGTTTAGATAGGTTGATGAATTGGTTTTGAGTAACGAACCATCCAATTTAAGTTTTAATGTGTTAGTACTATCAAAAGTCCATTCTTGTGCTCCGTATAAACGGTTTCGTTGCTTATGACCACTGAATTCCTGTCCTGATTTTGTTATATAGCTGGAATCTTGCAGAATGGTTTGATTAATTGATGAAGTGGCGCCGTTTACTTTTAAATCGTTAAACTGGTAGGTGCTGTTAAGATTATTTTTGTCTTTGTTCCACTTATCGGTATATAGAACGCCAATAGATGTGGCAGTGGGAAATCCATTACCAAAGGAGAAATCATCACCAGTGCTTGTAATCGATACGCTACCGTCATCACCAAATTCGGTTACAGTATTCAGATCACTACTGTAATTCCGGCGTTCACTCCAGTTTAATGATTGAAATTTGGTATTGTCATTGGTTATATAGGCGGCAATTTTTCTTTTCGCTTTAAAAGCATTAAGCAAGCCTTTACCAGACCGGTACTTGTCGAAATTTGTTCCGGCTTCCAGTTTGCCAAAATACCCCTTCTTTTTATCGTCTTTTAATTCAAGGTTAATTGTTTTGGTTTTTTGCCCATCATCTATTCCCGTAAAAGCGGCTTGCTCGCTCTTTTTATCAAATACCTGCACTTTACTTACAGCATCGGCCCTTAAGTTTTCTGTAACTACAGCGGGGTCATCACTAAAAAATTCCTCACCATCTACCAAAACTTTTTCTACTTTTTCTCCTTGTGCCGTAATTTCTCCTTTGCTATTTACCTGTATGCCAGGCAATTTTTTCAACAGGTCTTGTACATTGGCATTTGCTCTTACTTTAAAACTGTCAGCAATAAATTCAGTAGTATCTCCTTTAATGCGTATGGCAGAAAACTTTTGTTTTACAATTACCTCTTCTAAAAGTTTTGCCTTAGTGATAACGGGAATATTATTTTTTACTACCGTTTGATTTTCTGTTAATTCTAATTCATCCGTATAATCGGCGTAAGAAGGATAGCTTACTATTAAAATGGCTTTGCCAGCAGGAAGGTTAGACAATTCGAAAAATCCCTTGGTATCCGTACGGGTAAACTTTATTAAAACAGAATCTTTGGCTCTGAGTAATGAAATGGTAGCATTTTGGAGGATAGTTTTGTTTAGAGTGTCAATCACACTTCCTTTAAGGGTAGCTTTTTGCGCTTTTACTGATAAGACAAAGCTAAACAGGGCAACAAATGATAATAGAAAGTATCTCATATAGCATATAATTCATTAAAATAACGAAATAATAATAAATTCATTATAATATTAACCTTTCGAGGTTAATAATTAATATTAATTTTATATAAAAGGGGCATTATTTGATATAAACGGTACTGTTATGAGTAATAAAAAAGAAAAAAGTTGGAAAAACCAGGAAGAAAAAAAGAAAAAGATGGGGAAAAAGAATGATACACCAAAAGAGAAGTCATCTAAAAAGCGGAAGGAGAATTTTAATCCATACGAATACGATCATTTTATTGATACTAACAAATCTGTTTGGAATTATTCCCGTTTTCAGGGAGATGATATTGCTAATTTTCAAAATGGGACAAATTACCATCTTTACAATTTGTTTGGCTCACATGAAATGGAGGTTTTGGAAGCAAAGGGATATTACTTCGCCGTGTGGGCGCCCAATGCCACTTTTGTTTCTGTAATGGGTAATTTTAACGATTGGAATAATGAATCCCATCCCCTGTATGTTCGCCTGGACAAATCGGGGATTTGGGAAGGTTTTATTCCCCATTTAAAGAAGGGAGAGGTATATAAATATCATATACACGGATATAAAGGAAGGAAACAGGACAAAGGCGACCCTTTCGCCAATTTTTGGGAGAAACGCCCCTACACAGCTTCTATTACCTGGGACTTGAATTATGACTGGAGGGATATTGACTGGATGAATATCCGGAAAAAACACAATTCCCTGGACTCTCCCTGGAGTATATACGAAGTACATTTAGGAAGTTGGATGAGGCCCGATAAAAACAATGAGGAATCCTTTAATAGCTATGAAGTAATAAAGCAAAACCTGGTTCCTTATGTTAAGGAAATGGGATTTACCCATGTAGAGTTTATGCCGGTAATGGAACATCCCTTCGATGGAAGTTGGGGATACCAATGTTGTGGATATTTTGCTCCTACCTCAAGGTTTGGTAATCCGCAGGAGTTTATGAATTTGGTTGATGCCCTTCACCAGGAAGGGATTGGTGTGATACTGGATTGGGTACCCTCTCATTTTCCTTATGATGCACATGGCTTATTTATGTTTGATGGCACCAATACCTATGAGTATGCAGATATGCGTAAAGGATTTCACCCGGATTGGAATAGTTATGTTTTTAATTACAAAAGGGGAGAAGTAAAATCATTTTTAATAAGCAGTGCAAGATTTTGGGTAGAGAAATTTCATGCAGACGGATTGCGTGTTGATGCCGTATCGTCCATGCTGAAGTTAAACTATTCACGCAGGCATGGCCAATGGGAACCGAACGAATATGGAGGAGATGGAAATTTAGAAGCCATTGCTTTTATAAAAGATTTGAATGAAACGTTGTTTCGGGATTTTCCTGACATACAAACCATTGCTGAAGAGGCTACGGATTGGCCGGGTGTTAGTAAACCTACTTATGCCGGTGGACTTGGTTTTGGTATGAAATGGATGATGGGTTGGATGCACGATTCATTGGATTATTTTAAGATTGACCCGGTATTTCGCCAGTTTCACCAGGATAAATTTTCATTTAGCATGATGTATTACTATGATGAAAATTTTATGCTTCCGTTTAGTCATGATGAAGTAGTACACGGTAAATCACCCATGTTGTATAAAATGCCCGGAGATGAATGGCAAAAGTTTGCCAATCTGCGATTATTATACAGCTATATGTTTGCACACCCCGGTGGTAAATTATTATTTATGGGGGATGAATTTGGACAAACAAGCGAATGGAATTATAAGTCCGAGCTCGACTGGCATTTGCTGGTACATGATGCACATAAATTTTTACGTGATTGTGTGAAGGATTTAAACGCGTTGTTGCGTAACGAGCCGGCGCTTTATCAAAATCAATTTGCTATTGATGGATTTGAATGGATAGATCTCAATCACCGGGCAGAAAGTGTAATTGCTTTTAGACGGAAGGGAAAAAAAACCAAAGATGATGTGGTAATTATTTTAAACATGACTCCTGTGGTAAGACAAGATTGGAAATTGTGGCTTAGCGATAAAGAAAGCTGGAAAGAGATTTTCAACAGTGACGATAAAAAGTACTGGGGCTCTGGCAATGTTTTTAATCCTGATATATCTTGTGTGTTGGTAAACAAAAAAGAGAAATTGTATGAAATAACGTTGCATTTACCCCCTTTAGCAGCTGTAATTTTGAAATGATACAGAATACTTTGTGATAAATTTTGCTAGTAGCGGCCGGCACGATGATTTAAAGGATACGGGTAATACGCAAAATGATTTTTTTTCGTTTATAAAAAACGAAGAATTGATTATATTAGCAAATCCCAATGCGTATTCTATGAAAAAGTTATCACTTCTGTTATTTATCCTGCTTTACTTTACCACACACTCCTGGTCTTACAGCGATAACGATAGTGTAAAGACTTATTTACTAAAAGGCTTGGAAGCCAAATCAGAACATCGTTTCCTGGTAGCTATTAACAATTTTAATAAGGCAATCTTTTTTGATTCTACAAATACAGAAGTGCTTATTGCTTTGGGAGAAACTTTTGCGGAAATGCGACAATATGCGGCCGCTATTAATGCATTTGAGAAATTATATCAACTTGATTCTTATAACACAAAAGCGGTAGAAAATTTGGCCAATTTATATTTTCTGCGTCGCAAAAGTGAAATGGCAATTTTTTATGCAGAGAAAATGAGGAAAATGAAAATAGGTGCAGGACGCCCCGATTATATTATCGGCATGATTTCGTATTATGATGAAAATTATCCTGTAGCCGTAGAGAATTTAATGAACTATTTGAATTATGAGCCGGATAATGCAGAAGTAACATACGCAATAGGTCGTTCTTATGTTGACTTGGAAAGATATGATAATGCCATTCGTTATTATGAAAAATCCATATCACTTGATTCCTCTTCTCCCATGCGGATATATGAATTAGGGATGATTTACTACAATATTAGCAATTATGGAAAAGCAGTAGAATATTTTGAGCTGGCCGGCGCCAGGGGACTTCGCCAGGATATTGATTATTTTGTAAACCTTGGTAATGTGTATGTAAGTTCAGGTAAAGCAGAAAAAGGAATTGAATTGCTGAAAAAAGCATTGGAAAAAAGAGCTTCTAATCCCTCAATCTTAAATGATCTGGCGTATGCTTTTTATTATAATAAAAATTACCAGGAAGCAATTGATACATGGGATCAGATTTTGCAAATGGATAAAACCAATGCCCGTTCCTTATATATGATTGGTATTTGTTATCAAAAAAGAGGTGAAAAAGCAAAAGGGCAAATTCTTTGTGATAAAGCCATTGCTTTAGACCCGAGTTTAAATAATTTAAAGCGCCAGGTTGGTGGTTTGGGGCTATAATTCTTAACTACATCCGTTCGGGCACCCTCATGCCCAACATAGCCAGTGATGATGCGATGATATTAGCAGTCATTTGGGCAATCGTCAAACGCAATTCTTTTTTATCTTCTGTTTCTGCATTTACAACGGAATGTTCCGTATAAAATGAATTAAAGGTTTTAGCCAAATGATACGTATAATTTGCTATGGCAGAAGGACTCATTTCCATGCCCGCAGTTTCAATTACCTGGGGGTACTGCTCCATAATAACAATAAGTTCCTTTTCCAAGGGAAGTAAAGCCATGTTGCTGGCAATAGTTTTTCCCTGTGGTTTTTCCTTTCGTAAAATGGATTTTATTCTTGCATACGTATATTGTATAAATGGCCCGGTAAAACCATGAAAATCTATGGATTCTTCCGGGTTGAAAATCATTCTCTTTTTGGGATCCACTCTCAAAAGAAAGAATTTTAAAGCACCGATGCCAATCGTTTCATATAAATCCTTTAACTCCGTCTCCGTAAAATCTTTTACTTTCCCTAATTCTTTGGTATGTGTTTCAGCAATCTCAAGCATTTCATCTAATATTTCATCGGCATCAACTACGGTACCTTCCCGACTTTTCATTTTGCCGCTGGGTAGTTCTACCATACCATAGCTTAAATGATGAATGCCATCGGCATAAGGCATACCTAATTTTTGACAAATTAACTTCAGCACTTTCATGTGATAGTTTTGTTCATCACCAATTACATAAATGCTTTGATCAATTTTGTATTGCTCATACTTTTCCTGTGCCAAACCGATATCCTGTGTTATATAAACAGAAGTGCCATCTTTTCTTTGTACTAATTTTTGATCAAGACCATCTTGAGTTAAATCAATCCACACACTACCGTCATCCTTCTTAAAAAAAATGTTTTTATTTAGTCCCTGTTGCACGGTTTCTTTTCCCAGGAGATAAGTATCACTTTCGTAATAAGTTTTGTCAAAGTCGCTTCCAATTCTTTTATAAGTAATATCAAATCCTTCATATACCCAACTGTTCATCATTTTCCACAGCTTTAAAATATGCTCGTCACCCTGTTCCCATTTTAATAACATTTCTTGTGCTTCTTTCATAATCGGGGCCTCTTTTTCTGCCTCTTCTTTACTCATTCCGGTCTTTATCAGGCTTTCTACTTCTTTTTTATAGACGGTATTAAATTTTACATAATAATCTCCCACAAAATGGTCTCCTTTGGTATGCGTAGATTGCGGCGTTGCTCCATTCGCAAATTTTTCCCACGCAATCATACTTTTACAGATATGAATACCCCGATCGTTTACAATGCAGGATT
>DASSYR010000076.1:0-36369 GCA_035703165.1 Chitinophagaceae bacterium
CGATTTGCCAAAGCACAGCCTTTGGTTACGGAAATTATTGTTGTAGATGACAAATCTCTTGACAAAACCGTATCCATTGCTTCAAAAAATGGGGCTAAAGTTATAACCAGTACAAAGCTTGGCAAAGGTGCCTCCATGAAAGACGGGATACTTTGCGCCACTAATGAAATTATTGTTTTTCTTGATGGAGATATAAACCCCTATCCGCATTATACTATTAAACTATTGACTGACCCTATTTTAACCGGAGAAGTAGATTTTGTAAAATCATCCTTTAACCGAAATGCAGGGAGAGTAACAGAATTAGTAGCCAAACCCCTATTAAGTATTTTTTTTCCTGATTTATTACGTTTCAGTCAGCCGTTAAGTGGTATGATTGCAGGGAAAAAACAACTTTTTGTGCAATTGGATTTTCGCGATGATTATGGGGTAGATATTGGTATCCTTATTGACATGTACCTGATTAATGCACGAATGCGTGAAGTTGAAATCGGTTATATTGAAAACAAAAGTAAACCCTGGCAGGCATTGGGGAAAATGAGTAAGGAAGTGGCGCAAACTATTATTATGAAAGCCGCTGTATCAAAAAATCCTAATTATAATTTTGAAGAACTTGGTGTACTTAACGAAATCCGTTCGCAAATGGAATTTGCCTTTGACAATCAACTTAGCTTACTCAGCAAACTTGTAGTATTTGATATGGACAATACGCTTTTGCAAGGTCGCTTTATAGATAGCTGTGCTGATAAATTTAATTTCAAGAAAGAATTAATGAATATACGATCCGCCGAATCGGACGATATCATTTTAACCAAACGTATCGCCACTTTATTAAAAGGAAAAAGTATAAGCGAATTAATTGAAGTAGCAGACAATATTCCCATAATACAGGGAACTACAGAAATTATAGCAGAATTAAAAAAGAGAGGCTACATTACTGGCATTATTTCTGATAGTTACGATTGTATTACCAACCACATCAAAAATAAACTGGGAATGGATTTTTCACTTTCTAATGAACTTGAATTTTCAAAAAGTATTTGCACCGGTGAAATAAAAATCCCTTCTTTTCTTTTTAGCAATTCCAAAAGCTTATGTAAACATCCAATATGCAAAACAAATGCACTTCTAAACATTCTTGAAAAATACAACATTAAAAAAGAAAATACGATTGCTATTGGCGATAGTATTAACGATCTTTGTATGATTAAGGAAGCTGGGTTAGGCATAGCCTTTTGTTCAAAAGACGAACTATTAAACCATCATGCAGACATTACAATTAGCAACCACAGTTTCAATGAACTTCTTAACCTTACTAAGTAAAGTATGACCATTACCATAATTACCATAATATGCTCGCTGCTTTTATTAGCTTATGCATTTGACATTAGCTCACCATTTACTAAAATTCCTTCCGTTATTCTTTTGCTGCTCCTGGGATGGGCTGTAAGGCAAACCTCAATTCTTTTTCATATTAATCTTCCCAACCTTAACCCATTACTGCCGGCATTTGGAACCATCGGCCTCATACTAATTGTTCTTGAAGGAGCCTTAGAACTTGAGTTTAACAAATCAAAGTTACCTGTTATTACACGGTCATTTCTTAATGCAATAGTGCCAACTTTACTGCTAGCATTTCTCATGGCATTTGCTTTTCAGTATTTCGGACAAGTGCCTTATAAAAAGGCTCTTGCCAATGCAATCCCATTTTGTGTTATCAGTAGCGCCATTGCCATTCCTAGTGTAAGAAATTTAACACCTCACAATAAAGAGTTCATTATTTACGAAAGTAGTTTCTCCGACATTTTCGGTGTTCTTTTTTTCAATTTTATTACTCTCAACCAATCCATCAACGCACAATCATTTGGAAATTTTGCTTTAGAATTTATTATTATTATAATTATTTCTTTTACCGCTGTATTAGGTTTGTCATTTTTACTTAGCCGGATTAAGCATCACATCACTTTTGCACCTATTATTTTAATTGTTATTCTCATTTATGCAGTTTCAAAAATTTACCATTTACCCGGCTTAGTTTTTATTCTTGTTTTTGGCTTATTCCTTGGCAACCTGGATGAATTAAAACATTTTGACTGGATTGAAAAACTTCGTCCCGAAAAATTAGACAAGGAAATTAAAAAGTTCAAAGAAATTAACGGCGAAGCTACTTTTCTTATCAGGGCATTATTCTTTATGCTTTTCGGGTTTCTTATGGAGCCCCGTGAAATTTTTAACATAAGCACATTGCCCTGGTCCATATCAATCGTGTTTCTTATTATGCTGGTAAGATGGAGTGCTCTTAAACTTTCCAAACTCCCCGTATCTCCCCTTTTATTTGTTGCTCCACGTGGATTAATTACCATATTATTATTTCTTTCTTTAACACAGGAGCAAGCCATATCCCTCGTAAATAAATCACTTATAATCCAAACTGTTATTCTTTCTGTTATAGTAATGATGTTTGGATTAATGCTAAACAAAGAAGTTAAACTTGAAATGACTAATGAAAATCCTGAATAAAACTTTCTTTTTTCACATTCAGCAAATTAATTTGTACCAACTAACATCACTCCCGTTAATAAAAAGAGACTGTCCTATTGACAAAGACAGTCTCTCTCTTTTCAAAATATTTTGTAATCCCTTTATTAAAAAGCTACTCCTACACCCACTTGAAATCCCTGGCTCTTCCATTTATCTTTATTATCAATATCGTTCAGGTTAGTTAAGCCAATATTATACCTTGCATAAACGCGTAAGCTGGAAATATTAAGCTGCGCCCCTCCTAAAACAGAAAAATCACCCTTCTTAAAAGCATCTTTCCCATTTTGTAAAACTGTTTTAGTCTTATCAATCAGGATACCATACTGAGGACCGAGTTGCAAAGACAAAATATTTGCTACTTTATAATTTAATAAAACCGGTATACTAAGGTATCCAAGTTTTACATTACTCAAGGTACTCAGGTTTAGCGCATTACTGTAAAGCGAACGAAAATTACTGGAGGTATCTGTATTTATTTGGTTCCACAATAATTCCGGCTGAATAACAAATTTCTTGGCCAATTTAATTTCAACAAAAGCCCCTACGTGATATCCATACTTAAATTCTTCTTTAAAAGAGCTACCGTCAATTTTAGTTACATTAGCCCCGGCCTTAATACCAAATTTGAATCCCTGGGCAAAAGAGGCAGACGAAATAACTGTTACCAATGCTAATAAAACAAGTTTTGTTTTCATGTAATTGTTTTTTGGTTTTAAAATTCTGGCGTTTTTCTATTACATAAAATATATTCACCCAAACTAAAAGAGTAAATACATCTTCATTGTTTATATACTCATATTGTTCACAGATGACTTCATTAACTCCAAATTGATGTCCAAAATTGCATTTTTTTTTGTTTTTAACATTTTTTTGAAATAAAATTTTACTCATTCAAAAACTAACCCCAATTGAAATAGTAAACACACTGGTTGCCCTTTTTTCTCCATCTGACAAATCATTTGGTAAATAATAATCAAAATAATACTGGGGAGATATATAAAACTTTCCAATGCTATACAAGCTGCTAAGATTAATACCAGTAGATTGTATGCGAAACCCACTATTGCCATTATCTGAAACAGAACGTACAGTTTTAAATACACGAGGCCGAAACAAACCATTTACTGCAGTGGTTTGCGCCACCTTATAATTTTGTGCTCCTGCAATAATTATTAAAGTTGGTGTTAAACTAATACCGTCTTTCTTCCCAAAAATTTTATGCCATTCAAATTCGTGCTTCACAGTACCCGTTAAGGAAAAATCAGTAAGATTGGTTTTAATCGTATCTCGACGAATTCTTTTTAGTTGGTAATACTGACCATTGATGACTGTATCAATTATCCTTGTAAATTCAAAGGTTTCCTTATAATTCCCCTTAGCCCATCCAATAGACAACCCGGGTTGTACCCAGCCTGTTTTTGAGGTAACATAAGCAAATACCTCATTTTGAAATGGGGTAGCTGAAAAAGAATTGGCCGAATTGATAAAATATCTGGTATAAGAGATTCCAAATCCCACCTTATCACTCTTCAAAAAATCGTAGGAAGGCGTTAAAGCATGTTGAATAAAACTGGTATTACTGCCGTCAAAAACAAGAAACGATGTCCAGGATAAGCCCAATCCTGTTTTATTAATATACGACAGCGTTGGGGTTAATGTGAGTTTGCTTGTACTTACTTGTTGCGTATTAAAAGCATTATTTCGCAAACTAAACAAACGGTTGCCGATACCTGTACTGAAATCAAAATAGCTCTTATTCCCGGTTATAGAATCTACAAATGCATTAAATTCTTTTAACAAGGAATCGTTATTAGATAACAAGGAATCAATATAACTTTTAGAATAATTAACGGCAGAGTCCCTGGAAGAGATTTGTGAAAATGACGAAACAGCAATAAATAAAAAAATAATTACGCAGCAGTTTTTTACCATAAAGCTCATTGGCCTAAAAGTTCGTGTTTGGAAATAAGGAATTTGACTGCCAAAGATAGGAAAGGTTTAATAGTAATAGCCCGAAATAAAAAGGGTGGCAGTGTTAAAAAAGGGGGTTAACACATCAGATAAACATATTATGTTCTTCTACACCAATTCGATTATAGTAATCTCCGGTAATATACCTACCCTACCCGGGTAACCAATAAAACCAAAACCACGATTTACGTATAGCTTTTGATTATTTTGATTATATAACCCGGCCCATCGTTTGTAAAAATATTTTACAGGGCTCCACCTGACACCTGGTATTTCCACGCCAAACTGCATTCCATGGGTATGGCCGGATAGCGTTAAATCAATATCGCTGTACTTACGAGTTACTTCAGCATCCCAATGAGAAGGATCATGACTTAATAATATTTTAAAAGGAATACTTTCCGTACCAGCATAAGCCTTATCCAGATTTCCATAGGAATGAAAATTTCCTCTTCCACTTATATTTTGAACACCGATAATAGCAACCTGGTGCCCGTTTTTTTCAAGTTTTACATGCTCATCTTGTAATAACTGCCATCCCATATCGGCATGAACCTGCTTTAATTTTTCTAAATTTTCTTTTTTCTCCTGCGCTGTTTCCCATTGCACGTAATCGCCATAATCATGATTACCCAAAGTGGAAAAAACACCGGAAGGCGCTGTTAACCGGCTAAATACATCCTTATAATCATCCATTTCATCGGCCTTGTTATTTACCAAATCTCCGGTAAACAAAATAAGATCGGCATTTTCCTTTATTATTTTTTCTACTCCTTTTTGTACAGCTGCTTTATCAGCAAAACTTCCGGAATGTATATCAGAGATGTGAACAATTTTAAATCCTTTAAAAGACGAGGGCAGATTATTAAATGAAAGCTTTATTTTTCTTAACTGATAACGGTATTTATTGCCAAAACCATATACCAGCGAAGTAAATAGCCCGCCACCAAAAGCAATCCCCATCCAGCTTAAAAAAACAGAACGGGGAATACCAGTGGTAATATCTGCTGCTACATTGTTTTTTTGAGGAATTACCTTAGTGTATATCCATACCAGTACTCTTCTCACATCATCAGTGAGAAAGAAAACAACGGCAACTAATTTTGCCAGAAAAATACCAATAAGCACGGCAAATAAATATACTTTCCAGTTACGAAACCAATTACCAACTGTTATGTAAGACCAGGAAAAAAGCGTAATAATAGCGCCTATGGAAATAAGCCAATACAGACCATGAATAAAAAACCTTGTTTTAGGCGCTGCGTTTTGAGTAACAACCTTTACTGCCTGGAAAATATAAATATCCAGCAGCAACATAAAAATCAAAATTATCCACGAGCCAAAAAGTCTTCTCATTAAATTATTTTAAAATACGAAGATACCAGCAACTTTAAAAAATGGGTGTTAAAAATTAATAAATTCGTCTAACTGCATTTCGATTAACTGTAATGTGGGTTTATCAACAATCACACCTTCGCTGCTTATTAATTTATCAACCACAGAAATAGGTAATTTATTGGGGTGAACAAATATTTTTAGATAATTTAAAATCCCGGTTAAATGCTCCATTCCCCGCAAATTACCGGCACGCCCGGTGGATACTCCTGTTAACAACGCCTTCTTTCCCCACCAAACTTTCCGGATATCGGTCATATCAATCATGGCCTTCAATACACCCGGGATGCTGCCATTATATTCCGGAGATATAAAAATGAATTTTTGAGTAGGAATAAGCACATTTTTTTCGATACTGTCAAATTCTTTATCCCGTTTAATAACATTTAATCCCTTAAGAGAAAGATAGTTGCAATCTACTCCCCTTTTTCTCAGCAATTCCACATATTGTTTTGCTATTTTTTCCGTGTTGCTTTCATCCCGATTGGTTCCTGAAATTATTGTGTACATTTTTAGCTTTCGTAGTTATTGATTAAAGCGCTTTTAATCAATAAGGTTCACTCAATATTATGCCGAAACCTTATTTTTGTCAACCTGTCATTAATTTTTTAATTACTTATTAAAGTATCTATACATATGAAATTGACTTATTACGGACATTCTTGTTTTATGGTTGAAGTAAACGGCAAAAAATTATTGTTCGATCCGTTTATTACAGGCAATGAACTGGCAAAATCAATTGATGTAAATAAAGTAGAAGCTGATTACATTTTAATTTCTCATGGACATATGGATCATATTCTGGATGCTGTTTCTATTGCATCCAGAACAGGGGCTAAAGTTGTTTGCGCCTGGGAAATTTATGTTTGGCTGGGTAAGCAGGGAATAGACAATGTTCATCCTATGAATACAGGAGGAAAATGGGACTTCGACTTTGGAACGGTAAAATGTGTAGCGGCGCAACATTCTTCTGGCTTACCCGATGGGTCTTATGGCGGTAATCCTATGGGATTTGTTATAACCAGCAAAGAAAAAAACTTTTATTATAGTGGAGACACCGCTTTGTCCTTAGACATGCAGCTAATACCTCAGTGGGCGGTTATTGACTTTTCTATTTTACCCATCGGAGATAATTTTACCATGGGTTCCACCGATGCCGTAAGGGCAGCACATATGATAAATTGCCATACAGTTGTAGGGGTGCATTATGATACATTCGGTTTCATCAAAATAAATCACGAGGATACTAACGATTTATTCACACAAAATGGATTACAACTTCTTTTACCCAAAATAGGTGAAACAATATCCATTTAAAAAGATTAATTTTCTATTTATAACTTTATATAAGTAATAATTTATCATAATAAAAAATAACATCCCGGATGGGATTGGGTATGGGAAAAATTATAGGAATAGCAAATCAAAAGGGTGGAGTGGGCAAAACCACAACAGCCATAAATTTAGCCGCAAGCTTGGCCGTTTTGGAATATAAAACTTTACTTGTAGATGCAGATCCACAGGCAAATAGTACTACGGGTATCGGCTTTGATTTACACAACATTCAGCAGAGTTTGTACGACTGTATGGTAAATCAAATAGCAGTGAAAGACGTTGTATTAAAAAGCGATATACCTAACCTGGATCTTGTTCCTTCTCATATTGATTTAGTGGGGGCTGAAATTGAAATGATAAATTATCCGGGCAGGGAAAACGTATTAAAAGAATTATTGGACCCAATAAAAAGTGACTATGATTTTATTATAGTGGACTGCTCTCCTTCCCTGGGATTAATAACCGTGAATGCCCTTACCGCCTCCGATTCTGTTATCATTCCGGTACAGTGCGAATTTTTTGCTTTGGAAGGATTGGGTAAATTACTAAACACCATTAAAATTGTACAAAACAGGTTAAATATAGGCTTACAAATTGAAGGTATTTTAATGACTATGTATGATGGCCGTCTTCGCTTATGTAACCAGGTAGTTAACGAAGTAAGAAGACATTTTGAAGATTTGGTATTTACTTCTATCATACACCGAAATACCCGGTTAAGCGAAGCTCCCAGTTTTGGCAAACCAGTAATATTGTATGATGCAGACAGTAAAGGCACGGTAAACTATCTAAACCTTGCCAAAGAAATTTTGCAAAAGAATAACATGACAAAAATTAAACAGGAAGAAAGAATACTGGAAGGATAATGAGCTGGCAGAAAAAGCAAAACCCAATTAAAGGAAACAAGTAATAGTTATGACTCAGCCAAGTAAAAAAGAAGCGTTAGGAAAAGGAATACGTTCCTTGTTACAGAACATAGATGCCGATTTAAAAACAAGCAGCGGCCATCTTAAAACAAACGTTGTTGAGTCCGTAACCAATAACCTCCGTATTCCAATAGATCAAATACAAGTTAACCCTAAACAACCCCGACACGATTTTGATGAACAATCTTTAAAAGATCTGGCCAACTCCATTAAGTTACACGATATAGTTCAGCCAATCACTGTATCACAAACCACTAATAACAAATACCAGCTTATTTCCGGCGAAAGGCGATTACGAGCAGCTAAGCTGGCCGGCTTAAAAGATATACCGGCTTATATACGGCATGCTAATGATGACCAGTTGCTGGAACTGGCGTTATTAGAAAACTTACAACGCCAGGATTTGAATGCCATTGAAATTGGATTAAGTTATAAAAGGATGATGGACGAGCTCAACTACACCCAGGAACAGTTGGCGGAAAGAATGAGCAAAGAAAGAAGCACCATCGCTAACTTTATCCGCTTGTTAAAACTTCCGCCCGACATACAATTGGCTGTGCGCAATGGAGATATATCTATGGGGCATGCCCGTGCCTTAATTAACGTTGACCATACTGATAAACAACTATATATTTTTAATGAAATTAAAAACCGGCATTTATCGGTTCGGCAAACGGAAGAGTTGGTGCGTAAGTTTTATAAAACCAACCCGTCTGTTAAAAAATCTTCAAAAACAGTTCTCGCCCCTGCTTTCAAACAAATAGAAGATAATTTAGCGTCACAATTCAGTACAAAAGTAAAATTAGCTCATAACAACAAAGGGTTTGGTAGTATAACGTTCGAATACCATTCGCTGGAGGAATTAAATGCGCTGCTTGGCAAACTGAATGTGCAGGTTCACTAAATTGATTATGAAGTTAAAAACCACTTTTTTATTTTCTTTTTTATTCCTTTTTTCTGTAAAAAATTTTGCACAGGATAAAGTTGTTTCAGCAAATTCATCCCCCGCAGAAAGTCGCAAAACAAAAACGGAAAATAATAAAAACGATACGTCAGTCATTATAAAAAAACATTCTCCCAGAAAAGCTACTATTCGGTCAGCCCTGCTTCCGGGTTGGGGACAGATATACAATAAAAAATATTGGAAGTTACCACTTGTTTATGGTGCATTAGGCACCACAGCCGGGGTATTTGCTTATAATATTAAATGGTATAATCGCACCCGGTATGCTTATAAAATCGCCTATCAAATTCAATCGGGCATGGGTAATACCGGAATGGATGAAGTTTATCCGGAATTAAAGCCCCTACTCACCCAACCAGAAGCCTTAAAACAATATCGTAACGAATTCAGACAAAATGTTGATTACTCTGTTCTATTTTTTCTGCTTGCCTGGGGACTAAATGTAGTGGACGCTACGGTTGACGGGCATTTAAAAGATTTTGATGTAGGTAATGACCTTTCAATTAAAATTAATCCGGGTTACAGTCCTTTGGCTAACACTACCGGACTCAGCTTAATTGTAGCCCTGGGTAAAAACAAATCATCTAAAGCGTTAACTTCACTACGCTAAGTTTTATTTATTATTTTATCTTTTATGAAAATAGCGCTAATCGGATACGGTAAAATGGGAAAAGCCATTGAAGAAATTGCCAGCGAACGAAGCCACGAGGTAATATTGCGTATTGGTAAACATAACCTAAGTGAATTTACAAAAGAAAACATACGAAATGCTGATATAGCCATTGAATTTACCAATCCGCATGCGGCATTTGAAAACATAAAGTTTTGCCTGCAAAACGGAGTAAGTGTAGTAAGCGGCACCACCGGCTGGCTTGACCAACTGGATGAAATAAAATCAATTTGCAAGCACCATAATGGAGCCTTTTTATATGCCAGCAATTTTAGTATTGGTGTAAATCTTTTTTTTGAATTGAATAAATATTTGGCAAAACTGATGAACTCTCGAACAGAATATTCAGCAAGCATAAAGGAAATTCATCACACTCAAAAATTAGATGCACCCAGCGGTACCGCCATAACATTAGCCCAGGGCATACTACAAAACCATCCCTCAAAAAAAAGATGGGTAAATCACGAAACGGGTAATGAAGACGAATTACCTGTTGTTAGCGAAAGAAAAGATCCTACCCCGGGAACTCACTCTGTTAAATATGAATCTGAAATAGATGACATCGAAATTATTCATACAGCACACAACCGAAAAGGCTTTACTTCCGGGGCCGTATTGGCTGCTGAATTCTTGCTTACTAAAAAAGGAGTATTTACCATGCAGGATGTTTTAGGCTTATAATCTTATAAAAAAGAGCTTTTTAGATAAACATTTTTTAGCAGTTAAATCCTCCTTGCTTATAATTTTGTATAACAAAACTTGTTCCCACTCATATTTGATATTAAATTATGCCCAAAACAATCTCTATAATAGTAAAAGGAAAAGTACAAGGAGTTTATTTTCGTCATTTTACAAAAACAAAAGCCACAGAATTGGGTATATACGGAACCGTAACTAATTTACAAAACGGGGATGTATTTATTATAGCAACCGGGGAAAATTACCAGTTAGAAGATTTAGTAAAAGCTTGCAAAGAAGGACCGCCAAAAGCGGTAGTCACAGAAATTATTAAAGAAGAATTACCCGTTCAGTATTTTACCGGATTTCAAATAATTCATTAAACCTACTTAGGAAACAATAACTTTTCGTTATAAGCCCTTATTCTGCAAGCAAGCCATCTACTGTTTTATTAAATCCTTCCACAAATTTTGTATAAACGTCGCCGGTACCTGGCCCAAAAAAGGTATTGTGAATTACTCTTACATTTCCCTTTTTATCTACCACTAACGTGGTAGGAAATGTACGAATGGGCGTTATTTGAGGTAATGTTTTTTCCGTCCTCTGCTCATCGCTTACCGATACACCTGTAATCAGCATAGGATATTGTACATTAAATCTTTTTTGAAACTTAAGCACACTTTTTTGTGACCGACTGAAGTCTGTTGAATACTCATACGCCAAGGCAACCACTTCCACTCCCCTGTGTTTATTTTTCCTATAAAATTCGCTTAAAAAATTAGTTTCATCCATGCAATTTGGGCACCACGAACCCATAATCTGAACAATTACTACTTTATTATTAAACCTGGCATCGCTATATGAAACTGTCTTACCATCAACGTCTTTAAACGAGAAATCAATTTTAGTTTCACCCGGCAAAAGTGTCACTGGCTTTTCTAATATTGGTAATGCAGCATTGTCATCTTTTTTAGCGGTCCAGTATTCCTTGGCTACCCCACTGCTACAAAACTGTCCGTTTTCAATAGTGTTGTTATTTTTAATATACCCGGTAAACAAAAAATTATGTGCGCCATCAAAACAGGAAAGATATAATTTATTGCCACTAACAATACCTTCTAAATAACGATAATCCCCCAATGCAGTTAAGAAAGTGCCTGTGAGTCTGTTGCCAATTTGTTTAAAATCTGCTACAGCATATTCGTTCTTCGTAAAATTGGTATCGGCAAAATTAACAGCCCACCTCCCGCTGATATTAAAGTTCGCATTCCCATTATCTGCTTTAAACCGATAGGACTGATTTGGATAAGCCGCAAATGGAAGTGATTGGTCTATAGCCCTAGTTCCTTTTACAAAACTCCCTTTCCAACTACCATCTTTTTGAACAGCAGCGTGAACCTTTGCTTCAAAAACGGGCATTTCAATAAAAACAGAGTCGCCTTTCACAACAATATTGTCAACCCGAATTCTTTCTGACGCATTCAGAACATGGATAACATTCTTTTTTCCCTCACGCCTCCATTCAAAATTAAAAACAACCTGATTCCCATCTTGTCTAAATAAAATTGCCCGGTAAATACCCGATTTTACTTGAGAAAAAGTAATAACCGAATAAAACAATACCAAAGTCAATACCATTCGTTTTTTCATCATACAGATTTAAGTTACAATCTTACGCAAAAGCGAAAAATAAGCATTGTCAGCAAAAAGACAGGTAAATAATATCTTTTAAAATTAACAAAGCGTTTAGCGAAGGTTATCTAACATATCTTTCGTCATTCTGCTTAAATTATACTCTTCTTTCCAACCCCAGTCTTTTCTGGCTATGGAATCATCTATACTTTGGGGCCAGCTATCAGCAATATGTTGACGATAATCCGGCTTATAGCTGATAGAAAAATCAGGAATATGTTTTTTTATTTCAGCCGAAATTTCTTTTGGAGAAAAACTCATGGCAGCAAGATTATATGATGTTCGCACAGAAATTTTTTCTGCCGGAGCCTCCATTAATTCAATCGTTGCCCGAATGGCATCAGGCATATACATCATTGGTAAATAAGTATCCTCATTCAAAAAACAATCATAATGTTTTTCACTCAATGCTTCATGAAAAATTTCCACTGCATAGTCAGTCGTCCCACCACCAGGGGCAGATTTATAACTTATTAAACCGGGGTACCGGATACTTCTGACATCCACTCCATAACGATTATAAAAGTAATTACACCAAAATTCGCCGGCATACTTACTAATCCCATAAACTGTGGTTGGCTCTATAATTGTTTGCTGCGGGCAATTTTGCTTTGGTGAAGAAGGGCCAAAAACGGCAATAGAACTTGGCCAATAAACTTTATGAATATTTTCTTCCCGTGCAATATCCAACACATTAAGTAAACCAGCCATATTAAGATTCCAGGCCAAATGAGGATTTTTCTCTCCTGTAGCAGAAAGAATAGCCGCTAATAAATATATATGTGTAAAATTTTGGCGAATAACCTGTACATGCAGCATTTCTTTATTCATCACATCCAGGCTTACATAAGGACCGGTTCCCTCCAACAAGGGATTTTGTTCTCTTAAATCAGAAGCTACCACATTGGCATTGCCATAAATTTTTCGTAAAGCAAGCGTAAGTTCAACTCCTATCTGGCCACTGGCGCCTATAACCAAAATTTTATCTTTTATCATAGCAGTCAATTGAATTAGTGCAAGATAAAGAATCAGGAAACAAAAATTACAAGAAACAAATAATGTCGTTTAAAAGCTATTGAAATAATAATGTATATGGAATCTGGCATATACTTAAGCCCATGCATATAATTTTAATAGTTTAATTTTAACCATCTTCGTTTTGTTTATAGGGCAAATTCTTGTAGGTTTGCTACCTTTCAAAAAACCTGTTTATGAATTTTAACCGCATTAATAACATTGTTGGATGGATTGTTGGGTTATTTGCTTGTGGCGTGTATATTCTTACTATGGAAGCAACCGGAAGTTTGTGGGACTGTGGGGAGTTTCTTTCCTGTGGCTATAAGCTGCAAATTCCACATCCCCCGGGAGCACCTCTGCAAATATTATTGCAGCGTTTGTTTATGATTTGGTTCCCCGCTAACCCGGCCATTGGTGGTAACTTGCTATCGGCTTTAGCAAGCGGTTTCACTATTTTATTTTTATTTTGGACCATCACTCACTTTGGCCGTAAACTGTTACAAAAAAATGGAGCAGCTTTAACAGGTACTCAACTGTTTTCTGTTATGACCGCTGGTGTTGTTGGTGCATTGGCCTATACTTTTTCCGACTCTTTCTGGTTTTCCGCTGTAGAAGGCGAGGTTTATGCCATGTCTTCCTTTTTTACAGCCATTGTATTTTGGGCTGCTCTTAAATGGGAAGAACAGGCAGACAGACCCGGTGCTGACAAATGGCTTATTTTAATATTTTATTTAATAGGATTATCAATAGGCGTGCACTTGCTAAGTTTGCTTTGTATTCCAGCCATTGTAATGTTATACTATTTTAAACGCTATAAAGTTACGGCATGGGGTACAGTAGCAGCCTTTGCAATGGGGTGTATTGTATTGGGAGTAACGCAGGTGGCCGTAATACAATGGACAATTAAAGCTGCCGGTAAATTAGATGTTCCTTTCGTAAACACTTTGGGATTACCCTTTTTTAGCGGTTTTATATTTTTCTTTATACTAATGGCTGCTCTGATCTTTATAGGCCTGAGAATTGCTGCTAAAAAAGACTGGAAATTTTTGCGTTTGGGTTTATGGTGTTTTACGTTTGTACTAATCGGTTACTCTACCTATCTCACTACATTAGTCCGCTCTAATGCCAATCCGGCAATTGATATGTATAATGTGGATAACCCCTTTTCGCTACAAGGTTACCTTGGCCGTGAGCAATATGGCGATTTTCCTGTTTTATATGGCCAATACTTTACTGATGAATATGAAAGAGATGATCAGGGACAAGTAGTATTTAAAGAAGGCAGCATGCGTTATGCAAGAGGGAAAGACAAATATACCCCAATTGGTATTGAAAAAACGCCACAGTTCCCCTCAACAGCCAAACATTTCTTTCCTCGTATGTGGAGCAGTGATGATCGTGCTCCAACTTATCATGCTACTTTTTACGCAAACTGGGTGGGTATTCAAAAATACCAGGATCGTCAAACCGGTGAGGTAAGTTGGGAACGTGAACCCAATTTTGGAGACAATGTAAAATATTTTGTAGGATACCAGTTTAACACTATGTACCTCCGTTATTTTCTTTGGAATTTTATGGGTAAGCAAAATGATATGCAGGGATTTGGTGGAATAAGAGATGGAGGTGCTATTACCGGAATATCTTTTATTGACGATATTTTCTATCCCGGAGACAGTAGCTTACCGGATAGCATAAAAAATAGCAAAGGAAGAAATAAGTTATACGCTTTACCACTCATACTGGGTATTATTGGTATTATTTATCATTACAAGCGAAACCGTCATGACTTCTTCGTAAACTTTTTATTGTTTTTCTTTACAGGCTTTGCTATCATCGTCTATGTAAATCAACCGGGTAACCAACCCCGCGAACGTGACTATGCATACGTAGGGAGTTTTTATGCATTTGCAGTATGGATTGGAATCGGAGTTTTAATGGTTAAAGAATGGTTTGATAAAATTTTAAAAGGATCATCACATATTGCTGCTGCAGCATTGTGTACCCTGGCTGTACCTGTATTAATGGCGCAGCAGGAATGGGACGATCATGACCGCAGCCAGAAAACAATCGCATTGGATCTGGCTACAGATTACCTGGAAAGTTGCGATAAAAATGCCATCCTTTTCACTTTTGGCGATAACGATACCTATCCATTGTGGTTTGCCCAGGAAGTAATGGGCGTTCGTCCTGATATACGAGTTATTAATACGAGTTTATTGGGCATTGACTGGTACATAAACCAATTACGATATAAAATAAATGAAAGCGATCCCATTGATGTAATTTGGAGTGAAGACAAAATTGCCGGTGAAAAACGTAACTTCATTTACTACGCACCTCAAAAAGGATTTCCCGAAAACATATATATTGATTTATATACCATGATGGATAAAATTGCCGGTAGCGAAGACACTAAAAATATGTTCCAATTTCGGGACGAATGGTTGAATATTTATCCTGCCAGAAAAGTAAAAGTACCTGTTGACGTAGAACTGGTAAAAAAGAATGGAACATTAAATGCCAATGACAGTGCTGTCAGCGAAATGTTGTTTGAATTGCCCGGCAAAGCAGGGCTGGATAAAAGTGAAACTGCCATTCTGAATATAATAGCAGCCAACAAATGGAAACGCCCCATTTATTTCACCTCCCCCTATAGCAGTTTGGGCTTCGGTAAGTTTTTACGTTTAGATGGTATGTGCTGGAGGCTCATACCAAAAGAGGGTGACCCGATTAATACAAACTGGGCAATGGAAAAATTAATGACTAAGTTTAAAACCGGGGGCGCCCAAAAGAAAGGTGTTTATTTTGACGAAGTAAATCGAAGCTATATCTTAAACATACGTTCTACATTTGCCCAGTTAGCACAGGTTTTAAATAACCAAGAACGTTATGAGGATGCAAAAAAGGTTTTGCATAAAATTGACTCGCTTACCGACCCATCCAGCTTGCCCTACGCTATGATGTCCAGAGGAAATGATCATAATGAATCAACCTTCTATTTAGCCCAGGAAGCTTATCGTGCCGGGGATAAAGAATTAGGAGACAAAATTGCCACTGCTATTTTAAAAGATTCACGCCAGCAGCTAAAATATTATGAGGTACTCGAATCTAAGGACAGATTGGGTGATCAATTCAGATATGAAAGAGACAGGCTCAAGCAATTTATTCAGCAAGTAGAAATTACACAAAAAACACAGGCTGGCAAATACCCGGAAAAAGTGATTACCCCGGACAGTTTGAAACCAAAAACTGATACGGCCAAATAAAAGAATTTATATTACCGTTAAAAATCCTTCCAAACAACGGGAGGATTTTTTTTGTTATAAATTATTACCGATATTACAAGTGATGATTGGTTATCATTTTTCAAAATTCGATCCCTCGCAAAAGGGCAAAACAAAATTTGAGCAGTTGCTGGATATTTTTCTGCAATTGTTAACCTATACCAGCGGTGATGTGGGAGAAGCTTTAAATTGGATGAACCAAATGGACCGAGATTATGAACTTACCAATCCGGATTATGGCATGGGTGATTTTATAGATGAGTTAAAAGAAAAAGGTTATATAGAAGAAAACAGCGTAAATGGCGAAATAAAAATAACTCCTAAAACTGAGCAAGGCATTCGCAAACGTTCGCTGGAAGAAATTTTTGGTAAACTTAAAAAAACAACTCAGGGCAATCATCAAACATTTAAGCCAGGCCAAGGCGATGAAATAAATTCCGAAACAAGACCTTTTCAGTTTGGCGATATGCTGGAACAAATTGATTTTACGAGCTCCATCCGAAACGCACAAATTAATCATGGCATCGAAAGTTTTACCATGAGAGAAGATGACCTGGAAATAAGAGAAGCAGACTTTAAGACGCAAACTTCTACAGTGCTAATGATTGACATTTCTCACTCTATGATTTTGTACGGAGAAGATAGAATTACACCCGCCAAAAAAGTGGCTATGGCTTTGGGAGAATTAATTACCACCAAATATCCAAAAGATACTCTGGATATTGTAGTATTTGGAAACGATGCCTGGCCTATCGAACTAAAAGATGTTCCATATTTAAATGTAGGCCCCTATCATACAAATACCGTAGCAGGGTTAGAATTGGCAATGGACATTTTAAGAAGAAGAAAAAATGCCAATAAACAAATTTTTATGATAACAGACGGGAAGCCTACCTGCTTAAAAATTGGTAAACGTTATTATAAAAACAGCTTTGGTTTAGACAGAAAAATAGTGAATCGCTGCATGAGCCTTGCTGCTCAATGTAAAAAATTGAAAATACCTATTACTACTTTTATGATTGCCACAGACCCCTATTTGCAGCGTTTTGTAAAAGAATTTACAGAGATGAATCACGGTAAGGCTTTTTTTGCAACATTAGATAACCTGGGGGCATTTATCTTCAGCGATTTTGAAAGCGGAAAACGAAAAACAGTTTATTAATTTACCGGTAGCCACCTTTAAAATTATTGCTCTCTGTTCTTAAAAATTAACATTAGAGGATAAGCAATACACGCAATCGTTTTATACTGACTAATCTTTCATCTCATCTCCATACGTATATCATTTATTAGTTGTGAAATTGGCCTTACATAGTTTTTAAGCCCAACATGTTCTCTCGCATATTTCAAACGCCTGCTATTATCAGACAAATAAAAAATCTGCCTTTGCTCTCCAAGTAAGGTTAATTTCTCGTCTGATAAATCTTCATCAAAAGTCACAACATGAAATATATTTTTAACTTTAAACCGGTTGTAAACCTCGGTACTACTACTCACATTTTTCCAACGTTCACGAATAGTCCGTTTGCAAGAAATACCGATAAGCCAACCGTCTTTCGCTCTTACCCAATTATCTACTTCAAGGTCTGCCTGAAAATGAGAAGGCGCTTTTGCTCTTTTTATTTTATAGTACTCCAAAATAAAATCGGTTACATCCTCTAAACTTCCACCTGCCCTTTTCTTTCTTTTTTGTGCTGCTCGTCTTTCAAATTCCTGCGTAAATGCAGTAAGCACAATATCTTTTTCTTCTTCTGATATATATTTGTCTTTGGTAAGTAGTATTCGCAGAGTCGTAAATGTTCTTACTATTTCCGTTCTCTCTGCTGTCAAACAACCTTTTACCCCAAGGTCATCCCATAGAGAAATAATAGTCGAAAGTCCCCGCTCCCCTTGAATATCAAGATAAGATTTAGCAATATTTAATGTAAATTCCTTATCATCACTTGGAATGTTTGAAATAGCCTGGTAAAGTGGAAGCATTATATTCTCACAGGTCATTATAAAAACATCCATATCCTCAATTGCAGTAATTTCTTTGTCCAACTCCAGTAACATTCTTTGAACTCTGTTATCTTTTGAAGCAGTCTTTTTGTACCGTTCTTCAATAATGTTTCGAAGAGTTTGCTTTTGCAACGCTAAAGTATTCTTTCCTTTACTTTCCTTTGCAACAAGTCGCAAGCTACTCGCAAGTAACGATAACAATCTAGGCTCCTTTCCGATGGCAATATATTTGTCATTATTGATTAACATTCTTGAAAACCAATAAACATTGTGCCAACGATTTTGTATATCGCTCAGAATTTCTGTTGCTTTCACGCTTCTATTTCTTTATGTAGGAATTTAATTTTGCCCTGACTTTGAAATTTAGAAATGCGTTTTTCAGCCATAATCACATATTCTGGTGAAAGCTCAATTCCTAAATACTTTCTCTCATTGATCAAAGCGGCTATTGCAGTCGTCCCCGAGCCCATAAAAGGGTCTAAAACAGTTTTAGCATAAGTTGAAGAAATAATGCGGTCTATCAAAGCGACTGGAAAGGGCGCCGGATGGGGATTGTTCATCTCTTGCTTAAACTCCCAAACATCACCGAAGGCGTTAGATTTTGGAACAAGTTTAAATTCCGGCTTTGCAATTAAATAAATAACCTCATAAGTAGGCAAAAAATAACCTGCGTTAAAATTAATACCTCCTTTACGCCTCCAAATAATTATTTGTCTAATTGGAAATCCACTTACAATATCATGTCTGTCCTGAAGAAGCCCGTCTTGCACACGCCATTTATGATTATAAAATATTGCTCCATTATCGGGTATCAAGCGCAACATTTCTGTTAAGCAATCTCGTTGCCACTTCACATATTCTTCATGTGGCATACAGTCACTGTGGTGGCTGTATCCATTTACCAATTCCGCGTTTTTCCATTTTCCGCCCCGTCCATCTTTCATTCCATTCCCAGTCGAGTTTTTTAGATTGTATGGTGGGGAAGTAACTATCAAATCTATCTTACCGCTAGGAAGTTGTCGCATAACTTCTAAACAATCACCTTGTAATATTTTATTAAATTCCAATGTCATGTTAGTATTTAAACGTCAATTGTCAAATTTAAAGAAAATATCAAACGATTTACCAGCAAATTGTTAACAGAATTCATTTCAATCACTATCCAAACCGATCAAGTTACTGATATTAGTCTGATGTAATACTACCCGATAAATAATTTACCCTTTCAATAAAAACCGACTTAAAAAGTACAAGTTTTATCTTATGCGAAAGTAACCCTTACAAAATAATAACTACTCCTGCGCTACATATTAGACAATAGCATTTCAATCATTTACGAGTTATCCGCAAAGTCCTATAATAAGAGCTAATGATTTCATAATCATAGATAACATAAAACAGATATTTTCTTAACTAAATATTTATGTCATTTTCTTTATTCACAGCCTGTGAATAAGTAACTTTAGGATAATACAATTGTTATGGATTATATTTGAAATGGATGGAACATGTACAGTTAGTTCGTACAATTGGTGCCTTGTTTTATTAACTAAAATTATAGCCCATTGACTGAAACAATTATTAGCCTTGAAACCGTTAACCCGATTGAGTTTTTTGGGGTAAATAACGGAAAGTTTGACATCTTAAAGAAAAAATTCCCTTTGTTAAAGATCCTCTCCCGTGGCACACAATTAAAACTCAGCGGATCACCTGAGCAGGTGGAAAACGCCAGGGAAAAAATTGATCTCATTATTTCTTACTTAGAACGCAACGGCCACCTTAGCGAAAATTATTACGAGCAAATTCTTGGCGGTGACGACCAGGAAACCATTGATCATTTTGCCGAACGACACCCTAATGAGGTGCTGGTATTTGGCCCTAATGGAAAAACAGTACGTGCCAGAACAGCCAACCAAAAAAAAATGGTGCAGGCTACCGACAAAAATGATATTGTTTTTGCCATTGGCCCTGCTGGTACGGGTAAAACCTATACGGCTGTGGCATTGGCTGTAAGAGCTTTAAAAAATAAAGCTGTTAAAAAAATTATTTTAACCCGCCCGGCAGTAGAAGCAGGGGAAAGTCTTGGTTTTTTACCCGGTGATTTAAAAGAAAAAATTGACCCTTATCTGCGCCCACTTTATGATGCATTAGACGACATGATTCCGGCCGATAAGCTTGGCTATTATATGAGTACCCGTGTAATTGAAATAGCGCCACTGGCTTACATGCGTGGCCGTACTTTAGATAATGCTTTTATCATTTTAGATGAAGCGCAAAACGCTACGGATTTACAAATTAAAATGTTTCTTACCCGTATTGGCGCTAATGCAAAAGCCATTATCACAGGCGACCTGACCCAGATTGATTTACCTAAAAATCAAAAAAGTGGATTAGTAAAGTCAACCCGTATTTTGCGTAACATTGATGGCATTGCACATATTGAATTGGATGAAGAAGACGTTGTACGCCACAAACTGGTAAAGGCAATCATTCGGGCCTATGATAAAGACAGGGAAAATGATCATAATCCGGGTCACTAGATTACTACTAACCCGACACTATACAAAGCGATTAAAAACACTTCTCCTGCATTTACGGGGGGAGTGTTTTATTTTTACAAGAATAATTTGTAAAACTTTATTGACGCAAGAGTTATTACTTCCGGACGTGAACAAGTCAATAATCGTAACTACAAAATGGCTTTGTAAGCAACAATTCAAGCTTTATCTTCCCGGGCCTGCTTAGTAAAAAACCTTATCCCACTCATTAAACTAAAAATAACCGTTAATCTTTATCAATTATTATTATTTACACAGATAATCCTAAATTTACCGTTTAAGAAAAAAGGGGAAAGCAAGTTTATGGCTCTAAAAAACGTAATTATTCCAGTAGATTTTTCTGAAACTTCATTAAATGCTGCTCGTTATGCAGCAGCCATGCTTACAAATCAGGCCGACTCTAAAGTGGTCTTGTATAATATGTTTGATAAGATAGAAGAATCTGAGACTTCTAAAGACTATCTGGAAAGCTTGAAAAATGAATTCCGGGAAAAAGGGGTTTCTAACGTAGAAGTAATAAAAGAAAAGGGGGATGATCTTATTGACTGCCTTGACAGACTGGCTTTTCAAAAAGCTGCTACCTTAATTATCATGGGTATCACCGGTCGCTCTCCGGTTGCCCAGACTTTAATCGGTAGCAATACATTAAAAATGGCCGAAAAAAATGTTTGCCCTGTATTAATTATTCCTCCCAATGCTAAATTTAATGGGATTAAAAATGTAGCTTTCACTACCGATTTTAATGATTTGGAATCTACGCCTATTGCTTATATAAAAATGGTAATGGCCTTATTTAAGGCCAACCTGCACGTTATTAATGTAGATAGCAATCATTATATTACATTAAATGAAAATTATGAAAAAGGTCGTCAAAAACTAAGTGATATGTTGAAAGAATATAATCCGGAGTTTACTTTTATGCGTTGGTTCAGCTTTCATGAAGCTATTAATCAGTTTGCGGCGGATTATAATATTGATTTGATATTAATTGTACCCAAGCATCACTCTTTATTGAGCAGAGTATTGGGCAATGATTATGCAAAAGAGTTGATTTACCATACCTCCGTTCCTGTGTTGGCTATCCATCAATAAAGAAACAATGTTTGCAAACGCTATCACAAAAGTATCTGATTTCACTCGCCCTGTCCATTCTATAGTCAGAACTTACGGAAGCAAACAAATAATACCAGCAGCAGGTACCCTCTTTTTTGTAAACGAAGAAGCCTGTGCCATTACCTGTAAGCATATTTTAACCAGTATCCTGGATGGTAATAATAAAAATACCCGGTTTAAGCAATTTGCAGATGAAAGAAATAAAATTCCCCACGATAGTAAGTACAAGAAAAATTTAAAAGGTCTTGAATTAAAATATCACTACGACGAAAGTTCCATTGTTCAAATAAAAACAACTTTCATGGACTGTGTTGATAAGATGAGCGGATTTACATGTGATATGCACCCTGAATATGATTTAGGCATTATTCGTTTTAACGGATATTCCCAATTACGATATAATAATTTTGCAACATTTTTAAAAGACAGCAATAAGATTAAGCAGGGAGATTCTTTATGTCGTTTAGGATTTCCCTTCCCTGAATTTACTAATTATCGGTTTAACGAAACCACAGATGATATTGAGTGGACAAAAGAAGGAATGTCTTCCTCCCCTATTTTTCCTTTGGATGGCATGGTTACTCGCTTTCTGGCAGATAAAAAGGGTATTTCCGGTATTGAATTAAGTACTCCGGGTTTACTTGGTCAAAGCGGAGGTCCGCTTTTTAACCAAAATGGGGTCATTTATGGTATGCAATTCTCTACAAAACATCTTCACCTGGGTTTTGACATGGTGGACAAAGAAATACTTATTAATAATAAACACAAAAAAGTAACCGACTACTCCTTTATTCATTTAGGCCAATGCGTTCATGTAGATGTAATTAAAAACTTTTTGAGGGAAAAAAAAGTAAAGTTTTACGAAGCGTAATCCGGCAATTCATTAATTTCTTTTAGTTCATTGTCCACTCTTTTAAGTCCGTAACAATATTGCCCATTAGTGATAATGAGATAGATTACCGGTAAAGCAACCTGATAACGTAATATTTGTAAAGACGCTTTTTCATTCAGTACCTCATTCATGCTTTTACATTCCACCATGAGCCAGGGCTGCAATTGCCTGTTATATACAACAATATCGCAACGTTTATTCAAATCATTAAGTTTAATCTCTTTTTCAATTGCTATAAGTGAAGCGGGATACATTTTCTCATCAATAAGATAACGTATAAAATTTTGACGCACCCATTCCTCCGGTGTTAACCGAACCCACTGCTTTCGAATTTCATCAAAAATCCACTCTTTCTCATTTTCTTTTTTAACTTTAAAGGAATACGATGGAAATACAATTTTTATCATAATCAAAAACTAAATGAGTTAAATTTACAGGATTAAACAACACAAAAGCCTTTTGACTGGATATGAAAACAAAAGAAGAAATAGTACAAAACTGGCTCCCAAGATACACAGGTGAGAAAACAGAAAACTTTGGCAAATACATCTTGCTTACCAATTTCAGCAATTATGTAAAAATGTTTGCCCAATGGAATGGTGTGCAAGTAATTGGCGAAGATAAACCCATGCAGTGTGCTACAGCAAATGATATTACCATTATTAATTTTGGAATGGGTAGTCCTACTGCCGCCACAATCATGGATTTGTTAACAGCTGTTGAGCCGAAAGCCGTTTTGTTTTTAGGTAAATGCGGAGGTCTAAAAAAAAGAAACAAACTTGGTGATTTAATTTTACCAATAGCCGCCATCAGAGGAGAAGGGACATCCAATGATTACCTTCCTGAAGAAGTTCCTGCGTTACCGGCCTTTGCTCTTCAAAAAGCCGTTTCTACCACCATTCGTGATTATGAGGTGGACTACTGGACTGGTACTGTTTATACCACCAATCGCCGTGTATGGGAGCATGATGAAAAGTTTAAAGAGTATTTACAAGAAGTAAGAGCTTATGCTATAGACATGGAAACGGCAACAATCTTTACAGTAGGGTTTTATAATAAAATTCCTACAGGTGCTCTACTCCTGGTCAGCGATCAGCCTATGATTCCGGAAGGAGTTAAAACTGAAGAAAGCGATAAAAAAGTTACTGAAACATATGTAGAAAACCATTTGAAAATCGGAATTGACTCGCTAAAGCAATTGATAAATGACGGATTGACCGTACGTCACTTAAAGTTTTAATGCAGCCCCTTCTTCAAATAAAAAATCTCCAGGTAGATTTTGCATCGGATGAAACAAAATCTGCCGCCGTAAAAAACATTTCATTTAATGTTGCCCGTGGAAAAATTACCGCTATTGTAGGTGAAAGCGGATCAGGCAAATCGGTTACCGCACTCTCAATATTACAATTGCTGCCAACCCCTCCGGCAATTTATACCAATGGAGAAGTTCTTTTTACCAGGAACAATAACGATGTGGTTGACTTATTAAAAATACCTCCCAAAGAACTGCAAAAAATACGAGGCAATGAAATAGCCATGATCTTTCAGGAACCAATGACTTCTTTAAACCCGGTATATACCTGTGGCAGCCAGGTTATGGAGACTATTAAACTGCACCAAAAAACATCAAAAAAAGAAGCTTTTCAAAAAACAATTCAGTTATTCGAAAAAGTTAAATTACCTGACCCAACCGGGATCTTCAACCGTTATCCACACCAGTTAAGCGGAGGGCAAAAGCAGCGGGTGATGATTGCCATGGCCATGAGTTGTTCTCCCTCTTTATTAATTGCCGATGAACCAACTACAGCGTTAGATGTAACAGTTCAAAAAACAATTTTGCGCTTAATTAAAGAATTGCAGCAACAGGAAAATATGAGTGTAATTTTTATTACTCACGACCTGGGTGTGGTAGCAGAAATAGCAGACAGTGTTGTTGTAATGTATCGGGGAGAAATAGTGGAAGAAGGAACAGTAAATGAAATATTTAAACACCCCGTACACTGGTACACCAAAGCCCTACTTTCTTGCAGACCGGCGCTATATAATAAAGGAGAAAGACTATTAACCATAGCCGATTTTACGAATAATGATAACCGTTTGCCAACTGCCGAAGAAAATCTGCCAATTACAAATAGACAACAAGCAGAAGGCGATAATCATCTTTTGAACAATATACCATTGATAGAAGTAAAAAATCTCAACGTATGGTTTCCCTCCAAAAAAAAATTTCTCAGCAAACCCTCAGAATATGTAAAAGCAGTTGATAACGTAAGTTTTAATGTAATAAAAGGAGAAACACTGGGTTTGGTTGGCGAAAGCGGTTGTGGTAAATCAACCTTAGGCAGAACTCTATTACGTTTGATAGAACCTACTTCGGGTACCATTCTTTTTGATGGTAAAGATTTAGCATCTTATTCAAAAGAAGAATTAAGAGTTTTGAGAAAAGAAATTCAAATCATTTTTCAGGATCCTTATTCTTCTCTGAATCCACGTCTTACCATTGGTACTACAATCATTGAACCTTTAAAAGTGCACAGGATTTTGTCGAATGAAAAACAGCGAAAAGATAAAGTAATGGAATTACTGGAGAAAGTAAACTTAAAACCCGAGCATTTTAACCGGTATCCGCATGAATTCAGTGGTGGACAACGACAACGGATTTGCATAGCCAGAACATTGGCATTAAACCCGTCATTTATTATTTGCGATGAATCTGTTTCCGCCTTAGATGTAAGTGTGCAGGCACAAATATTAAACCTGTTGAATGATTTAAAAAAAGATTTTGGGTTTACTGCTATTTTTATCTCTCATGACCTTTCAGTAGTTCGCTATATAAGTGATCGCATTATTGTAATGAATAAAGGCAGGATTGAAGAAGAAGGTACAGCTAATGAAATATATTATCATGCCAGTAAAGAATACACACAGCAACTAATCTCATCAATTCCCAGGGGATTTGTTGCTTAATAAACCTCAGCGTTAAACAATTGCTATTTACCTGAACTCTGTTTTAAATAGATATTTGTGTTAGAAATGGATATCTTCTAAAAGCTGTTTGCGTGTTTAAGAGCGTGTTTTGCAGATGTATTCTACTCAAAAAGAAGTGTTTATAACAGTTATCTGCAAATACATAGAAAAAATAAAGTACGTAATAAAAAACCTGATTTTGATTAAAAAAATAGTACTTTTGCGGCCTTAAAATTGCCTTTTTTGCTAAACAAACCTGGTGCCGTAAGACCAGGTACGATAATACTTCTGGTTAATCCGGATATCTATTAAGCACAGGGTTTGTTACAAAAAGCATTAAATTTAAAAACCCTGTAGTAATGAAACTATCTCAATTTACGTTTGATTTACCCCTCAATCTTATTGCCCAACACCCTACTAAACAAAGAGACGAAAGCCGCCTGATGGTGGTACACCGCAAAACCGGACAAATAGAAAATCGCACTTTTCGCGATGTTATGGAATACTTTAATGATAAAGATGTATTTGTGGTAAATAATACCAAAGTATTTCCTGCCCGTATGTATGGCCGAAAAGAAAAAACAGGCGCCAAAATCGAAGTATTTCTGCTCCGGGAACTAAATAAGCCCAATCGGTTGTGGGATGTAATTGTTGACCCCGCCCGTAAAATACGAGTAGGTAATAAATTATACTTTGGAGATACAGACGATTTAATTGCAGAGGTAATTGATAACACGACCAGCCGTGGCAGAACGATTCGTTTTTTATTCGATGGTAGTGACGCCGAATTTCGGGCAATTTTAGAAAAGCTGGGTGAAACTCCGCTACCTAAGTACATCAAGCGCAAACCGGACGAAGAAGATAAAGAAAGATACCAAACCGTTTATGCCAAACATGAAGGAGCCGTGGCAGCACCTACAGCAGGTTTGCACTTTAGTAAAGAATTAATTAAACGACTGGAAATTCAGGGTATTCGCTTTGCTGAAATTACTTTGCATACCGGATTGGGTACCTTTCGCCCAATTGAAGTGGAAGATTTGAGTAAACATAAAATGGATGCGGAATATTATAAGATTGATGATTTTGCCTGCAAAATTGTAAACAAAGCAAGGGAAAATAATAGTCGCATTTGCTCAGTAGGTACTACTACCATGCGGGCATTGGAGTCATCATTTACCGCTCAACGTTTTTTAAAACCATCTGAAGGCTGGACAAACATCTTTATTCATCCACCTTATGACTTTAACATTGCTGATTCACTAATTACCAACTTTCACCTGCCTAAAACCGGGTTACTTATTATGGCTTGTGCCTTTGCCGGTTACGACCTGGCAATGGAGGCTTATAAAAAAGCGATAAAAGATAAATATCGTTTCTTTAGTTACGGAGATGCTATGCTGATTATATAAAATTTAATTCTGTAACGTATCATCGGGGACAGAGTTATTTTAAATCGCCTTACAATGAAAGCAAAAACCGATAAAAAGCCATCTGACTCACAAGTGGTGATGACAGAACTGGTTTTACCAAATGATACAAATACATTTGGAAATTTAATGGGAGGCCGTTTAATGTATTGGATGGACATTGCGGCAGCCCTGGCTGCCATGAAACACTGTGGTACACCGGTGGTAACCGCTTCTGTTGATAATATTTCTTTTGAAAACCCAATAAAGCTGGGTAATGTAGTACACATAGAAGCAAGGGTAACCCGTGCTTTTAATTCTTCCATGGAAGTGCATATGAATGTGTGGGGCGAAGACGCTTTGCAACAATTTAAGTATAAAAGCAACGAAGCCTATTACACTTTTGTTTCATTAGATCCTAACGGTAAGCCAAGACCTATTCCACAACTAACTCCCGAAACAGAGGATGAAAAGCGGTTATTTGACGGGGCATTACGGAGAAGACAAATACGGTTAATATTAGGTGGGAAAATGAAACCGGATGATGCAACTGAATTAAAAGCATTATTCAACCCTTCCTAAGTTAATGCCTGCTTTTGTTTATACGGTAGCTATTGATTGACTCAACCACTCTTCCACCGTGGCCACCATTCCGTCAATATCCTGCTGCATCATACATTTAAAATGTTTTTTTGGACATTTTTGAAAGCCGATTTTTGAACAGGGGCGACATCTTAAATTATTTATTTCAAATATTTTATTCTTGGTCTCGGATATGCCATAATAAGGGTACATACCAAAACCGGGAATCGTATTTCCCCACACGGAAATGATTGGTTTTTTAAATGCAGCCGCTATATGCATCAGCCCTGTATCATGTGAAATAATAATTTTCGCTTTCCGAACCAGGTCTGCGCTTTCGTTTAAATTAAATTTACCGCAGGCATTATAAATCTTAATAGAATCAATAGAAGCAATAATTTGTCCGTTTTCATAATCTTCCTTCCCACCCAATAACATAATAGGATGCTCAATTTTACTGCAAAGCTCTTTTAATTTATCAACGGGCATTTTTTTAGTAGCGTGTGCACCTCCAATAGCAATTCCAATATATCCATGCATGTGAGAAGTGGGTATATCGGTCTCCTTCACCAGGTCTTTTTCAGGAATAAAATAATCCAGCCCTTTCCCATCATTTATTATTTGAAAATGTTTGGCAGCTTCAAATTCCCTGTCCACAATATGCTTTTGGGGCAGTATATTTATTTTCATTGCAGTGAGCAACCATTTTTCAATATTAATTTTATTAAAAGAAAAAGAAGCTACTGTATTCAAAGCATTTTTAATTCGTAACGTACGAATATTTTTGTGCAGGTCAATAATATAATCAAAGCCTTCCTTCTTTAAATCAGCTATTAGTAATTGTAAATTATTATCCAGAACATGAACTTTATCTATATACGGATTGGATTCAACAACTGTTGCAAAAGATTTTTTTACAGCAAAATGAATTTGGACCATTGGTACCTGTTTTTTTAAACAGCGTATAATGGGTGTGGTTAAAACAATATCGCCTATAGAACTAAACCGTATGATTAAAATTTTCATATAATTCAATTAATAATTACCCATGTATAATTATTAATTATTTTTTAAGGCATCATTTCTTCTACTTCTACATAATTTAAATCCTTATGAAAAGTTTCTTCCGATAATAAAGAAGCCGTAATGGTAACACACATGATAATTATACCCGTAACCCAACCGGCAGTTACATAATCGAACGACCCCCGTAAGCCTTTAAACAAAAGAATTATTAAAGGTAAAGAACCTCGTACCATATTAGGGATAGTGGTTGCAGCCGTAGCTCTTAAATTAGTGCCGAATTGTTCGGCGCCCATTGTAACAAATATGGCCCAGAATCCGGTACCAAAACCAAGCCCTGCACATATTAAATACATCTGTGCTGCGCTGCCATTTTTCTGGGTGAAAAATAATATCATGAATAACGAGGTAATGGCATAAAAAATATACAAAGCCTTTTTACGGCTTTTCAGCCACTGGCTAACCAAACCAATTAATATATCTCCGGCGGAGATGGCAGCATACGCATACATAATTGATCTGCCCGGATCTACCACACCTTGTATATTTAAATTATCCGGGCCGGCAAATTCTTTTGAAAAAGAAACCAAGATACCAATAACGTACCAGGTAGGTAATCCTATTAAAATACTCAAAAGATACTTTTTAAATCTTGCTCCATTCGTAAAAAACATAAAAAAATTACCCCTGCTGACTTTCATTTCTTTTACCTGCTTGTACAGCCCGCTTTCAAAAACAGAAACACGGAGTACCAACAATAGCAAACCTAAACCCCCACCGATAAAATAACAGACACGCCAATCAAATTCCTGAGAAATAAAAAAAGCTACTACCGCCCCAATCAGCCCGATACCGGCTACCAAAGAAGTACCAATGCCCCTTTTATCTTTCGGTAGTGATTCGCTCACCAAGGTAATACCAGCCCCTAACTCACCTGCCAACCCAACACCTGCAATAAATCGTACCAATGCATATTGATTTACAGTTTGTACAAAACCGTTAGCTATGTTTGCCAAAGAGTATAAAATAATTGAACCAAATAACACACTCAATCTACCCTTTTTATCTCCCATTACTCCCCAAATAATGCCACCAATAAGCAACCCAGCCATTTGAATACTAATAATAAATTCGCCACTGTCCCGTACCTGAGTGCCATCCAGGCCAAGAGAGGTAAGACTTTTTACACGTATAATTCCGAAGAGGAGTAAATCGTATATATCCACAAAATAACCTAATGCTGCTACAATTACAGCAAGATTAAAAATAGATTGACTTTGTTTATTCATGCGGATTAAGAGTTTTGAGATGGGGTATTGGAGGTTCTTTTTTTACCCATAAATAATTTTATTATTACGGGAGCCGTTGTTACCAGTACAATAGCCAGCACAATTATTTCCAAATGTTGTTTTAAGTCAAATCCAAATTGACTAAGTATCCATTTTTGCAAAAAATAGCCGGCAAATACCATACTCATTACCCAGGCAATACAACCGATAATATTATAGAAGCTAAACATTTTTTTATCCATTTCTACGATGCCTGCAATAATGGGAGCAAAAGTTCTTATCAGGGGCAAAAACCTGGCTCCTACAATAGCTAAAACTCCATGTTTTTCATAAAAATCATGTGCCTGGTGTAAGTATCTTTTTTTAAATAAAAATTTATCGGGCCAGTGAAACATGGCCGGGCCTATTTTTTTCCCAAACCGATAACCAACCACATTACCCATAATACCTGCGAGTGATATTAATCCAACTAACGTAAACAAATCAATCCATTCACTATGAATACCCCCTAACCCGATTCTGCTTAAAAACTCATTTGCCAGACCGGGGCTTCCGTCTTCCATTTTATGAGCAAAAATGCCTGCAACAAATAACAAACTATCGCCCGGGAAAAAAAATCCAAAAAATAATCCTGTCTCGGCAAATACAACAAATAACAAAAGCCATAAACCTCCATTTTCAACATACCATTGCGGCTGTAGTAACTGGCTCCAGTGAAATGCTTCTAATAAAATCATAAACACATTATAAATTAATTATGATTAATGCTCTTGTTCCAAAACCAATTCTCCCTCCCATTTGCTTACCGCACTTGTGGCCAATGCATTGCCTAATACATTAGTCATGCTGCGAAACATGTCGCAAAAATGATCAATAGGCAATATCAACGCAATGCCCTCGGGCGGAATATTAAACATAGCGCAGGTGGCCGTTACTACAACGAGTGAAGCTCTTGGCACTCCTGCTATTCCCTTACTTGTTAACATAAGCACCAGCAACATCGTTAATTGAGTCCCTAAATTAAGATGCACGCCATAAACCTGCGCAATAAAAATACTTGCAAATGTCATATACATCATACTACCATCCAGGTTAAAGGAATATCCCAGCGGAAGAATAAAAGAAACGATTTTATCCTTACAGCCAAAGCGTTCCAGTTCTTCTGTCAGCTTGGGAAATACCGCTTCGCTGCTGGTAGTACTAAAAGCGATAACAAGCGGGTTTAATAATCGCTTAATTAATATAAATAAGCGTTGCCTGAGAATTAAATATCCCACCGTCATCAATAATGCCCATAGAGTAATAATGCCAACCAAAAATGCACCAAAGTATTTTAGATAAACAAAGAAAATATCTTCTACTCCATAAGAAGCTACTACCGCGGCTATGGCTCCAAAAACACCCAGAGGAGCAAAATTCATAACAAAACCCACCATCTTTAAAATGATATGACTAAACGCATCCAGCGCTTTTATTATGGGCTTTGAGTAGTCGCCAATTGAAGCCGCCGCTACCCCAAAAAAAATGGAAAAAACCACAATCTGCAATATTTCGTTGGAAGCCATTGCCTCAATAACACTTTTGGGAAATACATGTTTTACAAACTCGTCTAACGAAAAAGATTTGGTTTTACCAATTACATCTGCTGCCGATTGTGAACTTACGTCAGAAAGTGCAAAACCAGATCCGGGTTTAAAAAAATTAACCCACATCATGCCAATAAGTAATGAAAATAAAGAAGCGGTTATAAACCAGAGCAACGCTTTTCCACCAACACGCCCTACGGTTTTAATATCTCCCAGCTTGGCAATGCCCACCACTAAAGTTGAAAAAACAAGTGGGGCTATAATCATTTGAACCAACCTTAAAAAAATAGTAGTAAGCAATTTAATATTAGCTGAAAAACTGGAAATAAATGCTGCTGATGTCTTGATATGAACCACATACCCAACCACACCACCCAGAAACATGGCAATTAATATTAATATGGTAAGCCTGTTGTTTTTATTCATAAAGCAGCTATTAAGTTTGCAATATAAAGATTTTACAATGGAATAATCTGTAGTAGCTTTTGTTAAAAAAAGTAATTAAATAAAAGTTTTTCGGGGAATAAAGCAGAATTCGTTATTTTTCCAAATCATTTATTTATTAAACTAACTATAATCAACTTGCTTTTATGAGCTTATTCCGAAAAAAATCGCTTGAACATTTATTGTCTCAAGCTGCAGACTCAGAAAAAGGATTAAAACGTACCTTGGGCGCTACCAATTTAATAGCATTAGGAATTGGCGCTATCATCGGTGCCGGTTTATTTGTAAGAACAGCCGCTGCTGCCGGCCAGGCTGCAGGTCCGGGTGTTACTTTATCTTTTATTGTAGCAGCTGTGGGTTGTGCTTTTGCAGGCTTATGTTATGCAGAATTTGCCGCTATGATACCTATTGCAGGTAGTGCTTACGCCTATTCTTATGTAACTATGGGTGAGTTAATTGCCTGGATAATTGGATGGGCTCTGATTATGGAATATGCATTGGGTGCCGCCACCGTATCTATTGCCTGGAGTGAATATTTAAATAGGCTTTTGGGAGGAAGTATTCCTTATGAATGGTGTCATTCTCCACTTGAAAGTTTTACGGATGTTGCCGGCGTACATCATCAGGGAATCGTTAATGCTCCGGCACTTATCATCCTTCTTGCCTTAACGCTTTTGCTAATTAAGGGCACCCAGGAGTCGGCATTTGTAAACGCAATTATTGTGTTTATAAAAGTGGCCATTGTAATATTATTTATTGTTATCGGCTGGCAATTTATTAAACCAGAAAACCATACTCCTTATTTAATTCCTGCGGATACAGCTCCTGTAACAGACCAGGCCGGAAAAATAATTGCAGATTATAGTGGATGGAACAAACATGGATGGGGTGGAATATTAGGGGGAGCCGCTATCGTATTTTTTGCTTTTATAGGTTTTGATGCAGTTAGTACGGCAGCCCAGGAAGCCAAAAATCCAAAAAGGGATATGCCCATCGGCATTCTTGGATCATTGGTTATTTGTACTATACTCTATATTCTGTTCGGACATGTACTTACCGGTGTAGCAAGTTGGAAAGATTTTGTTGATCCGGAAAAAGGCAGAGAAGCTTCCGTTGCCTATGCCATTGCCACATACATGCAGGGCTATGGATGGTTAGCAACAGCAGTAACGGTAGCTATTCTTGCCGGTTTTTCTTCTGTAATATTAGTGATGCTAATGGGACAAAGTCGTATTTTTTACACCATGTCAACCGATGGATTATTGCCCAAAGCTTTTTCCGCTTTGCATACTAAATTCAGAACTCCATACAAATCAAATATCATCCTCTTTGTATTTGTAGGTGCATTTGCTGCTTTTGTTCCAGGCAGCGTGGCAGGCGATTTAACTTCGTTTGGTACTTTATTCGCATTTGTGTTGGTAAGCATTGGTGTATTTATATTGCGGGTTAAATCTCCCAATATTGAACGTCCATTCAAAGCACCTCTTTATCCCGTAGTATCGGTACTTGGCGCTATTATTTGCTTTGCCATGATTGTTGGATTGGATATCCAAACCCTTAAAGTGGCATTCATCTGGATGATATTAGGTTTGCTGGTTTATTTTCTTTACAGCCGTCATCGCAGTAAACTGAAAACACCCGGCGAGATATTGCCAAAAGCATCCGACTTTAATTAATTTAATTACCATTTCAGTTAAAAACCGTCACGCCTTTGGCGTGACGGTTTTTCATTTTAACACATTCCCTTACATTTGCAACCCGAAACTACTGGTTCACTTTCAAACCAGCCTGCGGTTGGCAGGTTTTCAAATTAAATTATGGGACGGATATTTGAAGTACGTAAATCAACCATGTTTGCCCGATGGGACAGAATGGCTAAACAATTTACCCGTATCGGAAAGGAAATAGCCATAGCTGTAAAATCCGGAGGACCGGATCCTGCTACTAATCCTGCACTGCGCCGCTGCGTACAAAACGCCAAGAGTGTAAACATGCCCAAAGACCGCGTAGAAGCGGCCATTAAAAGGGCAATGGGCAAAGAGATGGAGAACTACGATGAAATTTTGTACGAAGGTTACGGCCCGCATGGTGTTGCCATACTTGTTGAAACAGCTACTGATAATCATGTAAGAACAGTGGCTAATGTAAAAAGTCATTTTAATAAAGGTGGTGGGGCTCTTGGAAATAGCGGAAGTGTGAGCTTTCAGTTTAAAAAAATGGGTGTATTTAAACTCAAACCCGAGGGACTAAACCCGGAGGAATTAGAACTGGAATTAATAGATTTCGGGTTAGAAGAACTGGGAGAAAGTACCGGCGAAAACGGAGAGGAAATATTGGTAATACGTTGCGGCTTTACTGATTTTGGCAATATGCAAAAGGCTCTGGAAGAAAAAGGTATTACACCCATCAGCGCAGAGGTGGAATGGATACCTGCCTCAACAATACCCGTTAATGATGCGCAGGCGGAAGATGTAAGCAAACTGATTGAACGATTGGAACAGGACGATGATGTGCAGAAGGTATTTCACAATATGGGATAATAAAAATAAATTTTATACTATTAAACCGGCTCTTTTACCAGGACGCTTTTTATTTTTGGGAAATGAATACGGGCAACGATAAAAAAATTATTTTTTTTGACGGAGTGTGTAACCTCTGCAGCAGTAGTGTTCAATTTGTGCTTAAAAGAGATAAGAAAAATCAATTTTTGTTTGGCTCTCTCCAGGGAAATCAGGGTCAGCAGGTTTTAAAAAAACACCATCTTTCACCCACTGAGTTTAATTCATTTCTTTTATCAGAAGGTAATAAGCTATATACCCGGTCATCCGGCGTGTTACGCGTATTGAAATATATAGGCGGCGGGTGGGGCCTATTGTACGGATTTATCATCATCCCAAAATTTATCCGGGATGGTATATATGATTTTATTTCCCGTAACCGCTACAAATGGTTTGGTAAAAAAGAAGAATGCTGGCTACCTAAGCCGGAATGGAAGCAACGATTTATAGACTAAAAAACAAAAAACTATCCTTACCCCTTAAGCGAAATTTCCCCTTTCATATAAAAAACACATTCTCCTCCCATTAATACTCTTTCTGCGTTTACCTGCTCACACCATATATCTCCTCCTCGTCCGCTTAACTGCCGGGCAAACATTTTTTTCTTCCCAAGCTTTTCGTTCCAAAAAGGAATAAGTTGTGAATGGGCAGACCCGGTTACCGGATCCTCATTAATACCAACTGCAGGAGCAAAAAAACGAGACACAAAATCAACTTTTTTACCCGGAGCCGTGATAATTACTTTATCAAAATATTTCTTCATCATGGTAAAATCCGGCTCGCAGTTTTTTACAGCATCTTCGTTATTCAACTCAACCAACAGATCCCGGTTTTTATATACTCCCACAATTTCAGCATTGCCTAAAACGGATGAAAGTTCTGGCGGATATTCGTTAAGTTTTTCGGGCTTCCAGGAAGGAAAATCCATGTAGGCTTTAAATTTTCCGGCAGAAGAGCTTTTTGCATCCTTAGTAATCGTAAGAATTCCGCTTTTTGAATTAAATTTTATTTTTTTCTTTTTCTCTTTCAGAATATTAAATATGACAAAGGCTGAGGCCAGTGTTGCGTGGCCACATAAATTGATTTCTATTCCCGGGGTAAACCAGCGAATATCATAATCATATCCTTTCTTTTTTGCGGGAACAAAAAATGCAGTTTCGCTTATATTATTTTCTAATGCCAATTTTTGCATCAGATCCGCTGACAGCCATTTCTTTAATGGAATAACCGCAGCAGGATTGCCCTTGAACAATGAAGAGGCAAATGCGTCAACCTGGTATAGTTTTAGTTTCATTATTGAAATTAATTAAGTGTATTAAAAATCACTTCGCAGAGCAATAAACAATACATTATAAAAATAAACCTTTTAACCCGGAAAACTCAAACTCGTATAGTAACAGAGAGTTTCTCCTTTAAAATAAATTCTACTCAGTCATCATTTCTTTAATAACAAAAACAATATCCTCCATATTGGGTT
>DASSYR010000084.1:0-15094 GCA_035703165.1 Chitinophagaceae bacterium
TACCAATACAAAAAGCACCACAAATAATAGTATAGATATATTTCTCATTTAAAGATTTTTAACAAAATAAACCCATTCAATTGTGATAAATATCGCAAAATAAAATTTTAGTAAAGGGTTAACACTAAAAAGCACAGATCGGTATTTGTACTATACTAACCGGAGTAAAAGATAAGTGACCAAGCTTTGACAATACAAAAAAGGAGTGAGAAAATCTCACTCCTTGAATCTATTTTAATTTTCAAATCAGCTCATAGTAGGCTGAATTATCAAATTGAATTATTCTTCCTCATCAAAACTCATTGCTTCGCGGGTGGTTTGCAACAATTCATACTCCTCTTTACTGCCCACAATTATATTGTCAAATTCACGTAATCCGGTGCCTGCAGGGATTGGGTGACCTGTAATTACGTTTTCTTTCAGCCCAAGCATATCATCTGCTTTACCGTTGATGGCCGCAGAACTTAATACTTTAGTGGTTTCCTGGAAGGAAGCTGCAGAAATCCAACTGTGAGTACCCAACGAAGCCTTAGTAATACCCAGCAATACCGGTGTAGAAGTAGCCGGCTGTGCATCACGGTATTCAACTGGCTTTTTATCCGCACGACGCAATACGGAATTTTCTTCCCTAACATCACGCAGACTTGCAATCATACCTGCTTTTAATTTAACGCTATCACCCGCATTGACTACTACTTTCTTGTCGAAAATCCAATCATTTTCCTGGCTAAAATCAAAGCGATCTTCTAAATCTCCTTCAAGGAATTTTGTATCTCCGGCATCTACAATTTCTACTTTCTTCATCATCTGTCGAACGATTACTTCAATGTGCTTATCATTAATCTTAACACCTTGTAAACGGTAAACTTCCTGGATTTCATTTACCACATATTCCTGTACGGCAAACGGACCTTTGATGTTTAAGATATCGTAAGGTGCAATCTGTCCATCGGATAACGGCGTACCGGCTTTTACATAGTCGCCATCTTGTACAAGGATTTGACGTGTTAACGGAACAAGGTATTTTTTAACTACGCCATCTTTTGCTTCAATCACAATTTCACGGTTACCACGTTTTACTGCACCAAAGCTTACCACACCATCAATTTCGGATACGATAGCAGGGTTGCCCGGGTTTCTGGCTTCAAACAATTCTGTTACACGAGGAAGACCACCGGTAATATCTCTCAGCTTACCTAACACACGTGGAATTTTTACCATTACCTGACCTGCTTTTACATCTTCCCCTTCTTCTACCGCAATGTGAGAACCAACAGGAAGGTTATAAGACTTGATTTCTTTTCCTTCAATTAACAGTGAAGGAATTTTAGTTTTATCTTTTGTTTCGATAACTACTTTTTCGCGGTGACCGGTTTGTTCATCTGCTTCTTCACGATAAGTAACACCTTCAATAATATTTTCAAACTTGATGGCACCGGCAATTTCTGCCACCACTACGTTGTTGAACGGATCCCATGTACAGATAGCCTCGCCTTTTTTCACTTGCTGACCATCTTTTACCATCAACGTTGCACCATAAGGGACGTTGTTGGTAATTAACAAGCGGTCGTTCTTTAAATCCATTATTCTAACTTCACCCGTACGACCAATTACGATCTGGATAGTTTGTCCTTCATTATTTTTAGCATTCACAGTACGTAACCCATCAAACTGGATTGTACCATCAAACTTCGCACTCAGTTGTGATTCTACGGAAGCAGAGCCAGCTACACCACCCACGTGGAAAGTACGGAGGGTTAACTGTGTACCAGGTTCACCGATCGACTGGGCAGCAATGATACCAACGGCATCACCACGTTGAGTCAAATAACCGGTAGCCAGGTTTTTACCATAACATTTTACACACACACCACGTTTGCTTTCGCAAGTCAATACCGAACGGATTTCCACCACTTCAATACCACTGTCTTCAATTCTCTTTGCAATTTCACTGGTAATTTCTTCACCAGCTTTTACAATCAACTCATCTGATTGAGGATCGTAAACATCGTGTACAGAGGTACGACCTTCAATACGATCACTCAACGGTTCAATAACATCTTCATTATCTTTTAATGCAGAGGTTGCAATACCACGCAGTGTACCACAATCTTCTTCATTAATCACCACATCTTGTGCCACGTCAACGAGACGACGAGTTAAATAACCGGCATCGGCTGTTTTTAACGCCGTATCAGCCAAACCTTTACGGGCACCGTGTGTAGAAATAAAATATTCCAATACATTCAATCCGTCTTTAAAGTTGGAAAGAATCGGGTTTTCGATAATTTCTGAACCGGTAGAACCAGATTTACGGGGCTTAGCCATCAATCCCCTGATACCAGCCAACTGTTTTACCTGCTGCTTACTACCACGAGCACCGGAATCAAGCATCATGTACACAGAATTAAAGCCCTGCTTATCGTTTGCCATTTCGCGGATAAGCGTTTCCGTTACTTTGGTATCTACCCGGCTCCAAATATCAATAATCTGGTTATAACGTTCATTATTGGTAATAAGACCCATATTGTAATTATCCCACACTTCATCTACTTCAGAAGAAGCTGCTTCAATCATGGACTCTTTAATTTCTGGCACAATCAGGTCATTAATGTTAAATGACAGACCACCCTGGAACGCAGTGCGGAAACCAAGTTGTTTAATATCATCCAGGAACTTTGCCGTTTTTGGAATATTGGTAATATTAATAATATCACCAATAATTTCACGCAGATTCTTTTTGGTTAATAAAGCATTTACAAAACCAACTTCTTTGGGAACATACTGGTTAAAAATTACACGACCAACGGTTGTGTCAATCAGTTTGTATTCCAATTCACCATTAGCATTACGAACCAGTGCTCTTACTTTAATAGGCGCATGCAAATCAACCTGTTTTTCATTATAAGCAATAATCACTTCTTCTGCACTGTAAAAAGCTTTTCCTTCACCTTTTACTTTTTCGGTTTCCGTTGATTTCTTTGCTTTTGAAATATAGTACAAACCAAGTACCATGTCCTGAGAAGGAAGAGTGATTGGCGTACCGTTCTGCGGATTCAAAATGTTGTGTGAAGCAAGCATTAATAACTGGGCTTCCAAAATGGCTGCGTTGCTCAATGGAACGTGTACGGCCATCTGGTCACCGTCAAAGTCGGCGTTGAACGCTGTACACACCAATGGGTGCAGTTGAATCGCCTTACCTTCAATCAATTTCGGCTGGAATGCCTGGATTGACAAACGGTGCAGCGTTGGGGCACGGTTTAATAACACCGGGTGACCCTTTAATATATTTTCGAGGATATCCCAAACAATCGCCTCTTTCTTATCTACTAATTTTCTTGCGCTTTTAACGGTTTTAACGATACCTCTTTCGATAAGCTTACGGATGATAAATGGTTTGAACAATTCAGCCGCCATATCTTTTGGCAAACCACATTCATGCAGCTTCAGCTCAGGACCTACCACAATTACGGAACGGCCTGAATAATCAACACGCTTACCCAAAAGGTTCTGACGGAAACGTCCTTGTTTTCCTTTTAATACATCGCTTAATGATTTTAATGCACGACCACCTTCTGCTTTAACAGCATTGGATTTACGGCTATTATCAAATAATGAGTCAATAGCTTCCTGTAACATACGTTTCTCGTTACGTAAAATCACCTCAGGAGCTTTAATCTCTAACAAACGCTTTAAACGGTTATTACGGATAATAACACGACGGTATAAATCGTTCAGATCTGAAGAAGCAAAGCGGCCGCCATCCAAAGGAACTAACGGACGCAGTTCCGGTGGAATAACAGGTATGTATTGCATCACCATCCACTCAGGACGGTTGTTGATTCTTGTGTTGGCATCACGGAAAGCTTCCACTACACTTAAGCGCTTTAACGCATCTGCTTTACGTTGTTGTGATGTTTCATTAGCTGCGGCATGACGTAAAGATGCACTTAAACTGTCTAAATCTAATCTTGCTAATAAATCATGTACCGCCTCAGCACCCATTTTGGCGATAAATTTATTAGGATCCTCATCAGGCAAGTATTGGTTATCCTTGGGGAGCGTATCTAAAATATCAAGATACTCCTCCTCTGTCAATAAGTCGCCATAGTTCTGACCTTTATCAGCACGAACGCCTGACTGAATTACTACAAAGCGTTCATAGTAAATAATAGTTTCTAATTTCTTAGAACTCATTCCTAACAGATAACCAATTTTGTTAGGCAATGACTTGAAGTACCAGATATGCACCACCGGCACCACCAATTTAATGTGGCCCATACGTTCACGACGTACTTTCTTTTCTGTTACTTCCACACCGCAACGGTCGCACACAATACCTTTATAACGAATACGCTTGTACTTACCGCAAGCGCATTCATAATCTTTTACCGGACCAAAAATTCTTTCGCAGAACAAACCATCACGTTCTGGCTTGTACGTACGATAGTTGATCGTTTCTGGCTTTAATATTTCACCAAAACTTTTTTCTAAAATTGAATCTGGTGAAGCAAGACCAATTGTAATTTTTGAAAACGTAGCTCTTGGACGATTATCTCTTTTGATAGCCATGTTGAGTTTATTGTTTTGTGTCGGCCTCTCTAAATCTCTCCAAAGGAGATACTTTAAGAGACACTGATTTTTTAAATATTTTTTTTACTTATTTAAAGAACGGGTTTTAAAACATTAAAAACCTCTTCTAAAATTCAACCTCTTACTGAGCCTCCCCCTTGGGGAGGTTGGAGGGGCCCTTACTCAAATTTCAAATCCAATCCCAAGCCTCTTAGCTCATGAACCAATACATTGAATGATTCAGGAATTCCGGCTCTTGGAACATTGTCACCTTTAACTATTGATTCATATGTTTTCGCACGGCCAATGATATCATCAGATTTCAGCGTTAACAATTCCTGCAATATGTTTGAGGCACCATAAGCTTCCAGTGCCCATACTTCCATTTCACCAAAACGCTGACCACCGAACTGAGCTTTACCACCCAACGGCTGCTGAGTTATCAAACTGTAAGGTCCTATTGAACGGGCATGCATCTTATCATCCACCATGTGGTGCAGCTTAATCATATAGATGATACCAACTGTAGCTTTCTGGTGGAAACGCTCACCGGTTTCTCCATCATACAGGTAAGTATGACCAAAGCTTGGCAAGCCGGCTTCATTAATATGATTAGCGATTTCTTCAACAGTAGCCCCATCAAAGATTGGTGTGGCAAACTTCATTCCTAATTTTTCACCAGCCCATCCCAGTACAGTTTCATAAATCTGTCCCAGGTTCATACGGCTTGGCACACCAAGGGGGTTAAGAACAATATCAACCGGAGTACCATCTTCTAAGAACGGCATGTCTTCTGCACGTACAATCTTAGCTACAATACCTTTGTTACCGTGACGACCGGCCATCTTATCACCCACTTTAAGTTTACGCTTAACAGCTAAATAAACTTTAGCGAGTTTCAATACACCGGCTGGTAATTCGTCACCAATAGAGATATTGAATTTCTCTCTCTTATAACGACCTAATTCTTCGTTATACTTAATGTTATAATTGTGTAAGAGCGTGTTGATGTTATCATCTACATGCTTTTCACCACTCCATCCCAAAGGATTTACATTTTGATAATCAATTCCGGCCAAATTCTTTGGAGTAAACTTAGCACCTTTCCCAATCAGTACTTCACCAAAATTGTTACTTACTCCTGCAGAAGTTTTATCTCTTAATAAAACCTGTAATTTACCAATCAATACTTCCAGCAAATCGGCTGTGTTCTTTTCATGTACTTTCTCTACCTTTTCTAACAATGCCTTTTCTCTTACTTTCGTATTCTTATCTTTCTTGGCACGTTGGAACAAACGCTTATCAATTACCACACCTTCCGTGCCACTTGGGGCTTTTAATGAAGCATCTTTTGCATCACCGGCTTTATCACCAAAAATGGCACGTAATAATTTTTCTTCCGGTGTCGGGTCACTTTCACCTTTAGGAGTGATTTTACCAATAAGGATATCTCCTTCTTTGATAGCAGCACCAATCCGAATTACACCATTTTGATCTAAATCTTTAGTAGCTTCTTCACTTACGTTAGGGATATCCGGAGTTAATTCCTCTTCACCGAGTTTGGTATCTCGAACTTCCAATTCAAATTCTTCAATATGAATGGAAGTAAACCAGTCTTCCTTTACCACTCTTTCACTGATTACAATTGCATCTTCAAAGTTGTAACCTTTCCAAGGCATGAATGCCACTTTCAGGTTACGCCCAAGCGCTAACTCACCATCTTGAACCGCATAACCTTCTGTTAAGAAATCACCTGTTTTTACTCTTTGACCTTTTTTAACAGCTGGTTTCAGATTAATACAAGTTGCCTGGTTGGTTTTAGTGAACTTGGTAAGTTTATAAATTTTTAAATCTTCTTCAAAAGAAACAAGGCGTTGTTCCTCATCTCTTTCATAACGGACATGTATTTCATTAGCATCCACAAATTCAACTACCCCATTACCATCAGCATGTATCTGTATTCTTGCATCACGGGCTGCTTTTGCCTCAAGACCAGTACCCACAATCGGAGAAGTCGGACGAATCAATGGTACCGCCTGGCGTTGCATGTTTGATCCCATCAATGCACGGTTAGCATCGTCATGTTCCAGGAATGGAATTAACGAAGCACTCAAACCAACAATCTGGTTTGGAGCAACATCCATATACTCTACTTCACCCTTATCTAAAATCGGGAAGTCACCGGTTTGACGGCTCTTTACCTTATCTTCTGCAATGTTTCCATTGGCATCTATTTCAGCATGCGCCTGGGCAATCTTTGCCGTATCTTCTTCTTCCGCACTTAAGAAAGTAAGCTTCTTCATATCAATCTTACCATTATCAACTTTACGGTAAGGAGTTTCAATAAAGCCCATTTCGTTAATCTTCGCATGCACACAAAGCGTAGAAATCAAACCAATGTTTGGACCTTCGGGAGTTTCAATAGTACACAAACGACCGTAGTGAGAGTAGTGTACGTCACGAACCTCGAAACCGGCACGTTCACGGCTTAAACCACCGGGTCCGAGCGCAGAGATACGACGCTTGTGTGTAATTTCACTTAATGGATTAGTCTGATCCAAAAACTGAGATAACTGTGAGGTACCGAAGAAGGAATTGATAACGGAAGAAAGTGTTCTGGCATTAATCAAATCAACCGGGGTGAACACTTCGTTATCACGAACATTCATTCTTTCACGGATAGTACGGGCCATACGGGCCAAACCAACACCAAACTGGGCATACAACTGTTCACCAACTGTACGGACACGACGGTTGCTCAGGTGATCAATATCATCAATCTCAGCTTTAGCGTTTGTTAAACGTACCAGGTATTTAATGATTAGAATAATATCCTGGCGGGTTAATGTTTTTTGCGTAAGCGGAGCATCAATATTCAACTTGCGGTTGATTTTGTAACGACCAACTTCCCCTAAATCATAACGCTTATCGCTAAAGAACAATTTGTCAATAATACCACGGGCAGTCTCATTATCCGGAGCGTCTGCACCACGCAATTGACGGTAAATATGTTGAACCGCTTCTAACTCTGAGTTAGAAGTATCCTTATTTAATGTGTTATAAATGATGGCGTAATCACCACTCACTTCTTCTTTTTGAACAAAAACGCTTTCTACACCTAAATCAACGATTAACTGTATATTCTCTTCATTTAATATAGAATCACGTTCCAATACCACTTCATTTCTTTCGATGGAAACTACTTCACCGGTATCTTCATCTACAAAATCTTCCACCCAGCTTCTCAGTACACGGGCAGCTAACAATTTCCCTTCGTATTTACTTAAATTCTTCTTGTCAGCCTTTACTTCATCTGCCATTCCAAACAATTCCAGGATATCCTTATCCGTTTCAAATCCAATGGAACGTAATAAAGTGGTTACCGGGAATTTTTTCTTACGGTCGATGTAAGCATACATCACATTGTTGATATCTGTAGCAAATTCCATCCATGCCCCTTTAAAAGGAATTACACGGGCAGAATAAATCTTTGTTCCGTTAGGATGTAATGATTGACCAAAGAATACACCGGGAGAACGGTGTAATTGAGATACCACTACTCTTTCAGCCCCATTGATAACAAAGGTACCTCGTGGTGTCATGTAAGGAATGTTTCCTAAAAATACATCCTGAACAATCGTTTGGAAATCGATGTGTTCCTCATCATTACAGCTCAGACGCAATTTTGCTTTTAACGGTACTGCATACGTTAAGCCTCTTTCCATACACTCATCGATGGTATAACGGGGAGGATCTACAAAATAATCCAGAAACTCCAGCACAAAAATGTTACGTGTGTCCGTAATTGGAAAGTTTTCCTTAAACACGCGGAACAAACCTTCTACGTTTCGCTTATCAGGCGTTGTTTCTAATTGAAAGAAATCTCTAAACGATTGAAGCTGGATGTCGAGTAGATCTTCTGGGTCAGCTAGATGCTTAATTTTACCGAAATTGACTCTTTTGTTTTGAAGTTTTGTTGAAGACATATTGCTTAAACCGGTTTTTAATGTGATACAGACATACAATGCACTCTTCGTTTTACTTACTTAAGAAGTAAAAACGACTAAAAGTCAATTACTTATGAATACATTGAAACGTCAAATTACTTTAGGCCCAAATTAAAGGAACGCAAAGGTAATAGTTTGTGCTGATAAAAAATAATTTTCTGCATGGTTTTTGAAAGCTGTGCAAGACTGTCAGAAAAGTAATAGCTCAGGGCAAAATGGCCGGGTGGAATTTAGTTTTTACAAAGAACATTACCAGTAAAATAAATTTCCACCAGCATTCCAAAAAATAAAGCTTTCTTCTATTAATTTAATCAGGAAGTAAAAAACCGCAGCGGTTCGGCTCAAAATATTTTAATATTCAGCTCATTTTTGGCTATTTTTGAGTTTAAATAAATAAAATCTTGAGCCGAATATGCATGAAAAATATCAGGATATTGTTGAGTTTGTTAAACAAAAAAGAAGTTGCTCATCAACAGAGGTTTTTGAAGCCTTTTCTGGTAAATACAGCCATGCTACTGTTAAAAGAGCCCTTCAATTGCTCATTGCACAAAACCATCTGAACAAAACCGGTTCAGCAAAAAACACCCGCTACGTTCTTTCGCCATCATGGCAATTAATTTACCCGGTAAACCTGCATGAATATTATCAAAAAGATATTGATGAAAGAATAATTAATAAAACATTTAATTTTCAATTAATAAAAAATTTACTGCCTCATGCAGAAATTTTTAATGACGCTGAAAATGAGCGGTTGGAAAAAAATCAGAGAAAATTTATAAATAATATTAATAAACTTACACAAGCTGAATACGATAAAGAAATGGAGCGGCTGGCAATTGATTTAAGCTGGAAGTCCTCTCAAATAGAAGGCAATACTTATTCTTTGCTGGAAACGGAACAATTAATTAAAGAGAAAAAAACAGCCGCTGGGAAAACCCGTGAAGAAGCCACTATGCTACTTAATCATAAAGAAGCGATAGATTTTATTCTTGAGAATCCTGATTACCTGTACCCTCTTTCACTAACCAATATTGAAAACTTACATAGCATACTTATAAAAGAACTGGCTGTATCAAAAAACATACGAACTAAAAAAGTAGGTATTTCAGGTACTAATTATTCGCCACTTGATAATGAATACCAGATAAAGGAAGCAATGAATGATATGTGCAAACTGGTGAACAATAAAAAAAATGTTTTTGAAAAAGCATTGCTTGCGCTTTTACTTATTTCATATATACAGCCATTTATGGATGGCAACAAGCGTACTGCACGAATTGTTTGCAATGCCGTTTTATTACACCATAAATGTTGCCCGTTATCCTTCAGAACGGTGGACAGCATTGATTATAAAAAAGCCATCCTCCTTTTTTATGAAATAAACAATCTCTCTGCGTTTAAACTATTGTTTATGGAACAGTATGAATTTGCAGTGAATACTTATTTCTAGAATAAACAAAAAATCCTCCACAATAAATTGTGAAGGATTGATTATAATTTTTCAGTACAACTGAATACTGATCTCTATCCGTAACGGAAGGTCAACAGTTTACGCAATCTCAACCTCAGCGCCGGCTTCTTTCAATTTGTTTGCAATTTCTTCGGCTTCTGCTTTAGAAACTCCTTCTTTAATTGCTTTTGGAGCGCCATCTACCATGTCTTTAGCCTCTTTCAGTCCAAGACCCGTTAAATCTTTAACGATTTTAACTACATTTAATTTAGATGCGCCACCGCTTTTCAATATTACATTGAATGAAGTTTTTTCTTCAGCAGCAGCGGCACCACCACCATCGCCACCGCTTACTACTACTGCGGCAGCAGCTGGTTCAATACCATAATCTGCTTTTAATACGTCAGCCAGTTCCTGTACTTCTTTTACAGTAAGGCCAACCAGTTGTTCTGCTAATGCTTTTACGTCTGCCATTTGATTTAAATTTTTCCCGTCTTCACTGCTTTTATTAGCTCCGACGGCGGTTTTAAAAAAATTTGCCTTTGATTATAACCCTCAGGCCTGGGCTTTATATGCTGAATGCTTAACGCCTAAAGCTGAATGCTCTTTGCGTTTTGCATTTTTGCTTTTAGCCTTCTGCTACCGCTTCTCCTTTCTTTTCTGCATTGTGCAATAGAGCAGCAATAACTCTCTTCGCGGGAGACTGTAACAGTCCGATAACTTCTCCAATTAATTCATTCTTTGTCTTAATCTTAGTTAAAGCAACAAGGTTTTTATCTCCCATATACACATCGCCGTTAATAAAAGCGGCCTTTAATACCGGTTTTTCACCATTGCTCTCCTTACGAAAAGAACTGATAATTAAGGCTGGTTCTTTCGGATTTTCAGAAAACATTAAAGCGGTTACACTATGCAGTGCATCGTAAACTCCGGTATAACGTTCTGCATCTAACGCCTCCATTGCTTTTTTGATAAGTGTATTCTTGGCCACTTTCATTTCAACATTTTTGTTGAAACATGCACGACGCAGCTTACTCACCTGTTCTACTGTCAACGATTCTGTATCGGTGATATAGAAGTTATTGTACTGAGAAAATTTGCCTTTCAGCAACTCAATCACTTCGTTTTTTTGTTCTTTGTTCATAACTCAATTATTTTTTAATCCTAAGCGTTATCGAAGGATTAGTTCATTAATGATTTTGTATCAATTGAAATGCCCGGACTCATGGTGCTGGCCATAAAAATGCTTTTAAGGTATGCTCCTTTAGCTGTTGATGGCTTTGCTTTGATGATGGCATTGATTAATTCGTGACCATTAGCCTCAATTTTTTCAGGGCTAAAGCTTACACGACCAATTGATGCGTGAACAATACCTGCTTTATCTACTTTGAAGGCGATTTTACCACCTTTTACTTCGTTAACAGCAGCAGCCACATCATTGGTTACGGTTCCGGTTTTAGGATTGGGCATCAGGTTGCGGGGACCTAATACTTTACCGAGCTTACCAATTTTAGGCATTACAGATGGAGTAGCTACAATAACATCCACATCAACCCATCCGCCTTCAATTTTAGTGATAAACTCATCCAGCCCAACATAATCAGCACCGGCTGATTTTGCATCTGCTTCTTTATCCGGCGTACAAAGAACCAATACTCTTTTTGTTTTACCGGTTCCGTGAGGAAGTGTTACGGTACCGCGAATAGCCTGATCGGCCTTCTTGGGGTCAACACCCAAACGTATATGTAGATCAACAGAACTATCGAATTTAGTTGTATTCACTTCTTTAACTAATGCGGAGGCTTCTTTGAGTGAATACTGTTTGCTTTTGTCAATTTTTGAAGCCACAGCTTTTCTTTTCTTAGCGATTGCCATTTTCATTCAGTTTAAAAAGCCTGCCTGTAGGCAGACAGGTGAATAATTAATTTTCCCAAGGGGCTTTACCTTCAACCGTTAAACCCATACTGCGAGCAGTACCGGCAACCATGCTCATAGCACTTTCTAAAGTGAAAGCATTGAGGTCGGGCATTTTGTCTTTAGCAATAGCTTCAACCTGTGCCCAGGTTACCTTACCTACTTTTTGACGGTTAGGCTCTTTGGAACCGCTTTGAATTTTAGCCGCTTCCAACAACTGAACAGCTGCGGGAGGGGTTTTGATGATAAAATCAAAACTCTTGTCGGAGTAAACAGTAATTAATACAGGGAGAACTTTTCCCATTTTGTCCTGCGTGCGGGCATTAAATTGCTTGCAGAACTCCATGATATTGATACCTTTTGAACCAAGTGCAGGTCCAATCGGCGGTGCAGGGTTGGCCTGGCCACCCTTACACTGTAGCTTTACATAGCCAGTGATTTCTTTTGCCATTTTTTTACTTTTTGGTGTTAACGACCCGCTCCGTGGCGAATCTCCCAAATCAATACATTCTTCGTCTAAAGAACTTTTTGGGGCAGCAAAGTTAATAAAATAACTCTGATTGCAGCAAATAAAGCAAAGAAAAATTTTACCCGGGTGTTTTAAAAAAAATGAGCCAAAAACAAGCATCCGCCAAAGTTGAAACAAGAACAATAAACCCGAAACCAGGAATATTTAAGGTATTATTAAAAAGAAATTTTTCAATTGAAATAGTTGTTTTAATTTTCAATAGCAATTAAACAACTACAACAAACATTAAAACTTCCTTTTATGGCTAAAGCAAAAAAGAAAAAAGCTACCAAAAAAGCCGCTCCGAAAAAAGCTAAAAAACCTGTAAAAAAAGCAGCAAAGAAAAAAGCCGCTCCAAAAAAAACTAAAAAAGCTGCTGCCAAAAAGAAAGCTGCAAAAAAAGCAACTAAAAAAGTTGTTAAGAAGGTTGCAAAGAAAAAAGCAACTCCAAAAAAAGCGGCTGTAAAGAAAAAAACAACTCCCAAAAAAGCGACTGCAAAGAAAAAAACAGCTCCTAAAAAAGCAGTAAAAAAAGTAACAACTCCAAAAATAGTGTTAAAAGAAATTTCCGATCCGATGCCAGTTACAACATTTACTCCTGCACCCCCTGCCCCGGAGCCGCCAACAATATTTGAAACAATGGAATCTCCTGAAATAGCTGAAACGCCTGCTTTTCCGGAAGAGAATAATGATAACGGCGACAGTATGTAGCTGACAATAAATTTTCAAAATAAAAAGGATAGGCTTGATTAAGTCTGTCCTTTTTATTGCAGTTTCTCACCTCATTAACGATTGTACTGCAAGGGCCTTTGTTTTACGGCATATTTGTCAAAGTCAATTAGCAGTTTTCTATCTTATAAGAGCATCTGTTGCTTTTACCAAACAAGTGTTGTCTCTTTTTTGTCTTTTTCTTAGCCTAAAAGATTCGGTAATAATTTGAAAAAGACAAATGTAAACTGAAACCATCAGCATCATGATTAACAAATTTCCTTCAATCATTATTTTATAGGAAGCAGAGGGCTAAACTACTTCTTTGATAATGTTCCCCTGAATATTTTTCTTAATACAAAAACTGTCATAAAAGGCATTGATATAACTGAAGCTAATTACGGAAAAATTACAGCCATTGCAAAGCGGGCACAATATATTTCTGAGAAAAAGGAGCAGTTACCTCAGGTAATAAAATTGCAATTTCCATTCCCACAATCATCTTTATCATTGATGACTATCATTTTAATCCACATACACAAAAAATTAATTTTAGCAAAGTATAAACTCATAAAAAATGTATTAGCAAAATCAATTTTCTCTTTAATTGTTTTTGCTTCTATTTATAGATAAAGGTAAGTAGAGGTGGGTGCTGAAAGCCCGGATATTGGAGAAGATAGTACTGCTCTTTATTATAATCAATTTGCACAATTTTATTTTGCACTTGCTTTACTTTAAAGTATCCTTCATGGTGATCATCAAAGATTCTTTAAACTAAGAAATCCTTTTTAAAATAGGTAACCTTAATTAAATAACATTATTATGAGCTTTACTTTTTCATTTCCATATAATATTAATGCTGCTTACAAGAAAAAGATAGCTTATTTCTGCATGGAGTTTGGCATTCATCAGGTATTAAAAACTTATGCAGGAGGATTGGGATTTTTAGCAGGGTCTCACATGAGAAGTGCGTATGAACTTAAACAAAACATGATAGGTATTGGCATATTGTGGAAATACGGCTATTACGATCAGATAAGAAAAACAGACCAAACAATGGATGTATTGTTTCAGGAAAAGGTATATGGCTTTCTCATAAAAACAGATATAAAACTTGTAATCAATGTATCGGGACATGACGTACTATCTGCTGTTTATTATTTACCTCCGGAGGTATTTAATACGGCACCCGTTTTTTTTCTGAGTACTGACATCCCCGAGAACGATTACATGGCTCAAACTATTTGTCACCGTTTATACGATTCCAATCCTGAGGCAAAAATTGCAGCAGCTATTTTATTGGGTGATGGAGGCGCTAAATTGTTAGAGAAATTAAATTGGATTCCGGATATATACCATTTAAACGAATCTCATGGATTACCACTGGCATTTCACTTGTATAAAAAACTCGGGGACATAAAAGAACTAAGGAAATATTTAGTGTTTACCAATCATACACCAGAATCTGCTGGTAATATGCAAACGGATATTTTACTACTGGAAAAAATGGGATTTTTTTGTAATGTTCCTCTTGATGAAGTAAAGGATATATGCAAACAATCCGGACAGATTTTCGATCACACATTGGCAGCTCTACGCTTATCAGGCAACGCCAACGGCGTGTCTAAACTTCACCAAAAAACGTTGTGTAAAATGTGGGAAAAATATAAGAGTCTTTGCCCAATTACCTATATTACCAATGCTCAGAATTATCATTATTGGGCTGATAAAGAAATGTATGAGGCTCTCAACAAAAATAATGATGAGGCCCTGATAAACAGAAAAAGAGAGTGCAAGCGGCTACTTTTTGAAGAAGTGGCAGATCAAAACGGAGAAATTTATAATGACAAAATTTTAACGATCGTGTTTGCCAAACGATATACCGGCTATAAACGACCCGAGTTGTTACTTTTAAATATGGACCGGTTTCAACGA
>DASSYR010000040.1:0-41993 GCA_035703165.1 Chitinophagaceae bacterium
ATTGCCAAAGATGGCAACAAGCTCATTATTGTTTCTGTCCTGGAAATCTTTCCACGTAAAATCATTGTCTTTTGTTTCCGGTGCATTAGCGCATAACACATAGCGCAATACATCCTGGCAACCCGGGAAATCTTTAATGTACTCATGCACCCATACAGCCCAATTGCGGCTGGTGCTTACTTTATCCCCTTCAATATTTAAAAACTCATTAGCAGGCACATTATCTGGCAATACAAAATTGCCATGCGCCTTTAGCATGGCAGGAAAAATGATACAGTGAAATACAATATTATCCTTCCCGATAAAATGAACCAACTTCGTGTCATCTTTACACCAGTAATCATCCCATCTGTCTGTCAACTCTTTTGTGGCACTGATATAACCAATTGGTGCATCAAACCATACGTACAATACTTTACCTTCGGCATCGGGCAACGGAACTTTAATTCCCCAGTTGCTGTCACGGGTCATTGCTCTTGATTGCAGTCCACTATCAAGCCAGCTTTTGCATTGACCATACACGTTATTCTTCCACTCTTTATGCCCTTCAAGTATCCACTCTTTTAACCAGGACTCATAATTTTGCAAAGGAAAATACCAGTGCTTGGTTTTTCTTTTTACGGGTACAGCGTCGCTTAACGCACTGCGGGGATTGATTAATTGTTCGGGGCTAAGTGACGAACCACATTTTTCACACTGATCGCCATAAGCACCGGGATTAGCGCATACAGGGCAGGTTCCAACAATATACCTGTCTGCTAAAAATGTTTTTGCCTTTTCATCATAATATTGCTCGGTCTCTTTCTCTTCAAACAATCCATCATCGTACAATTTTTTAAAAAAATCAGCCGCAGTTTTGTGATGCACTTTATTAGAAGTACGGGAATAGATGTCAAAAGAAATTCCCATTTGCTCAAAACTCTCTTTGATGATACCGTGATATTTATCCACCACCTGCTGAGGGGTTACCCCTTCCTTCATAGCCCGGATAGTGATGGGCACACCATGTTCATCACTTCCTCCAATAAATTTAATATCCCGCTTCCGGGCTCTTTGATAACGAACATAAATATCTGCCGGTATATAACAGCCAGCCAAATGACCAATATGAATAGGTCCATTGGCATAAGGCAAAGCTGCTGTAACTAATATCCTTTTGTAATCTTTCATTTCCCTTGCTACAGTTTTAAGAATAAGGGGCAAAAATACCATAATAGTTCCCATTGCCAAAATATGCCACTTAGAGTTATTTAGAACAAAAATTTATCTTCTATAAATGAACCATAAGGCTTAGCAGCCCAAGTAATATGATTTTTTATAGCATCTGGAGAGAGATGACATAACGAACAGAAAAAAAGCTATGATTGTACAGAGCATCAACGAAAACATTCTGCTTTTTTTGCTGAAATAAAGAAGATGTGTTATTTTCCTAATCCTTAAAGTATATTTCTCTGTACATGTAAATTCTATAATGCCAATACTATTTAATAAATTGCCTCAATAATAACTTTATTATGATCGGTCAATTGACTAAAGTTCCCCCATACTTACAAAAAGGTGATACGATTGGTATTACCTGCCCGGCAGGTTACCTCACCAAAGAAAAAGCAACCGTTTGTATGGAAACATTGCACAGCTGGGGGTATGAAGTAATGGTTGGCAAAACTTTGGGCAGCAACTCCCAAAATTATTTCAGCGGAACAGATAAGGAGCGACTGCATGAATTTCAAAGTATGTTGGATGATGTAAATATCAAAGCCATTCTATGTGGACGCGGTGGTTATGGAGTAGGCAGAATTATTGAACAAATAAATTTTAAAAAATTTAAGAAAAATCCTAAATGGATTATTGGTTTCAGCGACATTACTATTTTGCATTCGCATATTTTTTCTAACTACAATATTGCCACTTTGCATGGACCAATGGCGGCGGCATTTAATGACGGTGGAGATACAAGCGAATATGTACTTTCTTTAAAAAATGTTTTGGAAGGAAAGAAAATAAAATACGAATGCCAACCACATGAATTCAATCGGAAAGGTGAAGCGATTGGTGAATTAGTAGGCGGCAATCTAGCATTACTGGCTCATTGTGTTGGCACTTCCTCTGAAATTAAAACAAAAGAAAAAATTTTGTTTATTGAAGATATTGGAGAATACCTGTATAATGTTGATCGTATGCTTTACCAGCTAAAACGCAATGGCAAATTAGATAAACTGGCGGGCTTGATTATTGGAGGCTTTACAGATATGAAAGATACTGAACGGCCTTTTGGCAAGAGTGTAGAAGAAATTATTAAAGAAGTGACCAGTGAATATAAATACCCGGTTTGTTTTAACTTCCCCGTGAGTCATGGAAAAGAAAACTATGCTTTAAAAATAGGAGTGGGTTATAAACTGAAAGTGGGAAAAAATAAAGTGATTTTGGAAGAATAAGTTTATTATAGATCTATGTAAGAAGAAGTCGTCTAATGCAATAAACTATCCAGCTTTTGTTGAAATAAAGAGAAATTACTCAAATTATTGTGGCTTCCGTTATTAATTGTTACAAACTCATCCTCAGGCTTTAATAACGACTTAAGTTTAACAGCATTTGCATAAGGGATCACCCAATCATCCGTGCCATGGAAAATAGTTACCGGCGCTTTTATACGAGGCATATATTGATAAGTAGGCATTTTAAAACGCAACATAAATGAGACGGGGTAAACCGGAAGAAAATGTTTGCCCAAAGAAACAAAACTATAGTAAGGTGTTTCCAAAATCAATTTTTTACAATTCTTTATAGAAGCTAGCTGTGCCGCAATTCCGGTTCCCATACTTTTACCATAAATAACAATACGGTTACTGCCAAATCGAAAATTTGCCATTTTATATAACGCCTGGGCATATTCATATAAATCTTTTTCTGTAAATCTGCCGGTGCTTTTTCCATAGCCGGGATAATCAATCATCCAAACTTCATAGCCATTATCTGTAAATGCAGAAGCATATTTCGCATACCACGAAATATTTTTTTTGTTACCGTGAAAGTATAAAACAACCCCTTTTATGGTATCTTTTGTTGTAAATTCAATTACGTTCAAATTTGAAACACTATCCACCCGCATGTTAATTTCCCGGTGAGGAGATTTAAAATTATAGCGATGCCCGGGTTTTAAAGAAACCGGGTGAAATAAAATCATACCCTGTAAAAAATAAAAAGCCAGCCCTATAGCTATATAAGTAATAATTAAAATCTTTATCCACTTGCTAATTTGTCTTTTCATCAATCGTATTTCAAAATATCTCTGATAAAATTATGATACTCGGGATAAGATGGAAGATTATTATGTCTCCCGCCATGTATGCGTATTAATGTAACTTTTCTGGGGTTAATACTCTGTAATTTCTCACTATGCCTGATGGGAATCAACCAATCTTTCGTTCCATGAATAATATATACGGGACATTTTACCTTTTTAATCCATTGATCGGTACGCAAGTGATAACGTAGCACAATTTTTACAGGTAAAACGGGCAAAAATCTTTCTACAACTTTTTTAAAATTAAAATAGGGTGCATCTAATATCAAATATCTCGGATTATTATCAGCGGCTATCCGGGTAGCAAAACCACTCCCCATACTTCTACCATAAACAATCAAATGTTCTTCAGGATATTTTTTTAATAATTCGTTATACACAAACTGCATATCATTTAGCAGTTTTTGCTCTGTTCTTTTCCCTGTACTTTTACCAAAACCCCGATAATCTACCAAAAGCACATCATAGTTATAGCGATAAAAATCTTTGGCATATTTGGCCCATCCTTTTATACTTCTTGTATTACCATGAAAATAAAGAATTAAACCTTTAGGATTGTCTCTAAAAAAATGTAAGCCGTTAATTCTTACACCAGGCTCTACATCAAAAAAATACTCTTCAAAAGGCACATCATATTTAAATTCAAAATCAGGGTGTAGTTTCTCCGGTTTAAAAATAAGTCTCTCCTGAATAAAATAAGCGACTACAGATAAAAGAATAATAGAAGCAATAATATAAACAAATATGTTTGGCAGGGTTAAAAAATTTAGAAATTAAAATTATTAAATGTGCCGGTTAAATTATTAACATACTATTTATATGGCAAATTCTTTTTTCCAGGCTTCTATTCCTCCCTTTAAATTAATCAAATTGGTAAATCCATATTTATCCTGTAAACGCTGAATAGCTATCTGACTGCGAATACCCATCTGACAATACAACACTACTTTTTTATTCAAAGGAATTTCACTTATCCGATCCATGATTTCCGATAAGGGAATTAAAACTCCGCCGATATTAAATGCTTCATGCTCATGCAATTCTCTTACATCCATCAATAAAATATCTTCTTTTGAAAATAACCTGTTTTTTAATTCGAGAGGAGAAATTTGAAGCATAAACTGGTCATTAATTCCCGGATATCGATATCATGTAATAATTAAACATATCTAAACTCAATAATAATTACCTAAACAACCTGTAAACCGATTAACGCACTGTTATTCTTCGCCTGAATATAACCGCCTTAATTTAATTCCGGTTACTGGTGCAACAATTAACGGAAATTTTTCAGTCAACACATTACTCTGGTCTAAACCAAAGCCTCTTTCTTCGCTTAAGCTTACCCGCTTTAATAAGAAATAAAAACGCATAACGACTCTCTCCCAGAAGGGAAGTTCATTATCCTGACTTAAGTATTTTTCCAATACAACAAATTGAAAATCGCCCACCACATTATTTCGCTGCAAACTTTCGTAGCGGCTTGTAATATTTACCTCTTTATTTTGTACCATTTCTTCTACTACCTTACGGAACATTAAATTTATCCTCGGTTGCATCCGAAAGCCCAGCCGAAATTCTACCCTGATTACTTCATTAGGGATAATTGTTTGTACTTCGTATTCTGCAGTATAGGGGTCATCCAGTGTATCCACATGAACAAACCAGTATATATCTGCCCGCTTAGGCTTTCGGTTTAAAATGGAATAAATAATTTTATGCTCAATTTCATTAGGGTTGTTGGCGCTGGTTAAATACACCAGGTGTGTGGAGTACTTCGTTACTGTCATATCATTACTCAGTTCCTGCAATAGTCCTAAGTAATTTTCCAGGCGTACAAATTCCACATAGCGGTTTTTAATTTTTCTGGCCCTAAACCATACATACATCACTAAAAACAAGCCACCGCCCACCAACAAGGTAACATAACCACCATGCGTAAACTTACGCAGGTTGGCAATAGTAAACCCAACTTCAATACCCAGGTAAACGAAAAGGAAAAGGTACACCAGGGAGGGAGCGACCCGGTGCAATACTAAGTAATTAGCAAATAAAATAGTAGTGGCCAGCATACACAATGTTATTGCCAGACCATACGCAGCCTCCATGTTTGAAGCCGATTGAAAATAAATAGTAATGCCAGCGCAACCTACTAATAACAAAAAATTGATACCGGGAATAAACAATTGTCCTCTTTCTTCTGTTGGATAATTGATTTTCAACTTTGGCCACAAATTCAATCGCATAGCCTCACTCACTAATGTAAAGGAACCACTAATTAATGCCTGGCTTGCTATAATAGCGGATAGTGTGGCAATTATAATTCCAAAAATCAAAAACCACGAAGGCATGATATTATAAAACACACTTTCCAGCAATACTGCATCTGAATGCTTTGCCATGAAAGAGGCCGTATTTAATAAATCATTCGTGGCAAACATGGTTCCATTATGTTGAAGCAACCAGGCTCCCTGCCCCAAATAATTTAATATCAAACAGGTTTTTACAAATATCCATGATATACGAATATTCCCACGTCCACAGTGACCCAAATCGCTATACAATGCTTCGGCACCTGTGGTACAAAGAAATACTGCACCCAACAACCAAAAACCTTCGGGATATTGTGTAAGTAATTCCACAGCATAATGGGGTGATAGTGCCCGCAACACGTCCCAATGAATAGGAATATTCAACAAGCCCATAACTGCCAGCATCAAAAACCAAACACTCATAATAGGGCCAAAAAGCTTACCAATACTGGCCGTGCCAAACTGTTGTAATAGAAATAATAGAAGCAGTATGCTCAATACAATATACACAATGGTACTTTGCGATAGCGTATTTTGCTTAAAATAAGGCATTACTTTCAAGCCTTCCACAGCAGATGTTACAGAAATAGGCGGGGTAATCATACCATCGGCAAGTAATGCCGCACCGCCCAACATAGCAGCAATTACCAGCCACTTGCGTCGCCGCCTCACCAAAGTGTAAAGAGCAAATATTCCACCCTCCCCCCGGTTATCTGCTTTTAAAGTAAGCAGCACATATTTAATGGTGGTCTGCAAAGTCAACGTCCAAAAAATACAACTCAGGCTACCGAGAATGAGTAATTCATCAATGCGCTTTCCATTAATGATAGCATTCATTACGTACAGGGGAGAAGTTCCGATGTCGCCATAAATAATTCCCAGTGCTACAAGTAGGCCAGCTGCTGTGACCTTATTAAGATTTTTGCCCACGGCTTGTGTGAGTTAAAAAATAGGTTACGATAAACGGTGTCAAAGGTAATAGTTGTAACGACATTTACAAGTTTTTGTTATTACATACAACTGTTAGGTTTAAAAAACATTACGATAAATAACTGCTGGTATTGATGAAATTCTTATAGCAATATTTTTGTACTAATGCCAAATTATTTATGTTAAAAAACTCAATCAGCGCATTTATTTTCGTTCCTACCTTTACAATACTATCTTTATGATATGAAAAATATAATTTTCTTTTATATAATCATGTTTTTTATTGCATGCAACAATAGTTCAGATAAGCGGGCCGACGAGGAAATGGCAAAAGATACTTTTGCTTTTGGTGAAAGTCCAATGGATACACTTATTTTCTGGAATGTAAACGAAGAAGCCGGTACCCGAAAAAAAGTATTAACCGAACCTATAGAACATCCCAATGTGCAAGCTATTATCAATGGGCTCAATATGCTTTATCCTGATGTGATTTTACAATACGGAAATATAACCAATGATACTTTGAATTTAACAATACCACAAAGTGAGACCCTCACTTACAAAATGGGGTCTGCCGGAGCCTCTCAGTACTTTGCCACCGCCTGTATCAACCTGTTTGAAATACCTTCTATTAACTATATTCACTTTGATTTTACAGAAGGCGACCACGCAAAGCCGGGAACATTTAACAGAAACCAGTTTACAGACATTAAGGAGATGAAATAATCAATTTATCCGTCTTTTCTTTTTGTCTATCCACAACAAACTCCCATCGCCATAGCTTAAGAAACGAAAATTATTCTGGAGGGCATAATCGTAAACTTTTCTCCAATCGTCGCCAATTAAAGCCGAAACCAGCAAAAGCAATGTAGAATCAGGTTGATGAAAATTGGTAATGATAGCGTCAGCAATTTGGGGAATATAACCAGGTGCTATTAAAATTTGAGTTGGTATTATAAAACGAGTTTTTTTTCTCTTATTTATCCAGCTAAGCAAAGCCCGCAAAGCCTGTTCTTTAGTTACTATTTTATCCATCATTTCATAAGCATCCCATTGTTTAATTTCTATTTCCGTTTTAGTAATATCAGGATTATAATAGGCTTTTAATCCCATCCAGTAAAGAGTTTCTAATGTCCGTAATGAAGTAGTTCCGACAGGTATAATACAGGAGGGATGAGATGTAAGAATATTTTCAATGGTTTCTTTTGCAACTTCTATCCATTCCGAATGCATTTGGTGATCTGCAAGTATTTCGCTTTTTACCGGTTTAAACGTTCCTGCGCTTACATGAAGTGTAACAAATTTTGTAAGAATTTTTTTTTCTTCTAACAACTGTAATACTTCGCTGGTAAAATGTAAGCCGGCTGTCGGGGCAGCTACCGAACCTTGTTTTTCAGCATAAACTGTTTGATAACGTATATAATCATTTTCATCAGCCTGTCTGTGCAAATACGGAGGCAAAGGGAGCAATCCCGCAACATGCAATACTTCAGCAAAACTTAAAAAATCGGGTTGCCAGGATAATTCAATTACATGTACATCACCTAATTGGTCTATTTTTTCAGCAAATAAAACAGCAACTTTCCCTTCTATATTAATTTGTTTTTCAAGAATTCCGCTTTTCCACTTAGAAACCCCACGCACCATACATTTCCATCTTACTTTGCCTTTTATCATCATGGATTGTGTAACATCCAAATTATCGTATGGTTCCAGGCAAAAAATTTCTATAATGCCCCCGGTGGGCTTTTGAAAAAGCAATCGTGCTTCTATTACCCTGGTATTATTAAAAATAAGTAAAGAAGCAGGAGGAATATGATTGGCAATATTTTTATAAATATCTTCCTTAATGTTTTCATTGTCGTATATCAATAATTTTGAAGCATCTCTTTGCGGTAATGGATATTGGGCAATCCGGTCCTCTGGCAGATAATACGTATAATCTTTTATCAATAATTGCTTTGGATGAATCATAAAGCGAATGTCGTGCATAATGGTAAATTATACTATAGTTATCCAACCATAATCAAACATTCAACTTAAAAAAAATTTTCGGAACTGAGAGAAGAGTTGTTATGAGCTCTTTTTTTTATCGGGAACAAAAGCCCATGCTAACAAAAAACCCAACAAAGCGCCGTAACCCGTACTTCGCCATGGATGACTCCATATAGCACAGCCGTTTACACAGCCTACTTGCCTATAATAAATATAACCAATAACAGCACCAAGTATCGTTAAAACCGAGGCAATAATAATTTTTGCTTTTAAAGTCATTATTAAAAAAGATAAAAGTGACAATTTATCAGCTACAAATAAAATTTATTTCAAAAGCCCATGCAGTATGGTTAAAAAGGCCTTTTATTTATTTTCTATTTTTAATTAAAGCATGGTAATTGGCTCTTTGTAATCCGTTAATGGAAACAATCCGGAAGATTTTAATCCTTTAAACCCGGGGGCCACATTTACCAAATTAGTAAATCCTCTTGATTTTAAAATAGAAATAAAAATTACACTCCGGTAACCGCTTAAGCAATGCACATAATATATTTCATTAGGGCTTAACTTTTGCATATTCTCGTTAATAAAATCAAGCGGTAAATTTTCTGCATCTGCTACATGCTCCGTATCGTATTCACTTTTCTTACGTACATCCAGTATCTTGATGGATTTATCCTGTTCTTTTAGTTGTGCTAAATCTTCTACAGAAATATTTTGAATACTGTCAAACGATAACCCTTCCTTCAGCCAGGATTCAAAACCACCTTCCAGGTAACCTATGCAATTATCATAGCCTACTCTTGATAATCTTGTTATCGCTTCTTCTTCCCTGCCCGGCTCTGCTATAATTAAAACAGGTTGCTTTAAATCCGGAATTAATGCACCAACCCAGGGAGCAAAACTTCCATTTAATCCAATATTTATTGAGTTGGGGATAAACCCTTTTGCAAATTCTTCGGGATCACGGGTATCAAGCAATAATGCATTAGCTTCATTTGCCGCAGCTTCAAAGGCACGGCAAGTAAGGGGTTCCATGCCCCTGCTCAAAACTTCGGTAAAACTCTCATAACCGGCTTTGTTAAGCTGTACATTTTTAGGAAAATATTGTGGTGGAGCAGTTAACCCTGTTAATACCTCTTTTACAAACTCTTCCTTGCTCATATCCTTTCGCAAAGCATAATTAAATTGCTTTTGATGTCCCAATGTATCAACCGTTTCGCTACTCATTTTTTTTCCGCAGGCAGAACCGGCGCCATGACCCGGGTAAACTACCACTTCATCCGGCAACGACATTATTTTGTTTCTTAGTGAATCAAATAAATACCCGGCCAATACTTCCTGGGTAATGTTTCCTTTTTGTGCCAAATCCGGGCGGCCAACATCCCCAATAAATAACGTATCGCCGGTAAAAATACAAACAGGAACTCCCTTTTCATCTGATAATAAATAGCAAGCAGATTCCATTGTATGACCAGGTGTATGTAATAAACGAACAGATAATTTTCCTATTTTAAACTCTTCATTATCCCTTGCAACATACGCTTTAAAAGCAGGCTGCGCTGTAGGGCCATAAACGATTGTAGCGCCGGTTTCTTTTGCTAAATCTAAATGACCGCTTACAAAATCTGCATGAAAATGTGTTTCAAACACATACTTAATTTTTGCCCCATTCTTTTCAGCTCTTTCTATATAGGGCTTTATTTCCCTGAGCGGATCAATAATAGCAGCTTCGTTTTCGCTTTGAATATAATAAGCGCCATGTGCCAGGCAGCCCGTATAGATTTGCTCCACTTTCATGCATTAAAATTTTTTGCAAAAATGCTTTCCTTTTTTATGCCCACCTATGACTTTTGTCACATACGTCTTTGAGAAATATTTGACTGGCGTAAATGGGTTTCCTGCGAAAAAACAGGAATAAGGGACATAACAAAGCCTTGTATTTCCTGTTTTTGCCTTAATTTCGGCGCACTTTAGGTATTAATCTTATAAAAATTTAATTATAACTAATTGTTATGGCTGAAGTGATTCGCATGCCGCTATTAAGCGATACCATGACGGAAGGCAAAATAGTGAAATGGAATAAAAAAGTGGGCGATAAGGTAAAAGAGGATGATGTATTAGCCGAGGTGGAAACCGATAAAGCCACGATGGATGTGATGGGTTATGCAAATGGTACGTTACTATATGTTGGTGTACCAGAAGGCAAAGCTGCAAAAGTAAACGACATTATTGCCATTGTTGGTAAAGCGGGTGAAGATTATTCTTCTTATTTAGGATCTTCTCTTCCCACCACACCAGCCACCTCCCCTGCCCCCGCACAATCTGTAACTCCGGAAGAACTGGGAGCTACGGTAATAAGAATGCCGCTGCTAAGTGATACTATGACGGAAGGCAAAATTGTGAAGTGGAATAAAAAAGTAGGCGACAAAGTTAAAAGTGATGATACGCTTGCTGACGTGGAAACAGATAAGGCTACGATGGAAGTAATGGGGTATGTGGACGGCACTTTGTTATATATCGGCGTGCCGGAAGGTAAAGCAGCCAAGGTAAATGACGTTATTGCTATTGTTGGAAAAGAAGGAACAGATATAAAAGCATTATTGAATTCACTACAGGCCCCACCGTCAGTACCCACCACTGGTACAACCGCAGCAGTTGCAGATTCAATTCCTGTTTCTTCATCACCGGTTATAACTCATACGAGTGATGAAAGAATAAAGGCCTCACCGTTAGCAAAAAAACTGGCCCAGGAAAAAGGAATAGACCTGAACGCAATTAAAGGAAGCGGAGATGGAGGAAGGATTATAAAAAAAGATATTGATACTTTCTCTCCTGCTATTGTACCTGCTGCAAAAGTTGAAACTCCCATAATGGTGCCGGTATTTGCCCCCATTAGCGCTGAGGAAGGTTATACAGATTATCCTAACTCCTCAATGCGCAAAACAATTGCCCGCAGGCTTGGTGAAAGCATGTATAATGCCCCGCATTTTTATTTAACAATGGAAATTGTTATGGATAATGCCATAGCAGCCCGTGTCCAAATGAATGAAGTTAGCCCGGTAAAAATTTCATTTCAGGACATGCTGATAAAAGCCTGTGCCCTTGCCTTAAAAAAGCACCCCGCTATTAATAGTAGTTGGATGGGAGATTTCATTCGTCAATGGCATCACGTACATATTGGTAGCGCCGTAGCGGTAGATGAAGGATTGATTGTTCCCGTAATTCGTTTTGCCGATCAAAAATCATTAAGTCAAATTGCTGCCGAAGCAAAAATATTGTACACAAAAGCAAAAGATAAAAAGCTGCAACCCAATGAATTCAGTGGTAATACATTTACTATTTCCAATTTAGGAATGATGAATATTGATGAGTTTACTGCCATCATCAACCCTCCAGATAGTTGTATTCTTGCCGTTGGAAGAATTAAAGAAGAAGTTGTAAAAAAAGAGGATGGTTTCGGGGTGAGAAATATTATGAAAATAACCTTAAGCTGCGACCATAGAAGTGTAGATGGGGCAATGGGTGCAACCTTCTTACAAACGCTAAAAAAATTAATGGAGAATCCGGTAACTATGTTAGTATAGTTAACTAATTATAAATACGTTATACATATAATATTTTTTTAAATATTATATTGCACTTATTAATTTTCTGTTTTAATTTTGTTAAGTCCTTTCTAAAGCCTTCCCAATTATCCACATCGCAAAATTTGGAACGAAGTTTGAAACTACTTCAGGGATAAAAGTATTTATCATTTAAACTATAAAATAGACCGTATGAAATTGAATTTGAGTAAGTTAATATTAGGGTTGGGAATAATCGCTCCTGCATTTTTTGTGTATAGTTGCCAAAAAGGCTCAAGCAATGCTGGTAGTAGTAGCCAGCCCAGGTTACAGGTACGTTTAACAGACAGCCCTGATCCAAATGTTAAAGAAGTATGGGTGGACATTAAGGAAGTAAAAATTAAGATGGGCGACACCAGTGAAATAACATTAAACGGTGCTCACCCGGGTTTATACAATTTATTAGACTTAACCAATGGTAAAGACACTATTTTGGCAGATGCTGAGATACCTGCAGGCACCATTTCACAAATTCGCCTGGTACTTGGCAGTAATAATTATATAATTACAAAAAATGACGAAAGAAAAGATCTTTCAACACCCAGCGCCCAGCAATCGGGCCTAAAAGTACAAATACACCAGGATGTTACGGGAGGAGCTTTGTACCGTTTGATTTTAGACTTTGACGCTGCAAAATCCATTGTAAAAGCTGGCAACAGCGGTAATTATTTATTAAAGCCCGTTTTAAGAGTTATTTCATTTCTTCCTTCGGGTGGTAATGTAAAAGGAGTTGTATCTCCGGATTCAATATTGACTACAGTATATGCTATTAAAGGAGTTGATACGGTTGCAACAACCAGCACCGATACCACTAACGGCCAATATTGGATAAGAGATATTGCCGAAGGAACTTATAATTTTTCATATATACCAAACGATACTACTTATAAAGATGCTCAACGCAGTGTATTGGTAACTTTGGGACAAACCACTATCGTTGATACCGTTAAATTGCAGAAAAAATAGATTCACTACCATAATAAAACTTCGATAAACCGCTCTCAAAAGAGCGGTTTATTTTTGTAACCTACCTCAGGCTAAAATAAATTACTTAGTTTTAAACTGAAATGAAAGAATTATTTAGCATAAAAAAATCAACCATCCAACTTTTGCGCTTTCCTTTTTCATTTTTTTTGATGCCCGTGTATTGGTTTGCCTTAAGCCAGCTACCCGATGTTCACTGGGGAAAGGCTATTTTAGTTTTTTTCATTCTTCACCTATTGGTTTACCCCGCCAGTAATGGATACAATTCTTATATGGATAGAGATGAAACTTCCATTGGGGGATTAGCAAATCCTTTACAACCGACCAGGCAATTATTTTATGTTACAATAGCTATGGATATTATAGCCATTCTTTTAAGTTGTTTTCTAAATATTCAGTTTATTATTGGTATTATACTTTACATCCTCGCATCCAGGGCATATAGTTATAGAGGTATCCGGTTAAAAAAATATCATCTTGTCGGTTACCTGACCGTGATTATTTTCCAGGGGGGAGTAACTTACTTTATGGTTTATTACGGTAGCCTCAAATCTGATATACCTGCGGATATAAGCTTTGAGGCAATGTTGGCAGCAACTCTGTTAATAGGTGGCTTTTACCCTCTTACTCAAATTTATCAACACGAAGCAGACAAAAAAGATGGTGTAACAACCATTAGTTTATTATTAGGCTATCGTGGCACTTTTATATTTACGGGAGTTATTTATCTACTGGCATTTGCAGTGATGGCGTACTGGTTTTTTACCACTCTTCAAACTAAAGAATTTTTTATTCTCCAGTTTTTTTTGCTACCTGTGTTGATACAATTTTTTTATTGGGCTGTAAAAGTTTGGAAAAATGAAGCTGAAGCAAATTTTAAGAACACGATGCGAATGAATTTAACAGCATCCGTTTGCACGAATCTTGGATTTATTACTGTATTAATTTTACACAACATTGGCTAAAATAATTTCCATCGGTACATCGGTACCATCGTATAAGCACAAACAGGAAGATATACTCAGCTTCATGCAGCAGGTGTATGCAACGGATGATACTGACAAAAGAAAACTAAGATTTCTTTATCATCAAAGCGCCATTGAAAACCGGTATTCTGTTATTCCCGACTACAGCCGATCTTTACCTGATTGGAAATTTTATCCGCAAAGTGAAAATCTCGAACCATTCCCGTCATTAGAACAACGAATGGCGTGGTACTATAAATACGCCCCTTCCTTAAGTGTAGATTCCATACGTGATTGCATTGAACGAAAAATACATCCCACTGAAATTACACACCTCATTACAGTAAGCTGTACGGGGATGAGTGCACCGGGGTTAGATTTGCAAATCATGGACTTGATGAATCTCCCCAAAAACATTTATCGTACTTCTATAAACTTTATGGGCTGCTATGCCGCTATACATGCTCTTAAAATAGCGGATAGTATTTGTAACAATGATAAATCAGCTAAAGTAATCATCGTCTGCACCGAGTTGTGCACCCTCCACTTTCAAAGAGAGGCAACAACAGATAATATAACCTCAAGTATGCTGTTTGCCGACGGCTCTGCCGCAGCATTAATTGCAGCAAATGATGATGAACACAAAGGAGTAACAATAAATAATTTTTATTCTGAAGTAATTAACCGTGGTAAAAAAGACATGGCATGGGAGCTTTCTTCCTCCGGATTCCTCATGACGCTTAGTGGTTATATCCCGGAATTAATAGAAGAAGATTTTAAAATGCTGGTTGAAAATTCACTTAGTAAATCTGGGTTTTACAAAGATCAAATAACACACTGGTGTGTACATCCCGGCGGCAAAAGAATTTTAGATGCAATTCACAAAAGTGTTGCTTTACACGAAAAACAGTTACTGGAAAGCTATGAAGTATTGAAAAAATTTGGCAATATGTCGTCCCCTACTATTTTATTTGTTCTAAAAGAGATAATGAAAAAAATAAATTTCAATACAGAACAGGTAATTTACGGAGCCGCTTTCGGTCCCGGATTAACAATGGAAACTTTCGTAGCTTCGGTTCATGCCTGATTTTCTCCAACGTTCATATCAAAAAGAGTTGCTTGACGAAAATAATATTCCGTTCAAGGACATAGAAAGGAATATGGAAGAATTAGCTTTTATCAATAAATATCTTGGAGGACATGCAATTACTTTAAAAGGAGTAATGCAATTACTCACTCAACATCAATCAAATAATTTATATATAGCTGAAATTGGTTGTGGCGGAGGCGACAACTTAAGGGCAATTAATACCTGGTGCAAACACAAACAAATTAATGCAAAATTTATGGGCATTGATCATAACAAAGATTGTATCGCCTACGCTGAAAAAAATTGCAAAGGTCTTCCTGTTAAATTTATCAGCTCCGATTACCGGTCAGTAAATTTTGAGTCGAAACCTGATATTATTTTTTCCTCACTTTTCTGTCATCATTTCACAGACGAAGAATTGGTAAAACAAATAAACTGGATGAGCGAAAATTCATTACAAGGCTTTTTTATAAATGATTTACACCGTCACCCTGTGGCTTATTACTCTATTAAATGGCTTACAAAACTTTTTTCAAAATCATACCTTGTAAAAAACGATGCTCCTTTAAGCGTAATGCGGGGATTTAGAAGAGAAGAAATACAAGCCCTGGTCAATCAATCATCTCATAAAACAGTAAATATAAAATGGCAATGGGCCTTCCGGTGGCTTATTGTAGGAAAACATTGAATACTGAAAAAAACATATACGATGTGGCTATCATAGGCGGAGGTCTTGCCGGCCTTGCTTTAAGTATTCTTTCCGCACAAAATGGATATAGCGTTATTGTATTTGAAAAAGAAAAATATCCCTTTCATAAAGTTTGTGGTGAATACATCAGTTTCGAATCATGGGATTTCCTGGAAGAACTTGGGGTGCCGTTAAGCGAAATGAATTTACCCGAAATCAGAAAATTGATCGTTTCATCGCCTAACGGAAGCTCCTTGCAATCTGATTTAGGACTTGGTGGCTTTGGTATAAGCCGCTATACCCTGGATGCCCAATTAGCTGATATAGCAAAACACACTGGCGTTATATTAAAAGAAAAAACTAAAGTAAACGACATACAGTACAACGAAACAGGGTTTACCATCTCGGATTCACAAAACAACTACCAGGCCAGGATTGTAGCCGGAACGTTCGGCAAACGCAGTAACCTTGATGTAAAATGGAAAAGAGGATTTATTGAAAAAAAGCCAAACAAATTAAACAACTATATTGGTATTAAGTATCACATTCAAACCAACTGGCCGCCAGATACCATTGCCCTGCATAATTTTAATGACGGTTATTGCGGCATTTCCCAAATTGAGGAGGGTAAGTATTGCTTATGTTATCTTACAACAGCACACAATCTGCAATCCTGTAATAATGATATTGCGGAGTTGGAAAAGAAAATATTATATAAAAATCCACACCTAAAAAAAATCTTTACCCGCTCAACTATTTTATTCCAATCTCCCTCAACCATTTCTCAAATAAGTTTTGATAAAAAAAACCAAATAGAAAATCATGTTTTATTAATTGGTGATGCAGCCGGCAGTATTCCACCACTCTGTGGCAATGGAATGAGTATGGCTTTACATGGAAGCAAAATTGCTTTTTCCTGCATCCATGGTTTTTTACAAAATCGTTTCTCAAGAGAAGAAATGGAAAATCAATATCAGCAACAATGGAAAAAACAATTTGGTAACCGTTTATTGACTGGTCGCCTTCTTCAACGTTTTTTTGGCAAAAATTGGTTAACCAACCTTTTTATCGTTTCACTCAAACCATTTCCCCGTTTTATATCCTGGCTTATCCGGCAAACACACGGTGAGGCCTTTTAAAATATTTTTTCAGAAAATTCTGAAAATTTAATATTTTTATTACCTTTGAGGAATTAATTACTAATTATGAAACTTACAGAAGCTAAAAAACAATTCATTAGTTCATGGGGGGCGTTTGGAACCCATTGGGGTATTAATAAAACCATGGCCCAAATTCATGCTCTATTATTGATTAGCCCCGACCCCCTGACACAAGATGATTTGATGGAAGAACTTTCTATTAGTAGAGGCAACGTTAATATGAATATCCGTGATTTAATAAACTGGGGGTTAGTGGAAAGGGTAATTGTCCCGGGTAATCGTAAAGAATTTTTCACAGCTGAAAAAGATATATGGAAAGTAGCCACACAAATCATTAAAGAAAGAAAAAAAAGAGAACTAGAACCCATGCTTAAATTGTTAGACCAGCTTGAAGGAGTGGAAGGCGACAAAAAAGATAAAAACGTAAAACAATTTGTAGAAACTCTAAGTAGCATTAAAAGCTTTGGTAAGCAGGCAGATAAACTCTTGCAGGTAATGATAAAAGCTGATGAAAACTGGTTTGTGGGAAGTTTAATGAGGTTTTTTAAATAGATTTCTTAAAGAACCTAAATCAGGATTACAGGTCTTAATTTAAATCAATTATTTCAACTTCTTCAAAAAATTCCAAACCAATTGTTATGCTTTATAGTATCATCATCAATATATATATGCATGCATAAAAATATTTTGAAACTGTTGGGCTATAGAAGCATTTTAAAAAAGTAAAAATGAAAAACAAAAAAATTATCATCGCAGGAGGCACAGGTTTTATTGGCGAAGAGCTTACCCGATATTTTGGGAAAGAAAACGAAATTGTAATTCTTACACGCAAAATTAATAATGTAAAAACGAATCGAAATAATTATTCCGTTATAAGTACATCTGATTTGTTGAATGTGAAATATGAGCAATGGGATGGAAAAAATTTGGGTGAGTGGGCTAAGTCTTTAGAGGGAAGTGAAATAATTATTAATCTGGCTGGAAAAACAGTTAATTGCCGATACAATGAAAAAAATAAACAAGAAATTTTTGACAGTCGTGCAAGTACCACAAAAATTATTGGCGAAGCGATAAAGAATTGCACTTGTCCTCCAAAGCTTTGGATTAATGTTTCATCTGCAACAATTTATCGTCACGCAGAAGACAGACCACAGGATGAATACACAGGTGAATTCCATAATGACTTTTCTGTACAGGTTTGTCAGCTTTGGGAAAAAACATTTCTAGAGCAGTCAACTCCTTTTACAAGAAAAGTGGTATTACGCATGGCAATAACCCTAGGGGCTGGTGGTATAATGATTCCCTATTTCAATTTATTAAAATTTGGATTAGGGGGGCAGCAAGGAAATGGAAAACAAATGTACAGTTGGATACACATTGAAGATACCTGTCGTATAATTGAGTGGATTTACAACCACAAAGAATTAGAAGGAACATTTAATTGCTGTTCACCCAACCCTGTTTCCAATAAAATCTTTATGAATATTTTGAGAAAATGTACCAACACCACGTTTGGATTGCCCTCATTTGAATGGATGTTAAAAATAGGCGCTACTTTAATTGGCACAGAAACAGAGTTAATTTTAAAAAGCCGGTGGGTAATTCCAACAAAAATTTTAGAACCCGGCTTCACTTTTAAATACCCTCTATTAGAAAATGCTCTGACTGAAATAATTAGCAAAGTACCCCAAAAACAATATCAACTGTTTTAGTATTTTAGCAAATAAATGCCAAATGAAAAAAGCCGTACTCTTAACCTTCTTTATCATGGCAGCTCATGATATCTATGCACAGGATGTTTATGAACTACATCTTACTTCTGATTTTCAATATACAAACAGATCAAATTACACGTATGTAAGACTTCTTAAACCTTATCAAAATATATGGGCTTTTACTGATTATGATCGCAAAAAAAATAAAATCCAAACCGGCTTTTTTACTGATTCAACGTTTACCAGGCAAACCGGTTACAACAGGTTTTATGATAATAAAAAACTGGTTTACGAAGGAAATTTCAGCAATGGAAATCCCGTTGGTTGGTGGTACTTTTATAATGAAAGCGAACAACTTGATGACTCACTTTTTTATGTTACACCAACTACAAAAGATGCTTTAGATACCACCATCAATTCAAAACCCGACGTACCGGCCGAACATTTAAGAGATACTTCAAAATTATTTAATACCGTAGATGTAGAAGCAGATTTTATAGGAGGCATAAAGGCGTGGAAAAAGCACCTAACTAAAGTATTACGATTCCCAAATCTGGCTTCAGATATTTTACCTAAAGGACAAAGAACTTCGATGATCGAATTTATTGTTTGTACCGATGGAGTTATATGCGACCTGCAGGTTATTCAAAGTACGCATCCCCTATTAGACCTGCAAGCTGTGAAAGCCGTTAGAACCGGTGGCAACTGGAGCCCGGCAGAACAAAATGGAAGAAAAGTAAAGGCATATCGCAAACAACCTGTTACATTTATTCTCGAATAATATGAATAAGAAAACCCTGGTACTTGGCGCATCTGACAACCCGGAAAGATATAGTTATCTTGCCATAAATCGTTTACGTAGTCACGGACATGAAGTGGTAGCTATAGGCAAAAAAGAAACATCTGTCGCCGATGTGTTTATTGAAACTGAAAAAAAACATTTTCAAAACATTGACACGGTAACACTTTATTTAAGACCCGAACATCAAAAAGAATATTACAATTACATCCTTTCCTTGAAACCCAGGCGAATTATTTTCAACCCGGGTACTGAAAATGATGAATTATATGATTTGGCAAAAACCAATAACATTCAACCAATGGAAGCCTGCACATTAGTAATGTTGAATACAGGACAATATTAATTTTATCCTCCTGTTCCATGGCCATTCTTCAACCCTATTTTGCGTATCAAAATAAAAAAAAGCCTTTTCCACAGCTGTTAATAAACATTTAACCAGTTTCTGTGAGCCCGTTTATTGTAAAATCAGTAAATTACAGAAACCCTTTCCTTATGATTTGGAGAAGATTTAACGGAGAACATATCCGCATTCCCATCAAAGATGAGGTAAGGGATGCTATTATCCGTGAAACGGAAAAAGGTTTCCGACTTAAAGTGTGTATCGGAACAGATTCGCAGGTAAAAGGCGCAGAAACTGAATTTGCCACGGTGATAGTATTCCTTCGTGAGGGACATGGCGGCTTTATGTTTATCCACAACGAAAAAACAAGAAAACAGTATTCCATTAAAGAAAGAATGCTGGTAGAAGTTGCAAAAAGCATAGAAATTGCTTATGAACTTTGCGACTTATTTACCGTATATGATGTGGACATGGAAGTTCATGCTGACATCAATACCAATCCGCATTTTAAAAGCAATGAAGCACTTCGGGAAGCTATGGGGTACATACTTGGTATGGGCTTTGCCTTCAAAGCTAAACCTGAAGCTTTTGCCAGCAGCAGTTGCGCTAATAAAATGGTAAACTAGTTTTAAAGCAGGCAGAAAAAGGCTTGTAATTAATAAAACTATGGCAGTACGCTGTAGAAGCATTTTGTCTCCCCTTATTTTATAGTTAATAACGTTGCTGCTACAACCCCTGCCGTCTCCGTTCTTAACCTTGTATCTCCCAACGAAACCGGAACAAATTGATGGTCAAGCGCTGAGGTTATTTCTTCCTGAGTAAAATCACCTTCCGGACCAATAAGAATTAAAAAATGGGACAATTTGAATTTTTCACGATTCAATAACGAACTCTTTTCATCCTGCGAACAATGTGCAATTAACTTATTATAATTTTCAAACCGGCTTGCCACTAAATCATTAAATGCTGTTGGTTCCCGCAACACAGGTAACCTGCATTGCTGGCTTTGTAACATGGCACTTACCAAAATGTTTTTCATACGATCTCTGCGAAAAGCCTGCCTTTCAGTACGGGTACAAATAAGAGGAATTATTTCGGAAACGCCAATCTCCGTTATTTTCTCCAATAGCCATTCAAAACGACTGGTGTTTTTTAATAATGAAACTGCAACAGTTACATTATATGCCGGTGGGAGAATAGAGTTTGTCGCAATAACTTTTACAACACATTTTTTTTTGTGAGCATCCATGATCTCAGCTGTTAATAAATTTCCTCCGCCATCCGTCAAATGCATTTGCTCACCCACTTTCATTCGCAGAACTGTAATAATATGTTTTGATTCTTCTTCTGTTAACGTTATCAATGATTGATTCGGAATGTAATTCTCAATATAAAAAAAAGGAAGCGCCATAACGAGTAAAAATAAAAAACTCTTGTTTATTTGTTGGAAAATGGGCATTACTTAAGTATCACAATTATCATGTGTAAGAAAACCCTATAAACCCGACTTGAAAAATTTAAAATGGCGTTTCCTCATCAAAACCTTCATCAAATTCCAGATCGTTCATTTTACTGCCTTTTTGTATAAATAATTTGGGGCCAGCTTCACCCGTGTTACCCGGAGGTAAAGGACGGAAGTTACCGCCCGGTATAAATCCTCCACTGTTAAAATCACCGTCGTCTTCCACAAATTTTTGAATATGCAACAAAGCACGAAGCTTTATAGTTTCAAGCGAGCCATTACGATGCTTCGCTATCCGCACATGCGTTTCCCCTTTATTGCTCTCGCCCATTTCATTGGCTGTAATATCATAATACTCAGGTCTGTAAAGAAACATAACCAAATCTGCATCCTGTTCTATGGCGCCGGATTCGCGAAGGTCGCTTAATTGTGGCATTTTGTTTCCCTCTTTACGGCTCTCTACAGCACGGCTTAACTGAGACAATGCAATGATGGGCACTTGCAATTCTTTGGCAAGTCCTTTTAAATCCCGGGATATACGGCTTATTTCCTGCTCACGGTTACTATTGCGGTTTTCACCGGTCCCACTCATTAACTGCAAATAATCAATGATAATTAATCCAACATTGTGTTTATTTTTTAACCGACGACATTTTGCTCTTAATTCAAAAATATTTAAAGCGGCTGTATCGTCAATAAAAATAGGAGCATTACTTAATTTTTCAATTCCTCTTTTGTACAGTTGCTTCATTTCATGTTCTTCCATTTTACCCCTGGCAATTTTTTCTAACCATATTTCACTTTCCGCAGATAAAATACGTTGAACCAACTGCCCGGCACTCATTTCCAGGCTAAAAAAAGCAACAGGAGTGGGCTTAGCAGCACTTAAAGCCGCATGTCTGGCTAAGTTTAGGGCAAACGCTGTTTTACCTACAGATGGACGAGCTGCCAGAATAATTAAATCTGTAGGTTGCCAACCATACGTAATCCTATCCATGGAAGAAAAACCGGTAGGCACACCCGTGATATCTTCCTGACGGGAACGCATATCCTCAATACGCTGAATTGTTTTTACCAAAACCGTGTCAATACTATCAAAATTCTTCCGCAGGTGATTATTAGTAATTTCAAATAATTTACTTTCTGCATCATCCAGCAAATCAAAAACATCGGTAGAATCTTCGTACGAATCGCTAATGATTTCGCCACTGATACGAATCAATTCTCTTTGAATAAACTTTTGTAAAATAATGCGGCTGTGTGTTTCAATATTGGCAGAAGAAACCACTACATTAGTTAATTTGGTAACCGCATAAGGCCCGCCTACCATTTCCAATTCACCACGCAACCTCAATTCCTCCACCACTGTAAGCAAATCAATAGGCATACTTTTTTGTGCAAGCCCCTGCATGCTACGATAAATACGTTGATGCGACTCAACATAAAAACATTCAGGCTTTAAAATTTCCACTACCGTATCAAAAGCGCTTTTCTCAAGCATAACGGCACCCAGCACGGCTTCTTCCAACTCTTTAGCTTGTGGTGGTACCTTTCCATATACCATAGCACTTAAATCCAGCGTTGTCTTTCTTCTTGTTTTACTTCGGTCTTTATTCAGGTTGGTTAAGTCCATTATCTAACAGTAAGAGGTTCAAAAAATCTAATTTCAACTCAGGCTTTTTACAGGCATATATTCACTCTATACATAACTTCCTCATCATATTCCATCTGATTTCAGTAGGATTTATTCCGCTATGCTTAAACAATTATTAAATACGCCGTACCAGCTCAAATTAGCCTTCCCTGTCTATCTTTCCTTTTCACCAGAAACCTCTAAAATTTCTTTTTAACAAAAATTTATTTTCAATAGGCAGGTAAAAACAGTGGCTTTGTATGCATACCCATTTTTCTTCCTGTCTATATCCTTTCTCACTACATCTATCCGGGAAATTCTGCATTTTTTTTACATACAAAACATTGCCAAAGAACGATAGGGCATCGAAGGTAATTGGAAAACTCTTTTATACGGTAATTATTTTTCTTTTCTTCTTTAACAGTTTATTGCAGGTTATCCACTTCCAAATAATATCAATCCACATTTATTACTTCATTATTCACAAATTAAAATATTTTTTCGCCTTCGCAACATAATTATTCACATAAATTTTGAAAAGAAAAAATGGTAATAATTACAAAAAAATTATGTGATTTGAACTTAAATCCTTATGATTTCAAAGGATAAATCACTGAGCTTTCCTGATCTTAATTTAACAGAAATCTGCTTCTCCTGGCCAATAAAATAGACTCTGCCTTTGAAGTTGGAAAATTAAGACAATGATTTTAACTGGTAAATCATCTTTTTTATTATACAACAATTTTGCAATTTCAAAAACGCACCAAAGCAATGTGATGGTTAAAATATATACAAAAAACGGCCCCGTTATAAATATAACGGGGCCCATAAACTAACACATGAAAAAAACTTCATAATTTATTCGGTTCCTTTTAATTGAAATTAGAGTTTCATCCGTCTTATATGGAACCTCTTTTAAATTCTGGCTACAAGATAAACCTGGTACTTCCTTCTTCAAGATGACCTACAACAGTCCACCTAATGATTTTTGGCAACAAAAATGCTGTTTCTGCTTGCTTTCAAACAATTATCTTTGTCGCAATAGTTTAAAATAACATTGAATTAAAAAATAACCTGGGATAATGACTATTAGTTATAATTGGCTAAGTGAGTATTTGCCTGTTAAATTAGAACCCGAAAAACTGAGCAGGATTTTAACTTCTATCGGCTTAGAAGTGGAAAGCATGGAATATTTTGAAGAAATTAAAGGGGGTATGAAAGGGTTGATAATTGGTGAGGTGCTGGAAGTAGAAAAGCATCCCGATGCTGATAAACTAAAATTAACCAAAGTAAATATTGGCAACGGTGAGCCTTTGCAAATAGTTTGTGGAGCCCCTAATGTAGCTGCCGGGCAAAAAGTAGTGGTAGCCACTATTGGTACTACTATTTATCCAATAAAGGGTGAACCATTGACAATGAAAAAAGTTAAAATACGGGGTGTTGAAAGCAACGGAATGATTTGTGCCGAAGATGAAATTGGCTTGGGAAACAGCCACGAAGGTATTATGGTGCTGGATAAAATAGCAATGCCGGGTACAGAAGCTGTGGATTATTTTACCCCATATACTGATTGGGTTTATGAAATTGGATTAACCCCTAACAGGATGGATGCAATGAGCCATACAGGTGTGGCCCGTGATGTATGCGCCTGGCTCACTCACCATGAAAGAAATGAAGTAAAAGCCAGGTTGCCCTTCGGTAATAGTTATAAAGCTGACATCCCTTCTCTAAATTTTGAAGTAATCATTGAAAACACAAATGCTTGTGAACGATATGCAGGCGCCTGTATAACCGGTGTAACAATTATGCCAAGCCCTAAATGGATGCAGGACAGATTAAAAAGCATCGGGATTAGGCCAATTAACAATATCGTTGATATAACGAATTACATATTGCATGAAACGGGTCAACCATTACACGCATTTGACGCGGATGAAATAGCAAATAAAAAAATAATTGTAAAAAATCTACCCGAAAAGACTTCTTTTATTACTCTTGACGAAAAAGAAAGAAAATTAAGTGCCGAAGACATAATGATTTGCGACGGGAATAGCAAGCCTTTGTGTTTAGGCGGGGTTTTTGGCGGATTGCATAGCGGCGTAAATGATACCACTAAAACTATTTTTTTAGAAAGCGCCTGGTTTAATCCAGCTACTATTCGTAAAACCAGCTTTCACCATGGGCTTCGCACCGATGCTGCAAGCCGATTTGAAAAAGGAGTGGACATCAGTAATACAGTGAATGTATTAAAAAGAGCTATTTTATTGATCAAAGAAATTGCCGGAGGGGAAATTGCCGGAGACATAATTGACGTTTATCCAAATCCCAAACCCAAAAAAGAGATAACTATTAAAAATCATTATCTAAAAAAACTAAGTGGTAAAAATTACCATGCGGATACCGTAAAAAAAATTTTGCAAGGATTGGGTTTTGAAATAGTAAAAGAAGGGATGGATGAACTACGAGTAAATGTACCTTATAGTAAACCCGATACTACGCTACCGGCCGATTTGGTGGAGGAAATAATGCGAATTGATGGCTATGACAATGTAGAAATACCAACATCCATTACAATTTCACCTTCAGTAGAAACCATGCATTATGCAGTAGCTTACAAGGAAAAAGTATCTAATTTTCTTGTGGGCGCCGGCTTCTATGAAATATTTACCAACTCCATAACCAATAGCGCTTATTACGGAGAAGATGTTTTACAAACAACGGTTAAGATGATTAATAACCTTAGTGCCGAACTAAACGTTATGCGTCCATCTATGTTAGAAACAGGGCTGGAAAGTATAACCTATAATCTTAATCGTAAAAACAATGATATAAAGTTTTTTGAATTCGGTAAAACCTATTCTACTCAGGCCCCGGGTAAGTATGATGAAAAAGATCACCTGTGTTTGTACATAACCGGTATGAAAAATGAAGCCCATTGGAAGAAAGAAAACAGTAAAACTGATATATTTTTTTTAAAAGGTATAGCAGATAGTGTGTTGCAAGTAATGGGCATCACTGTTAAAGAGCTTATTACTGTAAACAGCCATACTGAATTAGACAATTGCCTTCAGGCTAAGCTAAACGGGGAGATTTTATTTGAAATAGGACAGGTAAAAAATAAAACTTTACAAAAGTTTGATATTAAACAACCTGTTTATTATGGAGATTTTAACTGGGCCGCTTTACTTTCAGCATCAACAAGATCAAAATTAGCTTTTACGGAAATTCCCAAATTGCCGGCTGTAAACAGAGACCTCTCTATTATTGTTGATAAAAAAATGTCGTATGAAAGTGTAGAAAAAACGGTACTTCAAGCCAATGTAAGTAAATTGAAAAAAACAAACTTATTCGATGTTTTTGAAAGTGAAAAACTGGGCGCAAACAAAAAATCACTTGCTATTAGTTTTACTTTCAGAGATGATGAAAAAACATTAACTGACAAAGAAATAGACGGGATGATGAATCAAATTATTGCCATTTTAGAAAAAGAATTACACGCTGAAATAAGAAAGCAATAATGACCTTATACAATGAACAAATACGGAGCATACAGCAAAAACTTCAACAGGTAATGAAGAAGCAGGAAGCTATGCAGAAAGAAAATGCATCGCTAACAGAAGAGATTACCAAATACAAAAATGATAATTCAGAATTAAGGCATCAACTGGAAGTAATGGAACTGCAGGTAAATATTTTAAAAACTTCTTGTAGTCAGTTGGAAGGAGAAGAAAAAAAGGAATTTGAAAAAAAAATCAATTTCTTTATAAAAGAAATTGATCGGTGCATTGCACTGTTAAGCGAATAATGCCTAAACCCTTTTTACCAGTCTCATTTTTTGTTCGTTAGAACCATGAGAAAGCTCAAGAGTGTAAACACCGTATGGCAAATCGCTAAGGCCGTACAAGCTGTAAAATTTTTGACTCTCTTCCATTTCTGTTTCAACAGAGCTGCAGATTTTTCCTTTTTCATCTCTCAGCACTGCTTTTAAAAGGGAGGACGAAATGTTTTCAAATTCAATCGTCAGCGAATCAATAAAAACAGAGGATTTTACTTTTGCAAGCATGGTTTCAATTTGGGCAGTTGTTTAAGTTTTCAAATAGTTACAGATAAGGATACAGGATTAATATTAATTAAAAGTTGTTTAACTTGGTTAGTAATTTATATACAGGTGTAATCAAAGGGTTGCCTAAGTTAGAAAACCATTTCGAATTATGCAAGAACTTATTCCAATAAATATTGTAATTGGCGATAGAAATTATCGAGTAAAAATTCAACCAAAAGACGAAGAGTTGATAAGAAAAACTATTAAAAATATAAATGAAAAAATTATTGAATATAAAACTAATTTTGCTGCAAAGGATATGCAAGATTACATATCAATGGTTCTTATTTGGTATGCAACTCATACTTCAGAAAATTCTAATACATCTATTACTGACAATACGGATGTTACAGAAGCTTTGCAAAATATAGAAGCTCAGTTAAACAAACTCCTGTAATTCTATCCTCGCTAAAAATCGATAAGTTTTTATTTTATCACTGGCTAAGGTTAAAACAAATGTTTAGCACAGCTAATTTTCGTAATTTCGCTATTTATAGGGTCTCACTCATGGAAAATTGCCATATGGAGAGCTGTTTTTATATATCTGGAAAAAATAAACTATTTAACAACAATGGAACTCAATTTATTAGCTTATATAATTGGTGGAGCTGCCCTCGTAATTGGAATTGTGACGGGTAAATTTATTTTCGCAAAAAATACTAAAAAGCAAGTAGAAGAAGCACAACAACAAGCTCAAAAAATAATTTCGGATGCTAACGTAACTGCCGAAAATCTTAAAAAAGAAAAATTGCTGGAAGCAAAAGAAAAATTTGTACAGCTTAAGGCAGAGCATGATAAAGAAGTACTGGATAGAAATAGGAAGTTGGGTGATTCTGAAAATCGCATTAAGCAAAAAGAACAAGCAATCAACCAAAAAATAGAAAACCTCGACAAGCAGGCAAAAGAAAATGACATCATAAAAGAAAATCTAAACCGCCAGATTGAAGTAGTAAATCTTAAGCGAACCGAGCTTGAAAAACACCAGGAAGAACATATACGCCGATTAGAAAAAATTGCCGGCCTTTCAGCCGATGAAGCAAAATCTCAATTAATAGAAAGTCTTAAACAAGAAGCACAAACCAAAGCCCTGGCTTTGCAGCAAGAAATTATTGAAGATGCCAGGCAGAAGGCCAATAAAGATGCCCGAAAAATTGTTATTCAAACCATACAACGTACGGCTGCTGAGCAAACGATTGAAAATACAGTTACTGTTTTTAATCTTGAAAGTGACGAAGTTAAAGGCCAAATTATTGGCCGGGAGGGTCGTAATATCAGGGCTATAGAAGCCGCTACCGGCGTGGACCTGGTTGTTGATGATACTCCCGAAGCAATTATACTTTCCTCCTTTGATCCTTTGCGAAGGGAAATAGCCCGATTGAGCCTGCAAAGATTGGTGGCCGATGGGCGCATACACCCGGCCCGTATTGAAGAAGTGGTAGAAAAAACCAGAAAGCAATTAGAAGATCAGGTAGCAGAAATTGGCGAAAGAACAGTGATTGAATTAGGAATTCATGGCCTGCATAAAGAATTGGTTCGCATTGTTGGTAAGATGCGTTTCCGGTCATCCTACGGGCAAAACCTGCTAATGCATAGCCGGGAGGTTGCCAACCTTTGTGGCATTATGGCCAGCGAATTGGGTTTAAACCCCAAATTAGCAAAACGTGCCGGCTTGCTTCACGATATCGGTAAAGTGCCTGACGAAGAAACTGAATTAAGCCACGCACTGTTGGGAGCCAAGCTTGCAGAAAAATATGGCGAAAATCCTGCGGTTGTAAATGCCATTGGCGCCCATCACGATGAAATGGAAATGCAGTATGTTATTTCTCCTATCGTTCAATCCTGCGATGCTATCAGTGGCGCCAGACCGGGGGCAAGAAGAGAAATAATGCAACAATATCTTCAAAGAATTAAAGACCTCGAAAATATGGCATTGGCTTACACAGGCGTAGAAAAAGCCTATGCAATTCAGGCTGGTCGTGAATTAAGGGTAATTGTTGAGGCCGATAAAGTGAGTGACGTGGATAGTGATAAATTATCGTTTGAAATAGCGCAAAAAATACAAACAGAAATGGTTTATCCCGGACAGATTAAGGTTACTGTTATCCGTGAAAAAAGGGCCGTAAATGTTGCCAGATAATATTAGATACCGGGCCTTAAAATCAATTAGCTGGCTTTTGTAGCCCTATCAGATTTTAAGGCCTTAATATTTTGATAATTCCCCCCACTCCTTTACCTTTGCACTCCTTAAAATTTAAAGTCATGAATGCAGCAGTAGCTTTTGTACATGAGCAATTGACCGGCAAAAAAGAGTTCCCCAAGTTTAAAGCGGGTGATAATATCACCGTAAACTATAAAATTATTGAAGGGGGTAAAGAACGTATTCAGGGTTTCCGTGGCGATGTTATTAAACGCCAGGGACAGGGTCATACTGCTACTTTCACAGTGCGTAAAATGAGTGATAATGTGGGAGTTGAGAGAACCTTCCCTTTATTTTCTCCCAATATAGACTCTATCGAACTAAATAAATCCGGTCGTATTCGTCGCTCTAAGCTGTTTTATCTTCGCAACCGTAGCGGTAAGAGTGCCAGAATTAAAGAAAAACGTCAGGCTGTTGAAGCTTAGTTTTTCACCTATAAAAGGGCAAAAGCCACGTATTGAGCGCTTTATGGGAGCGAGGCGAGCCTTTTCTTGCATTTTTAAAGATCTTTGTATATATTTGAATACCTACTCCCGGAAAACCAGTCCTGTATTTCCTTTCCTGTTGAAAAAACCGATTTTCTTTTAACTTTTCAAACCTACTTGAATGAAAAAGGTTTTTTTAGCATTTATTGTTTTAAGTTTAATCATTACTTCTTGTAACCGAAGCATTACCATCCAGCAGGCTGCTAATGGTGGCACAAAAAAATGTGGTAAATACTTACGATAGGCAAATCCCGGCTTTTTGGAGTAAAATTACAAGTCTTTAACCAATCTTTTATTGACAGGAGTTAAATTAGCTTTACCTTTGCTGTTCACTTAAAAATAAAACAGCCTCATGTTTTCATTAAACAGCTTATTACTTATTGGAGCGCCAACGGGATGGGAATGGATAATTATTGTCCTGGCCGTATTGGTATTGTTTGGAGGTCGTAAAATCCCTGAATTTATGAGGGGCGTAGGTAAAGGCATTCGTGAATTTAATGATGCCAAGAATAATGTGAAGAAGGAAATTGAAGAAGGCATAAACGAAAAAGACAAACAATAAGTTTTCTCTCTTTTGGGTTTAGCTTCCCAAAGTTAAGTTTTTAACTTTATTGCATCCTTATTCTTCCATACAGGCATTTCATAATGCATTAGATGATAATTCCATTAGCTGCGAAGCTACTGTTAATCACTTCCTTCATGCTATTGAGCAACAAAAACATCTTAATGCTTTTATCGAGGTGTACAAAGACGAGTGTATTATCCGTGCAAAAGAACTTGATAAAAAGCTTGCACTCAAGCAACCCAAAGGAAAACTTTTTGGGGTAGTAATTGGGATAAAAGATGTTATTTGTTACAAGGGACATACATCCACCGCTTCTTCAAATATTTTAAAAAATTTTCAATCAATTTATTCATCCACCGCAGTTGAAAAATTACTGAAAGAGGATGCCATTATCATTGGTAGTCTTAATTGTGATGAGTTTGCTATGGGCAGCACCAATGAAAATTCAGTATATGGCAACGTACTAAATGCATTGGATACAACAAGAGTATCGGGTGGATCATCAGGTGGTTCAGCCGTAGCAGTACAAGCAGGATTGTGTATGGTAAGCTTAGGAAGTGACACGGGTGGTTCCGTCAGGCAACCCGCAGATTTTTGTGGTATCGTCGGACTTAAACCTACTTATGGAAGAGTATCCAGGTATGGATTAATTGCATACGCCTCCTCTTTTGACCAAATAGGAATTTTGGGGAGAAATATTGAAGATGTCGCAATAGTTTTAGAAGTCATATCCGGAGTTGATAATTTTGATAGTACTGTTTCTGCCTCGCCCGTTCCCAATTATTTGTCTCTTATAAATCATCCTGTCAATAATTTAAAAATTGCTTATTTCAAAGAAGCATTGGAACACCCGGGGCTTGACCCGGAAATTGGTAATTCCATTAAACAATTTATTGCCTCTCTAAAAAAAGATGGTTATACAATTGATAGCGTTGACTTTGACTATTTGGATTATATTGTTCCTACTTATTATGTTTTAACTACTGCCGAAGCATCTTCCAATTTGTCGAGGTACGATGGTATAAAATACGGTTATTCTGTTTCAGCAAAAGATTTGGATTTAGTTGAATTTTATAAAAAAAACCGATCGCAAGGCTTTGGGAAGGAAGTGAAACGAAGAATTATGCTCGGTACCTTTGTTTTGAGCGCCGGGTATTATGATTTTTATTTTACCAAAGCACAGCAAGTTCGGCAATTGCTAATAGAAACAACAGATAAGATTTACAATAATTACGATGCTATCATTATGCCTACAGTACCTACAACTGCTTTTAAAATTGGCGAAAAAATAAATGATCCGATTGCCATGTATATCGCTGATATTTATACTGTTTTTGCCAATTTAGTAGGAATTCCGGGCATTTCTATTCCTTTATTTAAACATTCCAATAACATGCCTTTTGGTCTGCAAATCTTGACTAAAAGATTTGATGAATTATCTTTGCTACAACTCTCGCATCAATGGATGCAGCGTTATAAAACCACTTAACTTTTTTTACAGATTTTTAATTTCGCAATAATGAAAAAAAAATTACCGCTTTTGTTCGTCTCTTTCTTTCATTTAGCGGTATTAAATACAGAAGCACAGTCTGTAAAGGATAGCTTATTGACAGCAAATGATAGGTTAGCAAAATATGGGGTTGCTTCTCTTTTTAAAAGAGATGGGTTTGATCAAGCTGTGGATTACCAAAGCCAGCTTCATCCACTGGCGTGGAATTTTGTACAGGATTATATCCGGCTGCATTCAAAAAGTCTGCAAAAAATGAAAGATTGGGGGCTACCTTATTTTGTAATGATTGATAATATTCTTTCTCAATATCATTTACCTAAAGAATTAAAATACTTAGCCGTAATAGAAAGTAATTTAAAAAATTATGCTATTTCCTGGGTTGGTGCAAGGGGGCCCTGGCAATTTATGCCTTATACAGCTCGTGAATATGGATTAAATGTAAACCGCTGGACTGATGAAAGAGTGGATTACTATAAAAGTACCCATGCTGCTGCCAAGTATCTCAATTCGCTTTACAACGAATTAAATGATTGGTTGCTGGTAATTGCTGCATACAATAGTGGGCCGGCAAATATTTATGCCGCAATAAAAAAATCCGGTAGTCGTGACTTTTGGAAATTACAATATTATCTCCCTGAAGAATCAAGAAACCATGTAAAAAAGTTTATTGCTACCCATTATATTATGGAAGGGAAAAGTGGCATTACAACTATAGTGAATAAAGCCACAGGCGATACACTTGCCAATGCAGCGATTCCGGAAGACGGAAATACAGACAAATTACACATAACCGGAAAATTTAATTCCGTAGTTATCGCCAAAAATCTTTCTATGGATATAAATGAATTTAACCGGCTCAATCCCGGGTTTGATGCGGCAATTGCCAGCAGCGGCAATAGCTATGAGCTACGTTTACCCAAACAAAAAATGAAAGTCTTTATAAGCAATAAAAACACTATTTTAAACGAATCAGTACAACTGTTATTGAACTTTTACGGGGAAGATGGTATAAAAACAGTTTATCCCAAACTTGAAAAATTACCTGAAGTAAAAAAGTATTCCTCTAAAAATTATTAGCCTGTTTATGGTCCCAGCACCTCCTTAATTGCCTCTGCTTTTAGGAGGCATTCATCATATTCTTTTTCTGCATCACTATAATAAGTAATGCCAGAACCAGTTTGATACGATAAATATTTATGATCGCTGTTATATAAAATACTTCGTATAACTACATTAAAATCAAAATCACCCGTGGGTGTTATGTAACCTACGGCACCGGAAAATAAACCTCTTTTGGTTTTTTCATATTTTTCTATTAACTCCAATACTTTATGTTTGGGAGCACCCGTCATAGAACCCATTGGAAAAGTAGAAGAAATGATTTCACTTATAGATATTCCCTCTCTCAATTCCCCACTCACTGTTGAAATCATTTGGTGTACTTGGGGATACGTATATACACCAAATAATTCTTCTACGGTTACTGTGCCTTCTTTACAAATTTTAGATAAATCATTTCTTACCAAATCAACTACCATTACATTCTCAGATCTATCTTTTTCGCTGGTAAAAAGTAAATTTTTGTTCTCTATATCTTTCAGCGCATCAATCCGGTTTCTGGGCCATGTGCCTTTGATGGGTTGAGATAAAACCTTATTTAATTGCTTTTTAAGATAGCGTTCGGGGCTGGCACACAAAAGATATTTATTATCTGTTTTATAAAAACAGGAAAAGGGATTGGGCGAAATTTTATTTAAAGAGGCATAAACGCCAACAGGATTAATAGAAAAGCCTTGGGAAAAAAATTCCTGACAGTAATTTATTTCATAACAATCACCTCTTAAAATATGTTTTTGTAAAGAAATAACATTCTGAATATACTCATCTCTGGTAATTCTTTGCTTTATAACGGGTAAAGCCTTTAAATAAGGCTGATTAATATTTATAGAAGAAATTTCTGAATAAATTTTTTCATGATCGTTTTGTAAACTGCCAATTTGAACCTGATTGGCCGAAACGTAAAAAACATATTGGGGAACAAAAAATAAGATATCATCAAACCCTATTCCATCAAAATTTGCAGAGGTTACTCCTTCTGTTTCATTTTTTAAATCATAACTCAAATGGCCAAACAGCCAGTCGCTTTGAAGATCGCAGAAATTCTGAAATGCCTTTAGCGCCGTTCCTGTCTGTGCCTTAAAGCAGGAAATAAAACCGGCGCCTGCCAAACACTCGTAGCTATTGTAGGCAGATTGATACTGATGATTGTCTAATAAACAACAAATGCTGAACTGGTTGATCCAATGCAGCATTTGCCTTTTGAAATACAAAATATTATTAGTAGGGAAAGAAATGAATTTTCTTTTCACAACGCATTCTTAAAAATCATCGTCATCATCGTCATTAAATTCATCATTATTAAAAAAGCCTATGTCTTTAAAATCATCCTCTACTTTAAAGTCGTCTTCTTCTTCACCTGATTTCGCTTTTTTCCCACCCAGCGTTTTTTTACCTTTTGACCTTGGCATGTCAAATTCCTCAAAATCAGGGTCCCAACTATCTTCTTCCTCGGGCTTGTCCCAATCATCTACTTCATCCACATCATCGTCATCACCATCATAATCCTCATCCGCTTCTTTGGATTTAGCAGACGATGCTTTACCCTTTTTGGGTGTTACAGATTCATCATTTTCGAAATCGTCGTCATCATCGTCATCCTCCATTTTTTTCTTTGACTTTGATGAAGCTTTTATAGGGGATGTTTCATCCTTGGATTGTAAAGGTGTTGTTTTTTTCCCCTTTCCAGATTTTGCCGCCATTTTCGTTTAGGATTTTATACAGTAAAATTTCGAACTGTTTTTTAATTAGCCAAATTTTTTTACAAGTATTTTAAGGCCTGACATTTGTTATTTTGTCACAATAATTTGTTTGCTATCGGGCCCGTTTGAAATGTATTTTACCGGAACCCCAAGCGATTCGTTTATAAAATTAATATAACTGATTAATTTGTCTGGCAAAGTATCATATTTTTTTATCGCAGAAATGTCTGTTTGCCACCCGGGCAATTTTTTGTACACCGGTTCTATATCAACTTTCGAGATTTGAAAAGGGACGCTGTTTTGAGCTTTCCCATTTACAAGGTATTCATCGCACGCCTGCAACTCCTTAAAAGAGTCCAATACGTCTGTTTTAGTCATTACTATTTGTGTAACCCCATTTATCATACAGGCAAATCGTAAAGCTACTAAATCAATCCAGCCGCAACGACGTGGGCGACCTGTTGTAGCCCCATATTCATTGCCAATTTTACGAAGGAGTTCTCCGGTTTCGTCATTTAATTCCGTAGGAAATGGTCCGCTTCCCACTCTTGTACAATAAGCTTTGGTTACGCCGATTACATCTCTAATTTTTTGTGGGGCCACTCCCAATCCTGTGCATACACCGGCTGAAATGGTATTGGATGAAGTAACAAAAGGAAATGTTCCAAAATCAACATCCAGCATACTTCCTTGTGCTCCTTCGGCCAAAATCTTTTTACCCTTGCTTATTTTATCGTTAATAAAATATTCTCCGTTTACAATATTTAGTTGGCGCAAAAATTCAATGCTCTCAAAAAACTCTTCCTCCCAAGCACTAATATCTTCATGAAAATTTAACCCATCTAATAATTTTTGATGTTTAAGACGAAGCCTGATATACTGAGTCGTAAAATTTTTATCAAGCAAATCGCCTACCCGTAACGCATTACGACCAGTTTTATCCATATACGCCGGCCCTATGCCTTTTAAAGTAGAACCTATTTTTTCGTTCCCTTTAGATAGTTCAGCCGCCTTATCTAAGGCACGATGGGTTGGTAGAATAAGATTGGTACGTTCTGATATAAAAAGATTCTTTTTTATATCAACGCCAAATGATTTTACAACATCACATTCTTTCTTTAAAGTCACTGCATCCAACACAACGCCATTCCCAATTAAGTTAACTTTATTCTCATGAAATATGCCTGACGGAATTTGGTGTAGTACTGTTTTCTTTCCCTGCACATAAAGGGTATGACCAGCATTAGGGCCGCCCTGGAATCGGGCAATTACATCATAATCAGGCGCAAAATAATCTACAATTTTCCCTTTCCCTTCGTCGCCCCACTGGAGGCCCAGGATAACATCAACCATTTTTTAAAATTAAATTTTGATAGTGACAAAAATAGGGTAATGAATAGTATCCTTAAAATAATAAAATCAACAACTAATAAGAATTATATTTATGTTATTTACTGTTTTTTAATTAATATACCCTCAATACTCCAATCACTTCCGCTGGAAACATGATACACATCTGCAAAACTTCCCTGGTTTAATGCAATTGATAGTTGCATCAGGCTGTTTAAGTAACAAAGTGGTTTGCCTTTAGGCACTGCACCAAATGTTTGGCAATACGGAATCTTTCCGCTATATACTTTCTTGTTACCGTGATAGATAGATACCTGCATGGTATCTCCATATACCGGGTTTAATTGATTAAATAAATCAACAGGAATATTGGTCCATACATTTCCGTACTGTACGTCTAAAATTGAAATATTACCTTTTAATCTATTATTTTGAATTACGGCCTTTTGATAGGGTATTGTTACTACAGCATCGGGTAATAACTTCCCAACCTGATCAAAAGTAATAACGCCGGAAGCCAGCCTTGCAGCAGTAAAAGCATATACATCCCTTCCGTGAAAAGTATATGAATTTTGTGAGTCTTGTCTGCGATTAACAGATTCGTCAACTTCTCTCACCGCTTCAATCCCCTGTGATTGAGCAATTAATGTTAAAGTGCCATTATCGGGGGTAACAATGAATTTTCCTGTTTTTGTTTTTAACACAACTGATCTTCTTTCCGTGCCAACCCCCGGATCCACCACAGAAACAAACACGGTACCTTCCGGCCAGTATGGAAGTGTTTGTTCCAACCGGTAAGCTGCTTCCCAAATATTGTAAGCGGGTATTTCATGGGTAAGATCAAACAATTTTAAATCTGCCTGCACCCCCATCGCTACTCCTTTCATAGCAGAAACGGCTCCGTCTTTTAATCCAAAATCCGATTGAAAAACTACTATTTTATTTTGCGACAAGCCATTAATTACCAATATCTGCAAAAAGAAAAAAATAGTAACTCTTAGGTTTATAAATTTTCTCACCATGAATAATAATTATTTAAGCAAAAATAAAAATCCGAAAACTTGTTTCGGATTTTTATTATAGAACAAAAAAGATTTACTAAAAATTAAACGCTACCTTGGTAAATAAGCGTCTTCCATTAAAGCCCATTTGAACTGAATCCCATGCTCCGCCAGATTCGTTATCAGTTTGCCAACCCTTGGCTAATGGATTTACTCCCAAATCGGGGTGCACATTAAACAAGTTATCAGCGCCTATAAACAAACTGATTTTCTTACTAAACTTGTAAGATGCATAGATATCAGTAGTTATTTTGGGATTATAATTAAATACTTCGGGTACATATACATCGGGGTCTGCATCTGTAGGCACCTGTGGGTTAATTCCGGAATAGTTGGGATTATCTCCACTGGGTGATTCACCATCACCAAAGCCTAATAAAACAATTTTACCAAAATATGTAAAATGAGCTCCAAACCCTATCTTATTCACTGTATAATCTACTCCTAAAGAGAACTTCTCTTTAGGGGCTGATGCTTTCAAAAAGGCCTCTTCACGGTCGCTGTAAAAAGTTTTTTGATGCAGTTTCGTATCATTTAATGCCGGGGGAACGTGAATGGCATCAATTTCAAGATTTTGAATGTTTCCGGCCAACAAGATTCTCAAACTTTTATTTTCCCATTTGGTACTATAATCTGCTACAATATCCAAACCATAATTTGTTGTATTTACTGCATTAGCAAAAAACTGGGCAGTAGAAACTTCAGCGGGAAATTGAGAAGTAAAGGCGGGGGACAGCGTTGGATCATCTTTGCTGAATAAACCGGAAAGTACAACCCTGTCTTTTACTTTTACCAAATAGCCATCTATCGTAAGCGTAAACTGTTTAACCGGTTTCCAGGCAAAACCTATGCTTGCGTTAACTGATTTTTCTTCTTTTAAATCCGGAATACCTGCAGCTTTTGTAATCTGACTTGTATTAGGTGCAATAAGTGATTGTACTAACTGACCGTTACTAAAAGAGGTAAGGGTATTGCTAAAATTAATTTGAGCCAATGATGGTGCACGAAATCCAGTGCTTACAGAACCACGGATATTAAAATTATTGGTAGCCTTAACTCTTGTGGCCAGTTTAACGGTACTTACAAAACCAAAGTCTGAATAATTTTCGATACGAACAGCAGCATCTACCAGCCATGCTTTGGTTACATCTAAAGCCGCATCTGCGTAAGCCGCTATGTTAGTACGATCTGCTTTTACTTCATCTGTATTGCTAAATCCCGGAAAACCCTGAGAACCTGAGGCCGGTTGTCTATCCTCATCTACATTGGGATAATAAAGTGGATTTGGAGAATATCCTTTGTAAGATTTTTCTTCTCCTGCATAAATTGTATATCGTTCGTATCTGAATTCAGCACCCAGTCCAAGATTTAACCCCTCGCCTACAGACTTGATGGATTTATTAAAATCCAGGTTTAACGTGTTTTGTAACAAATTAAATCCACCATCATCAAAATGATTGGGAGTGGATTGGCCAATAAGAGAAGCATTAAATGTTTTATCACCATAATAATGAAAATTATTATAGCCAATGTTGTTACTCAAATCCCAGTTCCAGTTATTCGTTGTTGTTCCTTTTAATCCGGCGGCAAAGGAAACATCAGTAATGTGGGTTTGAATATGGGGATTATAATAAACCTCTCCGTCTGTAGCCGTACGTAAAATGGAAGGAACGTCAATCCTGTTTCCCTGGTCATCTACCGGAAATCTTTCCGGCCTTGCGCTCCAGTTCCGCGAATATGCAAATGCATCAGAGGCTTTATAGTTATATCCACCAAAAGAATAAAAACTTGTTTTCTTAGAACTGCTGGTTGGAATTTCCATGTTATAAATTCCACCCACTGTAGTTAAGGAAGCATCGCCAAAAGCTCTTCTGCTTGTATTGATATACTGAAGTGAATTTTTATTGGTTGCCCAATTAACGGTGTCTGCCTGACGATACGTTTTGCCCTGGGTTAAAAAGTTTACTGAGTAATTAATAAACCCTCCGTTTTTACCGATAGCATTTCCATTGTTGAAAGAAAATGTAAATGTATTTCCATCAACAGGTCCGGCTGAATAATACTGGTTGCCGGCGTTAAATTTACGGGCATTGAATTTTGTATCCCAATAGCCGCTCCATCCGGCGTTCATGGAAAGGGCATTAATATCTTTTTTAAGAATAATATTAATAACGCCGGCAATGGCATCTGACCCATATTGAGCAGAGGCACCGTCTCTCAAAATTTCCAGCCTGTCAACAGAAGCCTGAGGAAACCCATTCATATCCACCCCCGAGCTACCTCTGCCACGGGTTCCAAATAAACCTACAAAGGCGGTTGGGTGACGGCGTTTACCATTAATCAAAACCAATGTATGATCCGGGCTAAGTCCCCTGAGCGTACCCAGATCAATATGATCGGCCCCATCGGCTCCACTTTGTTTATTGTAATTAAAAGAAGGCGCTGAAATATTTAATACAGATGTTAAATCAGTTTTTGCGGTAGGCAATCCTACCTGGTTTATTCTAATAATGTCAACAGGAACAGCTGTTTCTATTTTTGCTCTTCCTCCTCCTCGTGTACCTATAAATACTACCTCGCTTAATTCAGTTTGTATTGGCTGCATAGTAACATTTATATTGCTGCGCCCATTAATGTTTATCTTTTGCGATTGATATCCCACTATAGTAAACTCAAGTACATCTGTTGGTAACGCCTGAATTTTATATACACCTGCATCATCCGTGGAGGTGCCCGCCCCGGATGATTTTATCTTTACACTAACTCCCGGTAAAGCTTCCCCGTTTATATCCGTAATTTTTCCGGTAATAGTTTGTTTCTGCGCCCAAACATTTAAAAAACAAAACAGTAAAGAAGAAAAAACAAATAGTTTCTTAGAAAAAATCATAAAAAATGTTTTAAGTAATGATAAAAATTTATAGCACACGCTACTACTTGCATATTATACTAAACATTAAAATTCCATTGCAGAAAAACTTTAGAAAACACCTTGCAAATAAAGATTAAATTTAAAATTTCTCCAAAAATAAAACCTCCCGAAGGAGGTTCTATTTAATACAAAAAAAATTTATTCATTAGCGGGTCTTGGAAACTGCATCCATACATCATCATCCGGTCTGTCAATTGGCAGTAGGTTTAATTTATCATATCTCCGCATATCAATCCAGCGATGTCCTTCACCAAATAAAGAATACCTTCTTTGTTTTAATATTTCATCAATAAGGCTATTGGTATCGGTAGCTCCGCCATAGTCACTCAACCCTGCCGCATTTCGAATAGTATTAATAGCATCTACTGCATTCATTGTATTAGATAATTGTGCATTCGCCTCTGCATAAATTAAAATCAACTCTTCATTTCTGATAATAGGGATAGAAGAAATATTGGTAGGGTAAACAAAAAAGTCGTAAGTACTTTGTAAGCCATCTTGAAAAGCTGTATCGGCTCTCAAAATTGCTTTAGTACTGACGCGATTGTCATTTGCTTCAGCTTCAGAAACAAAATTAGGCTGTACAACTCTTGTTTCTCCCTTGGAGTTTAAAGGGAAAAATAATGGATTTAACTGATCCCCACCGGCAGTAGAAAACGGGTGATAAATTCCATTTTGCAAGTCGCCATTAAGATTCATAAAAGAATTAGCCAATGCTGTTAAAGCCCCGTTCCAATCTTTTTTGTAAATGGCCACCCTGGCTGCTATCGCTCTGTTAAACTTAACAAAGCTAATCCCTGGATCTGTTATTCCAACAGAATCTTTTTTAAGCGTGGTGGTAAAAGGAAAACCTACACCAGGGTTAGCAATTAAATCAGTATATGAAGAATTTAGTAAATTGTAAATAGCGTCTAAAGACTGGTCTTTAGAAAGAAAAGGCCCCAGATTGTCCGGGTTTGCTACATCTACTCTTATGCCATTGCCATACTGCTGATTAAATACTAACAAAAGTTGATACGCCTGAATCGTCTTTGCATAAGCAATTCCTACCTTTTTTTGAGCTTCTGAAATAGTTGCTTTTGTATTCTGCAGTGCACTTATGAGTATGTTAAGATTTTTAATTACCCGGTAGCGAGCTGCAAATGGATTCGTTGTATAAAAGGTATTATTATCAAGTATGGCTGTTCCTTTACCTAATAAATCGGAAGTAAAGCGGGGATCTGAAGTGGAATAGCGATAAAACTCTCTGCCTATCACTCCCACGCCATCAAAATAGTTACCCATATTATCTCTCATGGCAGATTCTGTGCCATCCACCAGGTTTTGAATTTCACCGATGGAAGCATTCTCTGTAATACTACCTGCGCCGGGACTGTTAGGGTCTTTAATAGGATCAATTTTACAGGAAGTCCACGACAATGTTGTTACTAACAACAATAGTGGGATAAATATGGAATGGTTATATTTTCTTTTCATAATTAGTTTTTTTTACTGGTTAGAAAGTAACGGTTACATTAAAGTGAATACTCTTTGAAGAAGGAAATGGAGTTACTTCCACATTACTTGAAATAGCATTAGAACCAAAGTTGGAAACCTCGGGATCGTAACTGTTATACTTAAATTTATTAAATAGGTTGCGACCTGAAACTCCCACTCTAATTAAGGAAATACCTTTGATAAGGTCTTTGGGTAATTTATAACTCAATCCTATTTCGCGTACGCGGAAATAACCGGCATCCTCTACCCAGGGGCGTGCTGTTGTACCTAATGCATTTAAGCGATAGGGACCATTTGCCGATTGTCCGGAAGGATCTACAGATTTCTTGTCAAAGTCGGGAGACGTTCCAAAAATATCACTCAACAAAGTTGATAAATTAATGTTTTCGCCACCTTTCTTCCAATGCAGCAAAACTGAAAATTCAAAATTCTTCCAGGTAACATTGTGGTTAAAGGATAATTGAAAATCCGG
>DASSYR010000079.1:0-18337 GCA_035703165.1 Chitinophagaceae bacterium
CTGTTAGATGTTTAGTAAAAGTATAAAAAGACCGGTGAAGTGGATATTGTAATGGATTTGGAGGTAAGTGTTGTTGCTAAAATAAAGCTATATTTTATGACGACTTTTTGAAATAAAACGATAAAAATATAAATATGAAAAATGAAACACAATTAAAAGAATTAATAAAAGAAAAGTACGGGGTTATAGCAAATCAAAAAAAAGAACAAAACCTCAGTTCTTGTTGCGGCGCTACATCTTCCTGTTGTGGCGATGTATATAATATTATGGCAGACGACTATACTCAATTAGAAGGGTATAATCCAGATGCTGACTTGGGCTTGGGTTGCGGGTTGCCAACGGAATTTGCACAGATTAAAGAAGGTGATACCGTAATTGATTTAGGAAGTGGCGCCGGTAATGATGCTTTTATAGCGAGGAGAATTGTAGGAGAAAAAGGGAAGGTCTTAGGTATTGATTTTACAGAAGCGATGGTTAATAAGGCAAGAGAAAATACTCAGAAGGCAGGTTTTAAGAATGTAACATTCAGGTTAGGCGATATTGAGGATATGCCGGTTACGAGTAATTATGCCGATGTGATTGTAAGCAACTGTGTATTAAACCTTGTTCCGAATAAGCACAAAGTTATTAGTGAAATTTACAGAGTTTTAAAACCAGGAGCTCATTTTTCCATTTCGGATATTGTATTAAATGGAGAGTTGCCTGGCAAATGGAAAGAAGTTGCGGAGTTATATGCCGGGTGTGTAAGTGGAGCTATTCAGAAAGATGATTATATCAGTATCATTAATGAGGCAGGCTTTACGAATGTTGTTATACAAAAAGAAAAGGAAATAAAAATTCCGGATGATGTACTATCTGCTTATTTAAGCATAAATGAAATTGAGGGTTATAAAAAAAGTGGCCTGAAAATTCTGAGTATTACGGTGTATGCACAAAAGCCGACGAAAGATGAACGCAAATGCTGCGAGCCGAATAGCAAGTGCTGTTAATTGATATAATCTTGTATTCATAAGGGAAAACTAAAAAAGATGTCGGCCTAAAGGCTACGACTACTCTCTGAAGCTGATGGATGTTTTATAACCCAGATTGATAATGTATAAAAAGTAATAAAATGGAAACAGTTCATACACTCAGTTTGCAAATTGCCATTACCGGTGAAGAAAGACAAAAAGCCATTAATTTGCTGCAAAAAAGCCAATTACCTGTATCCGATTTAGATGATGACAAGTTGCTTTATCTTTTAAAAGAAAGTGATAGAACAATTGGTACTGCAGGATTAGAAGTAATGGATGATTGTGGTTTGTTGCGAAGTGTGAGTATTATAAAACAAGAACAACGAAAGGGATATGGCAAATTTTTAGTTGATGCAATGGAAAGTTATGCAAGAGAAAGTGGCATTACCTGCCTGTATTTGCTTACAACAGCAGCGAGGGATTTTTTTGATAAACAGGGATACTGTGTAATTAAGCGGGAGGATGCACCAGAGGTAATTAAGCAAACATCGGAATTTTTATCCCTTTGTTCCTCTACGGCAATAGTAATGAAAAAGCGTTTGTAGAGTTTAATAATATTTTTTAATGAAAAAGAAATTACTTTTTGTTTGTGTAGAAAACAGTAATCGTTCTCAAATGAGCCAGGCCTTTGCTATTATTTATGGTGGCAATAAGGTAGAAGCCTATAGTGCAGGTAGCAAACCCAGTGGTGTAATTAACCCCAAAGCTATTGCAGCAATGAAAGAACTGGGATATAATTTAAGCATACACCAATCAAAATCGTTAGAAGAAGTAAAGCAATATGCTCCCTTTGATGTGGTTGTAACCATGGGTTGTGGTGACGCTTGCCCGTGGATGCCCGCCAGGCAATTTATTGACTGGCAAATTCCCGATCCTAAGTATATGGAAAGAGAAGAGTTTAATAAAGTAAGAGACTATATTGCTGGTAAAGTAAGACAATTAGTAAATGAAGTTTTAGAGAGCTGATTCGTGTATTTTTTATTATTAACCTCTCGTTAAATTGATGCGCATTTAAAAGCAATTTTACAAAACCTGCATTTCGTCAGTTACGTTGGTGTTTGTTTCCATAGTGGGGTTTGCCTCTTCCGTATGTTTATTTTTAAAGAATTTGTTTTGAAATAATAACAATGTTATCACACCAATAGAAATAGAAGCGTCTGCGATGTTAAATATTGCGGAAAAAAAAGTAAACCTATCGCCACCCCAAATCGGCACCCACGATGGAAAAGTTTTATTTTCTAACAAAGGAAAGTAAAGCATGTCCACCACCTGCCCATGTAAAAAACTGGCATATCCGCCTGTTTTAGGAAATAATGTTGCAATCGTATCCGGGGAACTGGCATTAAAAATTAATCCATAAAAAAGACTATCAATCAAGTTGCCAAGGGCACCTGCATAAATTAAGCCGGCACAAATGATAAATCCTTTATGATAACCTCTTTTAATAATTCGCCCCAGATACCACGTGCCAAAGATTACTGCACCCAAACGAAAGATGGTCAATAATAATTTGCCCCATCCACCACTGAATTTCCAGCCATACGCCATTCCTTCATTTTCTATGAAATATAAACGAAACCAATTGCCCAGCACTTTTCTTTCTTCGCCGTAGTAAAAGCTTGTTTTTATCCAGAATTTTAAAGCCTGATCTCCCAGAACAATTAATGCAATTAAAAGTATAAGATGTTTAAGCCGCACTGATAAAAATTTTGAATGGCAAAGATAGGGGAAGCGCAGGAGTTGAGAATTACAAATTCTCGCTTGAAAATTTGTTAAAAATCACAATAAAATTTATTCTTCAAAATAAACCCTTTTTACTCTTTGACTTATGCCTGTCATTATTTCGTAAGGGATGGTTTCTGCAGTTTGGGCAAGTTCCGTTATGGATAAATTTTTTCCAAAAACAATTACTTCATCGCCCTCGTTTACGTTATCAATTTCTGTAATATCAATCATTGTCATATCCATACAAACATTGCCAATAACCGGAGCTGGTTTTCCATTTACAAGCATGTAGCCTTTTCCGTTGCCTAATTTTCGGGAGTATCCATCTGCGTAGCCAATTCTTACCACCGCAATTACAGATTCTTTTTTTACTATGCCCTTTCTTCCGTAACCTACCGTTTCCCCGGCCTTTATTTTTTTAATTTGGGCAATAGTTGTTTTAAGCGATGAAACTTCTTGTAGTTTTAATAAAGGTGAGTTACTACTGTTTATTCCATATAAGCCGATACCCAGTCTTACCATATCCATTTGTAGTTGTGGGTAACGTAAAATGCCGGCTGAATTATCAATATGTTTTATAAAAGTATAACCTAAGCTTTCTTCTATGGTTTTTACTGCCGTGCGAAACCTGTCATATTGTTCCAGGGTAAAAGCATCATGAGTGGCATCTTCACTGGCGGCAAGATGGCTGAATATGGTTTCTACTTTAAAGTAAGATTTATGTTTTAATTGCTTGCAGAGTTCGGAAATTTCATTGGGCATAAAGCCAAGTCGGTGCATGCCAGTGTCCAATTTAATATGTATGGGATAAGATTGCAGCCCCTCTTTGTGTAGAAAATCCGCAAAAGAATTTAGTATGGTAAATGAATAAATTTCAGGTTCTAAATCGTATTCGGCAATGGCTTTAAAAGTTCCTGTTTCCGGGTTCATTACCATAATAGGTAATGTTATGCCCGCTTTTCGTAATTCAATTCCTTCATCAGCATAAGCAACGGCCAGGTAATCAACTTTGTGAAATTGTAGCAGGTTGGCAATTTCGTAAGTACCGCTTCCGTACGAAAATGCCTTTACCATTGCCATAATTTTAGTAGATGGCTGTATAATTTTTTTAAATTCTTTTAAGTTATGAGCAATAGCATTGAGGTTTATTTCTAAAACAGTTTGATGTGTTTTTTGCTCCAGCAATAAACTTATTTTTTCCAGTTCAAATGATCTGGCTCCTTTTAGTAAAATAGCTTCATCCGAAAACTCGTTAGGATTAAATTCTCTTATAAAATCATTTACGTTAGCGTAAAAGGTGATTCTTGTATTTTCTTTTTCCTTTAATGTAAAGAAGTCGGGCAGGCGCTTTATTTTTTCACCAATGCCAATAATGCGATTAATATTGTTTCTATGGAGTTCGTAAGCAATACTACTGTATAATTCTTTATCCGATTTACCACTTTGCAGGAAATCAGTTAGTATAACAGTTCGTTTGTTGTGTTGTTTTTGCTGGGTTAAAAAATTTAAAGCAATTTGCAAAGAACTCAGATCAGCACTGTAGCTATCGTTAATTAATGTACAGTTATTAATAGCCTTTTTCATTTCCAGGCGCATACCAATGGGGCGTAGCTGTTTCATTTTATTTTGGATAATAGCCTGATCTTTATCCAGCAATAATAAAAGACACCAACAATGAATGGCATTTTCAACAGAGGCCTCATCGGTAAAAGGAATGGTAATTGATATGTCTTTTAGTTTGTAGGTAGCTGAAATGGTTGTTTCATTATCCTTTTTTTCTATGCGGGTGATTGTAAGTGTAGCCTGTTTTTTTCTGCTCCAGGAAAAAATTTTAACTGTGTTATTTTGCAAAGCCTGATTAATTTCTTCGTAGTCACTACATATAATTATATGTTTTGCCGATTGAAAAAATTTGACTTTTTCATTCACTTTTTCACTGATGTTTTTAAAACCTTCCTGGTGAGCTTCCCCTATGTTAGTAAATATGCCGATTGTGGGTTTAATAATGTTTTCAAGTTTGTCCATTTCTCCCATCATCGAAATTCCGGCTTCGAAAATTCCCAGTTCATGACCCTTGTGAATTTGCCATACCGATAAGGGTACCCCTATTTGTGAGTTGTAACTTTTAGGGCTTCGTACGATGGCATATTCATCTTCCAGTAATTGATTAAGCCATTCTTTTACAATGGTTTTGCCGTTGCTTCCGGTAATGCCTATAACGGGAATGTTAAATTGATTTCGATGATAGGCTGTAATAATTTGCAGAGCCGCCAGGGTATCTTTAACAAGTATAAAATTTGCGTTGGGAAAACCTGTAGTTGTGCTTAATTCACTTACCACAAAGTTTCTTACTCCCTTCTTATACACTTCGTCAATATAATTATGACCGTTTCGGTGAGATGTAATAAGTGCAAAAAACAGAGAGTTAGCCGGGTGAGATATTTTTCTGCTATCAATTTGTAAGTGTTCAATTACCGTATCATCAACAACCGGTTTGCTGAGTTGACCGTTTATTATTTTTGAAACAGATGATATGGTATAGTGAAGCATGTACCTAAATAATTAATATTATAGATCGGTTATAGCTCATACCTAACTTTATTCTTTTACATCAGGAGGAATAAACTTTTTTTTATGATAAAGCGAATATAATATGGAACCACCAATACAGGTTATTATTACAAATAGGGATAACCAAATGGGTATATGAATACGAAATTTATCGGCTTTTTCAGTTGTCATGCCAAACAGTTTAAGAAAAAAAGGAATCCCCTCTGCAATCATTTTTAAACCAATAAAAGCCAACACAATCGCAATGCCTTGTTGCAAAAAATCGAATTTGCTTACAGCACCTCTTAGCATAAAATACAGCGAACGTAGCCCCAATACAGCAAAGATATTGGAAGTATAGATTACCAATCTTTCTTTTGAAATTCCAAATACGGCGGGTATGGAATCAAGTGCAAATACGATATCAGTAGTGGCTAATATGATTACTACAACAAAAAGCGTGGTGTAATATTTTTTTCCGTTGCGGATAACTGTGTAATGACCGCCCCCATCATCGTGTGTAATGGGAAGTAAACGTTGCAAAAATTTGTACACTTTATTTTCGGCAGGATTAAACTTTTCTTCCTGCTCTACAAAAAACAAGTGATAACCGGTATAAAGCAAAAATGCCCCAAATATGTATATCAGCCAGTGAAAACGCTCCACTAGTTCAACACCTACCGTAATAAAGATAATTCGGAAAAATACAGCCATTAAAATACCTATTAGCAAAACTCTGCCTGTAAATTTTTCCTTTACCGCAAAAAAATTGAAGATGAGTATAAATACAAAAATATTATCAATACTAAGACTCCATTCCATTAAATAGGCGCTGAAATATTCAAGAGCAATTTTTTGCCCGTTTTCATACCATAAAAACCCAAAAAAAAGTAAAGCAAGAAATACCCAGAAGGCAGTTTGCCATAATGCTTTTTTTATAGAAATGGAGCTGCCCTTTTTGTTGAGTAACCCAAGATCAAAAACAATTGCTGCTGCCAGCACAATTCCAAAAATCAAGTATGTTAATTGTTGTGGTGTCATTTCGAGTATATAAAGGGATAAAACATACCCATAAAATTATACTATACGCTTTATTGATTTAATTATATTTTCTTTTTCGTAACTGTTGATAAATAAAGCCACATAGAATTATTAATAAAACCGGAACGGCAATATTAATCATTTGCCATTGTGCTCTTTGTTCTTCTACTTTTACTTTGTTGAGTAATCGTAAGAAGACATCCTTGTTACGTGTTTCAATGATTCCGGATGGATTGGTTAAATATTCCAGCGCATTTTGAAAAAATATTTTGTTGGCATATAATTGTTGCTGGCTATTGCTTAGCCCCATGGGGGGTGGCTCCTGTTGACTAGAGGGAACTTTGTTTAAAACAATATCGCCATCACTTACCACAATCATTTTATTATCTATAGTGCATTGAGCTTTAAATGGGGCTTTATATAGTTGTTGAAATTTATTTTGGATTTCCGGTGACGTTCGATGTGCAAAAGTGGAATTAAACTTTCCTTCAAGTAAGTAGGCTGTCGGTAAAAATTTTTTTGTATAGAGTTGGGGATCCTCTATGGTTTTTAATTCCTGTAAACTTATAATTGCCGGGGTACTTACAAATTTTGAATTTTCGGAAGTACTGAGTAAAACGGTTTTTTTAATCCCCGGAGCTTTCACCGTATCCATGGAATTTGCATATTGACTTAATACCGGTTCAATATTTCTGGTAATGGCGTTGTTATTGGAAGGGGTTAATAAAGAGTAATAATTAAAAGGAACTGGTTGAATTTGTGGCTGTCCTCCCGCATTTCCAATAACAATGGGAACTACATCACATTGTAAGTCCTGCACCAGGTCCCGGTTTATTCTAACGCCGTATTTGAATAACTGGTCATCTAAATTTAGGCCAATATCATACGCAACCGTTTGAGTTAATCTTGCCAGGCTGTCTTTATTAGCATCAAGGTTATCTAAAAACCATAAAACTTTTCCTCCCTGCATAATATATTGATCAATTTTCTGCTTTATAGAATCTTCAAACTTTACAGTGGGCTTAACAATTATTATGGCATCTACAATTGTTGGTATTATGGCAACCTGATTAATATCTAAAATTCCCCAGTTATAGGTTTGACTAAGGGTTCTTCCTAAATCATAAACATCGGGACCTGTTGGTTCTCCATTACCAACCAGGTAAGCCACTCTTGGTTTTTGTTTTTTTTGAATTTTATCAATTGCATCGGCAAACTTGAATTCCAGGAGTGATTCTGAAGCATTAATTGATTTAGCCTCATTAATTTGCCGGGTGCCCGCAAGAGGATCGGTGTCATATACAATTTTCCCTTTCAACAGATCAATACCCCATTTTTTGGGGCCGCTGCTAACTACAGCAAATGGAAAAAGCAGCACTTTTTCTTCTCCTTTTTTGGTTTGTGCTTCTCTTGAATAAGGTTGAAGCTCAAAATAGGAAAGGAGAGCAGTGAAAGACGAGTCTTGCAGAATTGTTTGAGGGTTTATAAAACGATACATTAATTTTTTGCCCGCATATTCTTGCATCTCATTTAATAAATCTTTGGTACTATTTTGCAGTTTGCGAAAATCAGCCGGTAAATCTCCTTCTAATAAAACATCTATCGTTATAACGCTATCCAGGTTTTGTAGCAATTTTTTTGTAGGGGTGGAAAGGGTAAACCGCTTTTCGCTCGTTAAATCAATTCTAAATTTAAAATACGAAGCAGTAATATTGATCAGAACCAAAAGAATCAGCAGGATAATCCACCCGGATTTGGAATTTGATAAAAAAATAATTGTTTTCCTCATGGATGGTAGCTGCGTGGTTAATTTTTTTTTGAAATATTTTTTTCCGTGATGAATAAAAATAACAGAATAATAGATAAAAAGTAGATTATATCCCTACTATCTACCACACCCCTGGAAATACTTTGATAATGAAAATTTATACCAATTTTTTCAACGTAATAGTCGGCTCCTGCTTTTAATTGGGGCAGCTGACTTAATGCACCAAATCCAAAGTACAATACAAAACAGGTAAAAGCGCTGAGTAAAAAAGCAACTACTGCATTATTGGTCAAACTGCTACAGCAAAGCCCAACAGCAGTGAAAGATGCACAAAGAAAAAATAAACCGATATACGAACCTGTAATACCTCCGGTATCCAATACAGTGCCTTCTGCCGCCAGGTATTTTAACGAAATAATGTAAACCAATGTTGGCAATAAGGCAATAACAATTACCAGTAATGACGCCCAGTATTTACCGGTTAAAATTTGCCAGGAACTAAGCGGACGGGTTTTTAATAATTCGATGGTTCCCGTTTTAAATTCATCTGCCAGCAAACGCATGGTTACTGCTGGAACAAGCAGCAGCAATATCCAGGGTGCCAGTTCAAAAAATTTGTCCATGCTGGCATACCCATCGTCCAGGATATTTGATTTGTTGAATACAAAAAGAAATAACCCGTTTAGTAAAAGAAAAATAATAATAGTGATATAACCGGTAAGGCTGCTGAAAAATTGCCCTAATTCTTTTTTGCCTATTGACCACATAACGACAAATTTAACCAAGAGAAACCGAAATGTTAAAAAAGGGGGAAAATCAACTCCTGAAAACTTTGATTTGATGATACTGCTAAAAAAGAAAGCCCTTTTCTACGCAGCTTTTAATTATAATCATTTGTCATTATATACTGTTTTATTGCTAGTTAAGTTACCTTTTTAAAAGTCAGGGTTGCTTACCAAAACTTACTGAATATTAAGGATAAAACAAAAGCTACCCGAACCAACTGCAAAAATAACCCCGCTTAAAGCGGGGTTAAGTTTTTTTAGTTTAAACAGAAAAGCTTTCGCCGCAGCCACAAGTTCTGCTGGCGTTCGGATTACTGAAATAAAATCCTTTTCCATTTAACCCATCGCTGAAATCCAGCGTGGTATTAACCAGATATAAAAAACTTTTTAAATCTGTAACTACTTTAATGCCATTATCTTCAAAAACCTGGTCGGTAGGCTTTTGTTCATTATCAAAATCCAATTTGTAACTAAGACCGGAACATCCGCCACCTACTACTGAAACTCTTAGAAAATAAGAAGGATCGCTGCTGATGCCGGAATCAGTCATGAGTTTCGCAATTTTTTCTTTTGCTTTATCACTCACATAAATCGCATTATCCATTGCAACTGCATTCATTGCCTGTTTTTTTAGTGAATTACTTTTTCATCTGTTCTTAAAGCTTCCATTCCGTTTTTTATTCGATAATCGTTTATAGCCGCCTTAATGGCATCTTCGGCCAAAACAGAACAGTGAATTTTTACGGGTGGCAGGTTTAGTTCCTCCACAATATCCATATTATCTATCGTTATTGCTTCATCAATAGTTTTTCCTTTTAACCATTCTGTGGCTAAAGAAGAGGAAGCAATAGCGCTACCACAGCCAAATGTTTTGAACTTGGCGTCTTTAATCAAACCAGTAGCATCATCTACTTCAATTTGCAAACGCATAACATCACCACACTCGGGTGCGCCTACCAGTCCGGTACCCACGTTTGACTTGCTTTTGTCAAGTGTTCCTACATTTTTTGGATTTTGATAGTGGTCAATTACTTTTTCCGAATATGCCATATTAATAATTTTAAGAGGTTAAAAATTTTAATTTTTTAAAAAATTAATTAGTGATGTGCCCATTCAATGGTATTTAAATCAATTCCTTCTTTATACATTTCCCAAAGCGGACTCATCTCCCGTAGTTTGGTTACTGTTTTACTTACCTGTTCAATGGTATAGTCAATCTGGTCTTCAGTTGTAAATCTTCCCAAGCCAAAGCGTAAAGAGCTATGGGCTAAATCATCACCAAGGCCCAGGGCTTTTAAAACATAAGAGGGTTCCAAGGATGCGGAGGTACAGGCAGAGCCGGAACTTACCGCAATATTCTTATTAAAACCCATCATCAGCCCCTCACCTTCAACATACTTAAAGGAAATATTACTCACATGTGGTAATCTATGTTCAACGCTACCGTTTACATAGGCTTCTTCTAATTTTAATAAAGCGTTTTCTAACTTATCTCTCATAGCGCTGATGCGTTTAGTATCCTTTTCCATTTCCAGCATACATATTTCACAAGCCTTTCCCAATCCCACAATTCCAGGAACATTAAGAGTACCACTCCTCATCCCTCTTTCATGGCCGCCGCCGTCTATTTGAGCCGTAACTTTAACTCTTGGGTTTTTGCGACGAACGTATAGAGCACCTACTCCTTTGGGGCCATACATTTTATGCCCGCTAAAAGCCATTAAATCAATACCATCTTTATTTACATCCACGGGAATTTTACCAACTGCCTGCGTAGCATCTGTAAAGAAAAGAACACCGTGCTTTTTGGCAAGGGCGCTTATTTCTTTTACAGGCTGTATTGTTCCTATTTCGTTATTAGCATACATAATGGAAATAAGGACGGTAGTGGGTTTTATAGCAGCTTTCAGTTCTGTTAAATCAATGCGTCCATCTGCTTTTACTTCTAAGTAAGTAACCTCGCCACCTAATTTCTCAATATGTTTACAAGTATCTAATACGGCTTTGTGTTCAGTATTAGCGGTTATAATATGGTTTCCCTTACTGGTATACATTTCAAATACTCCTTTAATAGCCAGGTTATCGCTTTCGGTAGCACCCGAGGTAAATATTATTTCCTTGGGGTCGGCACCGATTAATTTAGCCACCTGCTCACGGGCATAATCAACTGCCTCCTCGGCTTCCCAACCAAAGGGGTGATTACGGCTGGCTGCGTTCCCAAATTTTTCGGTGAAATAAGGGAGCATGGTTTCCAACACTCTCGGGTCCATTGGCGTGGTGGCATTATTATCTAAATAAATAGGGAGTTTGGGCATAATTTACTAGCGTTTAATATTATTTTATTATTAAACACAAAATTAATCCACATGGTTCTATATTTTTGGTTGTGAAATGGTTAAGGCTCTTTTTTTCCTCATTTCGTAAACCCACATTGTTTAATAAAAAATTAACAATAAATGCTTAGAGTTGAACATATTGGCGTGGCTGTTAAGAGCTTATCCGCTTCAATACCGGTTTTTGAAAAGCTGTTAAACACGCCTTGCTATAAAACTGAATTGGTGGAAAGTGAAAAAGTGAATACAGCCTTTTTCAAAGTGGGCGAAACTAAAATCGAACTATTGGCAAGTATGGATGATAGTGGTGTTATTGCCCGGTATATTGAAAAAAGGGGAGAGGGGATGCATCATATTGCTTTTGAAGTGGACGACATTGAACAGGAAATGCAACGTTTGCAATCGGAAGGCTTTTTACTGTTAAATGACAAACCTAAAAAGGGGGCTGATAATAAGTTGGTTTGCTTTTTACATCCAAAAGGTACAAACAGTGTATTGGTAGAGTTGTGCCAATCTATAAAATAAGCGTATGCTTATCAGATAAGCATAGGGGAAAAATATTCCCTTTATCACTCAACTTTTTAAGGAAACTATTGAAGCGGTTAATTCAAAAAATTATTCTCCGGCACAAATTAGCATTTGGGCATCAGGTTACGCTTATACGGAGAAGTGGGTAGATAGGTTAACACAATGTTTTATTGTGGCTGTTCAATCCAAAGCTTTTTTTTACAATACAAGTGGAAGAAATTATTCTACTTTTGAACTGTACTAAAAATGGGGAGCTTACAACACAATCAAAGAATTATCGGGGAGACCCTTTTCAGAAGATAGTTGTGTATGGGTCACCGATGTTGCGTGCATGTGCCTCATCACTTCTTACGGCTCAATGCCTAAAATTAATAAAGGAACTGGCGGACTATTGCGCCCTTGTCTCATTACGTTGTAAACTTCGCCTTCATAATAAGCAACACCACTGCTCATTTGTGCTTGCATTTTCTTTGTCGGCAAAATTTCAATGCCCAAGTTGATTACACCACCTGAATAAAACAGCATGTGTTTTACAAACAAGTCAAACGCTACAAAAGTATATTTTCCGAATTGAACTTCTACGGCAATTTTGTCTTTTACAAAATCGGTTTGATTGTAACTGTAAATCGGTTCTTTTTCACCGTTTGCGATAAGAAATTCTTTTTGTTCTTTAGCGGACATCAGCACACTCTTTTCCATTAGTTCACGGTTAAGAGTGATGTAATAATTATAACGACTTTCTTCCCATTTACGCTTGTAAAATTCATTATTGAATGCTTCATTCAATTCGATAGGGGATAATAAACTATTGCCGATTTTTCTTTTCTCTTTGCTAATTTTCGTTCTTAGTTTATCGGCATCAATGCTGGCAATGACTTCCTTTATTTCTTTATAAAGATTGTTGTGATGTACGATTAAATATTCTTCGCCATTCAAGTGGGAATACTTCTGTGCTATTTTCATTTAATGTCCGTGTGTGAAATTTAAAGTAAGCCATTCTTCCGGAACTCTTGAAACTTTGTCATTACCGCTTGGCTTGTGAATAGGTTTATTGATGGGTCTTACTTTTAGCATTCCCTCTTTCAAATCATTTATTCTTTGTCTTGCTATTTTGCAATAAGCATCTTCTTTTTCTATGCCAATAGCATTTCGTTTATTTTTTATTGCTCCAATAACTGTTGAGCCAACACCGGCAAACGGGTCAAGCACCCAACTGTTTACTTCTGTTAATGCTAAAACACAACGTTCAACTAATTCAATCGGAAATTGGCAAGGATGGTCAACCTTTTCGGGATGATTTGATTTTACGTTTGGAATATTCCACATTGCTTTATCCCAATCCTGTTCAATGATTTCCCAAATGTCGCTTGGATTTTTTCCTAACGGGTTGCCCGATACCTGACCCTTCTTTGGTCCTTTGAAATGTCGTTTGCCTGGATATTTTGAAGGCACTCTTACATTGTCAAGGTTAAAAATATAATCGTCTGTCTTGCTGAACCATAATATAGTTTCGTAGCGTCCGCTGAATCGATTTGAAGCATGAAGTCCATGTCCAAAATGCCAAATGATGCGATTGCGAAGTTGAAGTCCGTGCTTTTTAAATATCTGGTAATAGAAAATGTCAAGCGGAAATACTTCGCCTTTGTCAACGTAGTTACCAACCTGCCAGCAAAGATTTCCTTTGTCGGAAAGTGTCCGCACCAACTCATCTATAATTTCTTCCTGTGTTTCAAGATATTTTTCAATGCTGGTTTTTGTCTCGTAAGATTTACCAACATTATAAGGCGGTGAAGTCAGTATAAGGTCAAACTTACCATCTTCAATCTTTTTGAGAACGGTCAAACAGTCGCCCTTTTTGATTTCGTAATCTGTGTCAGGACTGACATAATCAAACAGCGGTTCTTGTACTTTCATTTGTCTTGCTAACTTAATTAGTTCAAATTTAGTGTATAAATGTCAAGTCAAAGAAATGAGGTCATTTTAAGCGGTCTTGTCGGGGAAAATTGGTTGATAAACGGACTGCTCAATGGCATTGCAGGGAATGAGCAGGGCTTTAGGCAGGTTGGGAATTAGCATTCCGTCTGCAGATAACCGCTGCCGATTAAAAGTATATTATTGAAATTAATTACAAAAGCCGACGAGAGAGGGATTTACTTATGATGAAGCCTTACCCCTTCAGGCAAAATTTATTTTCAGTTGGTACATCCAAAAATCAGCTATTGGTTTTCCGATAAACAATTTTTTCAGAAGGTGGTTGTGCATCGGTCACCGAATGTTGTGTGTATTCTTTATAAAATAACTCCATTCTCCACTTGCCAAGTATAAGGTTTATGTAAAGTGTCAATCGTTTTTAGTTTTCCAAAGTCAATTACCTCTGTCGCAGACTTTCCTGTTTTCTTATCCCAATTGCCTTTTGTAAAAGTTCTTTTACGTGTCAAAAAATTATAACTATATCTGCTGTAGTCATGAGACGCTTTGTTTGATTCTTCATAGTCTGCGCCGATTAAATAGAAATCTTTGTCTTGATAACGAAATTTATAAGAATTGCTATTAAACCAATTGCCCGAAGTTGGATACCAATAAAAGTCAATTTTCAAAATCCCCTTTTTTATAGTTATGTCTTGAAAAGGGTCGTCCGAAAAGGAGTCGTCATGGACTAAGATAAATGTATTACTTAGTTTGGTTAAATGATAAAAACTGTCGGAATCATCCTTGAATAAAATGAGTAACATTCTTGGCCGTGTAGTAATAGTGTCTGCGAAGTCATCATCTTGATTTACTATTAGGGTGCTGTCATCAAGTTGTAAAACCAGTGCCGCGTCGATATGGTTGTCATTATTCAAGTCGCCAGTTGTCGAATCTAAAATCGACCATCCAAAAGGGACGAAGTCATTAATTAATTTTCCTTTTTCACGAATAGTCGGGTAGACAAACCTTTGTCCAAACGTAACTGTCACCAGCAATGAAAACATTATCATTAGGGTAGGTCTCAAAAGGTTACACATAACGGTTTTGGGCTTTGCGTTCGGGCGGGTTTCGGAGCACAAAGTTCATTAGATGCACACACTTCTGATAACCGATAAACCTTTCAAAAAAATTATTTCGTTTAATCTTTATGTTAGCCGCAGTTATACTCTTTCCACGAAGTCGTGTCGTGTCATTTCTTGCAGAAAGTTTATTAAGAGCGATATTCATTTCATTTCTGTTTGCTGCCAAATATTCTTGAAGAAATTTCTGGAAGTAGGTTGCTAAGAATACTAATAGCTTCGCTTGCTTCATCCTCTACCGATTCACCGATTAATTCAGGCGCAGTAATTTTTGTGTGTTGGCGAAAGAAATCTGATTTGGATTCATTTTTTGGTAATGAAATATCTTTTGGATGAACATAAGGGTTACGAATTTTACATCTAAGTTTATCAAGCTGCTTATATTCGTGTTTAGAAATAATATTTAATGAAAGTGATTCATTAATTAAATCAGCAAACCCAGCACTGTCAACTAATTTACCTGAAGATAGCTTCCCCTTGACACCGTTAGCTGCCCGAAAATAAGAACGTAAGGTTTCTTCCAATGCAAGTTGCGACATTACAATTGTTGCTACAAAAGCACCCACATACCAACAGAGTCGTGCTTCTTCGTAGTATTCAAATGCAAGTGCCGAAAATGGTTTTACATCATCGTCCTCGTTTGACAAAAGAAAGCGCAACCGATTCAACCTACCCGAAAGTGCACGGTCGTTAGCTTCTGCTATCATTTGCAAAAGTTCATTGTCACTCTTTTCTATTGTCTCATTCATTGCTTGTCGGTTTCAAGTTAGCAATGCCGTTTGTTCGGAGCGGAAGCATTACTGCTAACAACCATATTAACCCATTGCCCTACTATCTATTATACCTACACAATTTTCTCCCGTTAAGAAATCAAAGCCCGTCCCCTCAGCGTAGATTGCACATACGCTACCTCTCATTATAACTTATAACTGCAAGCTACAAAAAAAATTTACGGCGTGGGTAAAACCAACACCGAGTGCCACTTTATAAACTACGACCAGTTGGAGGATAATTTTTTAAATTACAAGATGATGCGGAAATTGAATTAATGGTACTACAGCGTTTCTTATCGTACAATTATTTTTTCAGATTGAGGAATTCCCCCGGTTTCGTCCAGTTCCAGTATATATGTTCCTTTGGGAAGATGTCCTAACCCCATTTTAATAAATCCGGTAGTGTTGTTAAAAGATTTTTTTTGAACGACTCCGCCTTCAAAATTACTTATCTGAACCGAGCCGTTTTTTAAATTATTGTTAAGCGAAACTATGACATAATCTTGCGTAGGATTGGGATAAACAAAGAATTTCGCTTTTACATCATCATGCTTTATATATGAAATGGACGAATAAGAAATGTCCCCATTTTTTTGTACAGACTTTAGCCGGAAATAAACATCTTTTTTTATCAGATCGGTATCTACATAGTTATAATTACTACCATTTGGCTGGTTATAAGCTTTGATTTTATGAAGCGACTTCCAGTTTGTTGTGTTTTCAGCTCGCTGTACCTCAAAATAATCTGCATCTTTTTCATAATCAGTTTGCCAATTGATATAAACTTTACCATTAATTTTTACCGACTGGAAATTTTTTAGTTTTATTGTCAGAACACCTGTTAAAAAACCTGAGCCAGGACCAAATCCGCTGGCTGGAGAAAGTGCATTTGCTATTGCATAACCGGTAATAATGCCATCATCGCTTCCTTTGTATTTAATTACGCTGCCAATTACAATTCTTTCCGAACCTGTGTTATTAGACAAGATTGTTCCGCCCATCAGCACCTCCACCACTGAATTTGCGCCCAGTTCAAGTTTCCCGTTTGGTTGAAAACTAATAGTACCATCAACCCTGATGTACAGAGTTGGATAATTGCTATTATAAACATTATTGCTTACAATAACGGTGAAGCCGGATGGGATTACTGCCGTGTCGCCGGATTGAGGTAAGCGGTTCAATGTCCAGGAAGCAGTATTATTCCAATTGGCATTAGTTTGCTTGAGTGAGTTAACAGCAGCTTTTGCTGAAAAGGAGTAAAAAGATAGCAGTAGCCCTAGTTTTACAATTTTCATAAGACGGATTTCACTTAATCCGTATAAAACGTATAAATAATATTTTTAATATTATTTAAGACAACTATTCTGTAATTAATATCTTAAAATATTAATAATCAATTACTTGCTCCATCTTAAAGCTTCTGGATCCTTTAACCAGAAAACAGGTATTTTTAAAATGTTGTTGTAAAAACCATTGTCTTGCTTTGTCTGAGTCGTTAAAAAATAAAAAAGGGTGCTGAATTTTTCCAAAATCACCCCCCACCAGCGCCACTTTTTCCCAGGTATATTGTTTAATAAGAGAAATAATTTCTTCATGCTCTTTTAAGCTTTCTTCGCCCAGTTCGGCCATGCCGCCAAGTAAAAGGACTTTTTTATCAGCACGTACTTTCGCAAAATTTTCTATAGCAGCTTTCATACTGGTAGGATTGGCATTGTATGCATCCAGGATGATTTTGTTTGTTCCCTTATTAATTAATTGAGACCGACTGTTAGAAGGGACGTAATTTTTGATTGCTGATTTTATTTTGCCATGCGGAACTTTAAAATATTTTCCAACAGATATTGCTGCTAAAATATTCGGTAAATTATAATCTCCTACTAATTGTGTTTGAATTTCTCCCATATCAGGGTTGCTGCTAATAACAACTTTTAAAAAAGGCTCTGAAGCCAATGTATATCCGGTTGTTTCAGCATTTGTAGAACCGTAAGTAACCATTTTATTAATGCCCCCGCTCATTTTTTTCAGGTAATCATAATCCACATTAATAAAAATAGTACCGTTCGTATTACGGATATGATCGTATAATTCACCTTTCCCTTTTCTTACGCCTTCAATGCCCCCAAAACCTTCAAGATGTGCCTTACCACAATTATTAATCAGGCCATAATTAGGTAGAGTATATGTGCAGTAAGAAGCAATTTCTTTTTGATGATTAGCCCCCATTTCAATTACAGCTATTTCCGCATCTTTTTTTATTTTAAGAATGGTTAGCGGAATGCCGATGTGGTTATTTAAATTCCCTTCTGTTGTATAGGTTTTATAATGTGAGGAAAGAACCGAATGAATTAATTCTTTCGTAGTGGTTTTACCATTGCTTCCTGTAATGGCAATAAATGGTATGCTAAATTGTAAACGATGGTGTTTTGCTAACTGCTGAAGCGTAAACAATACATCATCAACCTTAATTATTTTTTTATCATCTTTTTCAACAAGCTCATCTGCAATGGCATAAGCAGCTCCCTTTTGCAAAGCTTCTTTAACAAAATAATTTCCGTTAAAATGGTCTCCCTTTAAAGCAAAAAATAAATCTCCTTTTTTTAATTTTCTTGTATCGGTTTGTATAGAAGGATTTTCCAGGTAAATGCTATAAAGTTGCTCAATCGTCATGTAACAAATATCAATAAAAAAGCCTTCCAAAATTTTTGAAAGGCTTGTTGAGTTATATTATTAAGCTTAGAGGAAATTAACGTTTACGGGAGTTTTGCTTGCGGCGT
>DASSYR010000101.1:0-10851 GCA_035703165.1 Chitinophagaceae bacterium
TATCAGCGGATATCCGCAGAAACAATAAAAGAGTAAGAGAAAAGAAACCCAGAAAAAAAAATTTGCCCAGAACATTCAGACTGATTAATTCGTTCTGGAAAAATAAGCAATTATTTATCAATTCAAATGATAAGCTTGGGGGTATTAAGATAATGAAGATTGTGATTTTAAAATTGTGTTGGTTGGGGGACTTATACATAAGTTCTCGGTATATTTGTTTTGCCTATTGATATCTAAACAATTTTTAAATGTTTAACCAAAATATTTTCAACCTCATCAGCCGAAAGATTGTCAAAGTCGCCACCTGGTGCGTATGGAAATTCGTCAGAAGTGGGAGGGTTTTCTAAAGAAACGAAAAACCTGTTATCTGTATTACCATTGTCAGTGATATAAACAGTGAATTGCTTTGTCTTATCGGTAAGACCTATTGATGTATTGTCACCGTCCCAGTAGTCCGTAATGACAATGTTTGCTAAACCATATTTATCTAAAAGATGGTCAGTCAGTTTTTTTATTTGTTCGTTTTTTTGTTCCATCGTCTGAATAATTGCCCTTAGGTCAATTGTATGTTGGAGTCGTCAGTGATTTATTCTCTTACTTTTTTTTGATAATGTTAATTAGCTCCCGGGTTATCTATTATGTCTATTACTTGCCCCTTTAGTTTTATTGTTTCAAACTCTTTCCGGTGTTTTTCATCTCTGTAAACAAACGTTAATCCCACAGCGTATTCTCCTTTCTCTCTATTAATATCTACCATTTCAACTCCTGCTATTTGCATATTTTCTCTCTGATCGCCAACTTCAAAATTTATATATGCACCAATTCTAACAACGCCTTCAACTATTTGTCCAAAAACAACAAGTCCCCTACTGGTTAGTTTGAAACTGCTTTCAATCTTAAAAGTTCCAATTTTAGGCATTGATTAAATGAATGATTGTGGTTAATCGCAACTAACAGTCCGGGGCTTAACGAATGCGGGGCATTTTAGCACCACACTTTCTATGAAGCACCACAGTTCAAATATGCGAAAAATTGTCCAACGAAGTACTGCACCCCGCATTCGTTTAAGCCCATGTTAGCTACATGTGCTACTGTTCGTCTGATGTCGTGCATTTTTAAAATATTTTAAGAATGAGTTTTAACAAGCAAAAAGTTTCGGACTTTTCAATTTCATAGTATATATAAATGCAAACTAAAAGTCCCAAGAAAATTACTATGCCAATTAACCAATTCAGTATTGTAAGAGAAGAGGAAATTTTGTTTTTAATTTTTACATTCTCTTTATTGATTATGTCGGGCTGTAAACCCGACTTTGAAGCAATAATATTGAAGTCATTATTGAAATCGGTTTCAATTTCTTTTATCTCAGCTCGGTAAACGCATTGAATCTTTACATAGAAAATTACATAAACAATAAAAGACAACATCACCAAAAACAACATCAAAGTATCGTTAGATACTTTGTAAGTTGCGAAAACCGCTGCTGAAATTGAAACTGGTATACCAACTGCCTGACTGAAAATCTTATTTATGATTTCACGAATATTCGCGAAGTATTTTCCTTTTTCCTTGTAAAGAGAATTTCTGAAATTCTCAAAATCAAATTGTTTTAAAACCAAATCATGGTCACGCAATGCAGAGAAAATAATTTCAGAAGAATTATTAATGAGGTGGTTTAGCTTGATAAAACCTTTGCCATCCGTAAAGGAAAAGATTGAACTTTTGAAATAAGGTCGTAATTCAATCGGGCTTGCATTCTTTATGAACTCTGCAATATCTTTTTCAATGTCTCTGTCTTTCGGTATTTCTGGAATTGTTTCATAGTTTATTTTGTAAACTCCTTTAGCAGAACTATAAACTATTATCTGATTGTTTGCAGAATTAAAGTAGTCGCAAAAATCTTTGCTCTTTAAGAAGTTGAATAATTTGAAATAGAAAACTGTATTTTTTACAAACACTAAAACTTCTTCGTCAGCGTTGCCAAACTGCTCAAAGATTCCATTCTCAAAAAGAACCACGGATTTTTTAACTCCATCTACAACTAAGAAATCAGAATTTATTTCTTCTGATTTAAGTTCGCTGTTTAATAGTTGACTGTATTTCGTACTGGTTTCAGAAAAATATTTTTTCAATTGCAAACGAATGTTTGCATCATACAATTCTCCTTCAACCTTAAACTTTGAAAGCGTCGGCCGTTCGCTTTGCGGCACGGTAAAATAGCCATCACTAAAAATAATGCCTTTAACTTCATTAGCAAAATCAATGAAGGATTTAATTTTCTCTCTTGTGATTGATGAACTCATTCAGGTAATGATTCTCTTATTTGTTTAACAAGTTCTGCTGACTTAATAATAAGCTGCGTTGAGTCATTTTCGTCAAACTTTATTTTTCCTTCTCTATATGCACTTGGATAAAAATTCAATTCAATGTTATCGGCTTTAGCGTAAACTTTTACAAATAGTTTGAGTGTTGGATAATGTCCTTTGAATTCTGTTGGAATGTCCGAATGATTTTTATAAATGTAATCAGGCAAATAATTTTCATCTTCAAAAATGTGTTTGCTCAAATCAAAAAGATTGACAGTTCTCGAAGGGTTATCTAAAATGTGACGATGTGAACTCCGAATTATTTCGTCACGGTTATAGGGTTGCTCTGTATTTGGATTAACAGGCATAGCAATCGTTCTTAAAACATCTAAAAGCAATTTTGTTTCTTCTTCAGAAGAAACAGTATCGGAACTTGAAATCCAATTGACAAAGTATTGTGACAAATCATCATTCCTGTTATGAATAAAACTCAAATATTTTTTATCGGGTGCTTCAAACAAGTCCATGTTAATGCGGCAAGCCATTGCCAATTTTTCAAAGTCAATGTGTTGAACTTTATCAATGTCAAAGCTTTCAATGGTTTTATTTCTTTTGAAACGCATTCCAGTAGTGTCCCGCACAAAGAAAACTGAACAATAGGGTCGGTGGTCAAAATAAAGTGAGTAAACTAGGTACCCACCTTTTGCAGCACCGATACCCTCTATCCTTTCTCTTAAATTTTCAGAGGCAGTATGGCTGAACTCAATAAACTTTTCATCACCGTTATTATTGAAGAAATCGGAAAACGAAGTATGAAATCTTGTTTGATTGCCTTTGTCAAATACTCCTTGCTTTTCATCTCTTTTTCTATACCGCTTATTCAATTCGGAAACAAGTTCAACAACATCTGCGTGGTTACAGTCCATGAGAGTTTTTGATTTGCTCAATTTTGCTCCCGATGTGCCAAGAGGTTTGTGAAGTTCATGAATGATTACTTTGTCAACTCGCATAATGGTAAAATTTAATTGGTCTTAAAGTCATGTATTTTTTTAAATGGTCGTTTATTGCAGTTAGTTTAAAGTTGCGATGTTCCCAAGCATTGCAGCTAACAACCGTATTAACACATTACTCTAATATCTATTATAGGGTCTGTTATTTTTTTACGCTAATCTAAAGGAATTTTAATTAAATTAAAAACATTTTCCCTCGTCACAACGTCTCCGACCAACACACAAGGTTATACGGGGAACTTTGCTGGGAAAGAAAACAAGTATCAGCGTAATAGCCCTGCTGAAAACAAAAACCGGGAAAGGCTTTTGCTTATTAAAAACCGGTTTATTCAGACTTATTACAAGTTCAATTACTACGTCTGCCAGCATAGCAGAAAACCCAATGTTGTATGTTCGCCCTTCGTCTTGGAAACCTGAATTGAATGTCTGTGTCCACCATGGCAGAGTGTGTCCCGGAAGCGTTGGAACAAGGCAGGCTCTTTTGCAAGGTTGGCTTTTGTGTTTAGGTTTTGTGTGCCTTGCAAATGTGCCTGACTTGGTGCGACGGGCAGCATAATTCCGAAATTAGAACAAATATTTGTTTTGTTTTAAAACAATGCTTATTTTTGTCCTGTTGAACTGTACTAAAAAATTGATATGAACATAAAACTGTCACAAAAGCAAATAGGTCAAAGGATAACAGAACTTCGTAAAATGAAGGGGTTGTCTCAAGAAGATTTGGCGAAAAGTGTCAAAATTTCAAGACCGTCCTTGGCTCAAATAGAGTTGGGAAACAGAACTGTTGATGTTCTTGAATTTCAACGATTGTCTATGGTGTTAGGATTTTCTTTAGATGATTTTGTATCTAAAGATTTTTCTGCTAATCAGTATGTGGAAGCCAAAGCCGAAACAAAATCAAAGAAGTCAGATGAACGAATCTCAGTTCCGTCATTGCAAGTCAGCAAGTTTAAAAACGTGTTGTTGTATATTCTTGAACGCTGTGCTGGTAAACCGAATGTTGGTGAAACAGTGCTTTACAAGCTGCTGTATTTTTCCGACTTCAATTATTATGAATTGTATGAAGAGCATTTAACTGGTGCAAAATACCGCAAGTTGCCTTATGGTCCGGTTCCACAAAAGTTAGATAGTATTATTCTACAAATGATTGATAAAGGTCAGTTGCAAAGAGTGAAAACAGAATATCATGGCTATCCTCAAACTCGTTACTTGCCTTTAGTGAAAGCTGATTTAACTGAATTGAAAGCAAGTGAGAAAGAAGTAATTGATAGAGTGATTCAGCAACTAAGTGATTGGAGTGCTGCTGCCATAAGCAATTATTCTCATAAGGATATGCCTTGGTTAGCTTCAAAAGAAGGAGAAGAAATTAATTATGAGTTAGCTTTTTACAGAGACGCTCCTTTTTCTGTGAGAAACTACGGAGACGAAATTGAACAACAATGACCTTTGATGAACTTGTAGAATTTAATAAGGACTTGAAAAACCTGTTAAAAAAATACAGAACGCTGAACGAAGATTTGGAAGTGGTGAAAAAAGTATTGGAAGTAACGCCGCAAGAAAGACCACCGTTTAGTTTTCGAATTGATAATCTGGGTTTGGAAACCTGTGTCATTAAGGTAAAAAAGATTGCCTGTAAAGCATTAAAAGGTCGTGGAGTAAATTCAGGGTTGAGATTAATTTATGCTCACTTTGAAGCAGAACAAAAGATAACATTTATTGAACTTTATCATAAGAATGATAAAGAGAATGAGGACAAACAAAGAATCCTAAACAACTTTAAATAAATATCAAAATGAAAAATTTACAAAATTCAGGTAAAGAATGGTCGTCAGCCGACTTGAAAAAATTAGAGAAATTAGCTGGAGGAAATACTCCAACCGGTTTGATTGCTTACCATTTAAAAAGAAGTGAAGCTGCTGTTTATTCTAAAGCATCTGAGGAGAAAATTTCCCTTCATCCAACTAATCAATCACCCTACAACAGAAGAAAAAAGTAAAAATATGAGCAATATTATTTCAAACCATGTAACGATAAATAGAAGTGGAAATACTTCTGCACTTTATTTGACCGCTAACAGCGGTAAAATTATTTACCGTGATAAAATTGATACTCTCATCGGCATCAAACATCCAGGAATTATTTTGGGTGCGGATGCTTGTGTGTAACACAAGGTTATACGGGGGACTTTGCCGGGAAAGAAAACAAGTATCAGCGTAATAGCGCTGCTGAAAACAAAAACCGGGGAAGGCTTTTGCTTATTAAAAACGGGTTTATTCAGACTTATTACAAGTCCAATACAGCCCGTAAAATTTTTGCATCTGTTGCTGTGCGAAGTAAAAAACTAAAAATAGCTGCCCGGCATAAAGCCTACAATGCTTTTACTGCTAAACTACAGAAGCTATTTTTTTTATTTGGGGTTGTGCAACAGTGACCCGATGTTGGCTGTAGTGTTAGTCCTAGTTGCTCGTTGAAAATCCTATAGGTTTGCTTCCTAAGTTTGGATTAAACAATTTATTTAGCTCCTGTATCTTATCATCATACCCCTGTTTTGTTAGTACCCTGTTGTTCAGCAACCAATTCAAATTGTCAAATTGAGTTGCAAATTCCAAATTACGTGTTAGTTGTCCATATTTGGAAAGTAAGTAGCCATTTCTCTCCTTTAAAATTTGCTGAATAAACTGTTCTACATCTTCTATACTTGGTTTATTGGCTAAAAACTCAAGTTTCACATTTTCAGTAGTCTGTAAATAAACTTTTTTAACACGGGTTCTAAAGTAATAAAAGAAACCAATCAAGGATATGCTCAACCACAGTGGTACGGCGATTGGGTCAACAGTTTTATCTGAAAAGTTAAGAACGAAAACGAACAGAGCTATAGCTGCAAATACACCTGCAACCGCCAAAGCCCCTTTATTCTGTTCTGTTATGGTAGCTTTGTTTGTTTTAATCTGTTCGAAAGGAAAATGAAATTCAGAACCATCACTTTTTGATTGTATATTTCTGATCAATCCTGTGTCAACTATTGTGTAAGTGACCGATTTAAATCCTATTTTTTGCTTCAAGGTTTTCATTAGATTATATTTCTATGAATAGGTTTGAAAAACATTACAACCAACGTTCTGCAGCCTGCTGCTGTACCGGCTTAGAATCGTTAATCTGTCATGCTAAGATATGAAAATACTGAGAAGTAAAAAGCTTAAACACTGAACATTAACCGGCATAGTAGCAGGCTGCTGTTATGCCCAGTGCTTTTTCTGTCGTTTGTTTTCATTAGTTCGTAGTCCACTAAAATAGTTTTTTTACGATGTCAAATATTGCAATAATTGCTCAAATTGTCGAGGGAAGAAAAACCCAAAACAAAGTAAAATAAAGTCCTCGTTTAAACATTTTTGGTCCGTATGTCAAGCTACGTTTAATGAACACTTCTGTCAGCCAACCTAATGTGTATCCCATATTGCATAAAAAAGCAAATATTGGAATCATAATTGGTTCGTAAAAGTCTTCACCAGGCTCTAAGTGAACACGTCCAGAAGCAGCCGTCAACATAATAACTAAGCTAAGAATACCTGCAATTAAAACAATTATGTTATACAAAATACGTCTAAGTTTCCACCAAATAATGATTTGAAAGAAGGTTCTGTCCTCTGTCTTTACTTGTGGTAACTTGTCTAAATATTTCATTGTCGATTGGTCTGCTTATGTTGTGATGTCTGTCTGTTAAGTTTGTTTAAATTTGTCGCTAACTTTATGATTACTGTCTTGTCACTAATAGCTATCGGGACCAACTTTGCACATCACCCCGCCTGACGCAAAACCCGTGTTACTTGCCGTGCTGTTTGCGCTTTTATTTCGTCTTTATACACCTGAAACTGTCATGGATATACAATTAGATAAATAAAAGCCATCAAGTTTACGAGCAAAACAGTTCCATAAACGACATTGCTTCGTCCACTGTTAAGTGATAGCATAACTGTGATTACTGATAACATAAGCAATACAATCGATAAGTAGTCTAATCCGAGAACAAGTTTAATGTTATAAAAATAGCAAACAGTTGAAACAGCAGGAATTGTCAGTCCTATACTTGCTAATGCTGAACCTAAAGCTAAATTTAGACTTGTTTGTAATTTATTATTTCTTGCTGCAATAATAGCAGCTATCCCTTCTGGAAGCAGAATTATGGTGGCAATCATAATTCCAACCAAAGTCTTAGGCAAATTATAACTTAACACAATTGTTTCGATTGTAGGCGATAGTGTCTTAGCGAGTAAAACCACAATAGTCAAACTAACTAAGAGAAAAACAACACTTGTTATAAGGTTTCTATTTGTCACAATTGAAGTAATAGATTTGTTCAAGTGGTCTCCTTTTGTTAGAAAATACTCTCGGTGTCTGATTGTCTGTGCAAAAATAAATGCAATATAGATAAGAATACAAGCAATAGAAACAAAAAGTAGTTGAGATGAAGAATAATAGGGTCCAGAAATGCTTTTAGTAAAGGTCGGTAATATGAGCGTAAACACTAAAATTGAAACAAGTGAAACTAAAGCTATAGTAACAGAATGCTTTGAAAAAGTCTGTTCGTGATGTTTAAGTCCGCCAATAAAAAGACATAATCCAACAATACCATTCAATATGAGCATCGTTGCAGCATAAACAGTGTCACGAGCCAAAGAAACCGCTTCATTACCACCTGAAATCATTAGAGAAACAATTACAGATACTTCAATAATTGTTATTGCCACCGCCAAAATTATTGTCCCATAAGGTTCGCCAACTCTACGAGCAACTATCTCTGAATGATGAACTGCCGACATAACTGAACCAATAAGAAGTAGTCCAGCCAAAATTTGAAAAAAAATACTGTTGTAAATATAGCCTGAAAAGAAAAGTAGGCAAGCCAGTAATGGCATAGTTATAGTCCATTTATATAATAGTTTCATTTTATACGAATATAATTATTTTTTTGCAGGTCTGTCTTATTAGCATTGCTACTAACAACCGTATTAGCGCATTGCTCTAATATCTATTATAGGGCCTGTTATTTTTTTACGCTAATCTAAAGGATTTTTAGCTATATAAAAACATAACATGTACAAAACAAACTGGTGTTACATGCTATATTCTCTTTATCCTTCCATCATTTGAAATTAAAGAGAATCGGGAAAATAAAAGTTACAATTATTGTCCACACACCGTAAATCGGTAAAAATACAGCAATACTTTTTTCTACCATTTCAATTTCATTTCTGTCTCTTGTTGTTTTAAAAAGTCTGTACGCTACAAAAAACAAGTTTGTTAAAATAAGAACGTTCCCTCCCAATACGGCAAGTCTGTTTGGTGTAATTCCCCATTCTGAAATTCTAAATAGAATAGCCGACAACGCAATCCCGTTTACAATTATTGTCACTACTGATAATCCAAATAAAAGCAATATTCCTATTTTACTGTCGGAATGTTTTGAAGTCTCAGCGACAGAAAAAAGAATGATCGCCATTACGCCTATTAAAAGCAAATTGAAAATTAAAAGAAACTCCCGGTCGTTGTATGGGTCTTTTCCGGTTCCGATAACTGCAATAAGATAAATTACAAGTGTTGCCAGTACTAAAGGAGTAAATACTTTGGCAATTACCGGAGAAACTTTATTAACTAATTGTGGATTTGTTTGAACAAGGTATGTCCCGACAATTGGCGCTGCGGCAAGACCCCAAACAACTATATATTCTAAATAAAACTCACGAATTTCTATTTTGATAAGAGAGAACAATCCAATAGTAATTCCCGTTAATATTGCTCCTGCAATCAGAATTATAGCAGTCATAACAAGCAGGTCTCCGTTATACCTTAAAAAATCCAATCGCTTGTGATAGCTTTTCAAATTATTTCCGACAAACGTATAGCCTAACACCGCCCATAAAAACAGGGGCAAATGAATACAGGCAAGTATAAGCGTGTCGCTTTTTGAATTACCAGGGAGAACATTAATATAGACAGCAGAAATTAATATTGCGGCTGAAATAGCAATTACTTTCTTTAGTTGCATACTTTGCCGCCATGAAAAATAAGCTGCCAGAAGAGGAAAAACTACAAACGCCGTATTTCTCGGGTAAAAGAAATCATACGTAATAGCGGTAAACGCAGGAATTTTAGCAATTAGTCCCGCAATGAAAGAGACAACAATCACAAAAATCAATTCATTATTTGTTCCCCAGGAAATTTCTTCATCTTCAAAGTTCAATCGTTCGTTCCAAATTTGAGCTGTCGGACTGTCTTGTATGTTTGTGAAGATAAGATTGAATTCTTTCTTGAAAGTCGCTTTGTTGTCCCGATACAATTTTTCAAGTTGCCTTGGGTTATTCAAGTTATTTATTATTTCTTCTTTCATTTTATCAGATTGTCTGTTGTCCTTATCTGGATATAATAGTTTGGGGTTCTGTACCAGATTGGCATACCACTAATATAAAAAAATGCTATTAAAGTACCGCCTGACACCAAGCTCTTATGCATAAAAAAGGTGTTTAGAGAAGGGTAGTCAGTGAATTAACTTCATGGGTACAAAATATTACGTAACAACATTAAAACTCTAAACGCCATAACTAAAGTTACAGCAAGTTTTGCAAACAAGACAGTGTATGTTGGATTGGACATACATAAACACGGTTGGAAGGCTGCTATTTACCCGGGGGAACAAAATATCTGCAACATTCATCAGCTGCCTGCGCCACAGGCCTTAAGTCATTATCTACGGCAAACTTTTGTTGTAAACAGTTTTGTCATTTTGGTAATCAACTTATCTTCTCAACGATGACAGCGGTTCCGTAGGCAAGAACTTCGGTAATACCATTCATTACTTCATTAGCATCATACCTCATATTTATGATGGCATTGCAACCGAGCTCCTGACCGTGTTTCATCATTAATTGCAAAGCATCTTCTCTTGTTCGCTCACATAATTCGGTATAAATAATACTTCTGCCGCCGAATAATGCCATAAAACCTCCTGCTATATTTCCAAGCAGGCTTCTTGATCGAACTGTTATTCCCCTGACTAAACCTAAATGCCTGGTAATCCGGTAACCTTCAAGCGCATTGCTGGTTGTGATTAAAATAACTTCATTCATAAATGTTCTTTTAGTTTGATGAATTTGACAATTGCGGCGAAAGTAAAAGCATTGGCGATATTCTGTGTTCCGTCTGCCTGGAGCCGTTGCCTTTAGATTTGCCCAATCAATAATACCTTCATAAAAAAAGACAGCAGAGGTGAACTAAGAGACGTTGTAAGCTTTTGGCTTATTCCCAGCATTAGTCCTCTGCTGTTTTAAGAATTAGCATTAAATAGAATGTTGGGCTCACGACCCATTAAAGGCGTTAATGCAATTCTATTGTTTAACTCGTAAAAGCAAAGTTATGAAAAAGTCATTTTCTGTTTTTATTGGGATTGATGTTTCAAAATTTAAGTTAGATGTCTGCTGTTTACAGGCAGATGGAAAGCAAGGACAACATCAGGTATTTGACAACACATTGAAAGGTATCAGGGT
>DASSYR010000027.1:0-72257 GCA_035703165.1 Chitinophagaceae bacterium
AAATAAAACCCCACCAGGAGTGGAGGGGTGTTGTTGTAGCAAACAATCGTGGATGACCACTTAAAGCCTCGGGGCAGCTTGCAAAATTTCACTGCCAACTCCCGAAGCGTATTTTTCAAAATTTGATATAAATTGTTTTGCAAGACTATAGGCCGTTTTATCGTAGGCATTCTTATCCTCCCAGGTGTTTTTGGGGTTTAGAATTTCCGATGAAACACCGGGGCAGTCTTTAGGAATATTCAATTCAAACACAGGAATGGTTTCAAAACAGGCATTGTCTAAATTTCCTTCCAGCGCGGCTGTTATCATTGCCCTGGTGTAAGATAATTTAATTCTGGTGCCAATGCCATAAGAACCGCCTGTCCAACCGGTATTAATGAACCATACATTTACATTGTTTTCTTTTATTTTTTTACCCAGCATTTCAGCATATTTTGCGGGGTGCAGCGGAAGAAATGGAGCCCCAAAACAAGCGCTGAAAGTTGACTTGGGTTCTGTAACACCTGTTTCAGTTCCCGCCACCTTTGCCGTATATCCGCTTATGAATTGATACATTGCCTGCCCAGGCGTTAATTTGCTTATTGGAGGAAGTACACCATATGCATCGCAGGTTAAGAAAAAAATATTTTTTGGTGTATTTCCAACCGAGGGAATTAGAGCATTAGTAATAAAATGAAGAGGATAACTAACCCTTGTATTTTCTGTAATTTCTTTATTGCTAAAGTCTATTTTATTGGTATTTGGGTAAAAACAAATATTTTCCACTAAGGCACCCGGACGTATGGCACGAAAAATTTCAGGCTCTTTTTCTTCACTTAGGTCAATTGTTTTGGCGTAACACCCACCTTCAAAATTAAAAACAGAAGTTTCATCCCACCCATGTTCATCATCACCAATTAATTTTCTATTGGGATCAGCACTTAAAGTTGTTTTTCCGGTACCACTTAATCCAAAAAAAATAGCCGTATCCCCTTTTGTACCCATGTTAGCGCTGCAATGCATACTTAATACCTTGGCTTTAAGTGGTAACTCATAATTAAGTATAGTAAAAATACCTTTCTTCATTTCACCTGTATAACCTGTGCCCCCAATTAAAATAGTTTTGTGAGTAAAGCTTATTATGGCAAAATTTTCTGTGCGAGTACCGTCTATAGCAGGATTCGCTTTAAAGCCAGGCGCATGAATGATGTGCCATTGCGGTTTAAAATTTTCTAATTCATCTTCAGTTGGTCGTATAAACATGTTGTAGCAAAATAAATTGCTCCAGGGATTTTCATTAATAACACGAAGATTTAAACGGTATCGCTCGTCAGCACATGCGATACAATCTCTAACCCAAATACTTTTCCCTTTTAAATATTCAACGATTTTTGTGTGTAGTTGATGGAAATATTTTTCTTCTATGGCAATGTTAAAATCATTCCAATTAACTGTATCGTTTGTAATAGTGTCATTCACAATAAACTTGTCCTTAGGGGAACGACCGGTAAATTTTCCGGTTTTAATTACCAAAGCACCGGTATCACTTAGCTCACCCTGATTTAATTGCAACGTTTGTTCAACCAGCTTTTGGGGTGAAAGTTGATAAAAGATATTGTCCGAAATGCGCAAACCTATTTTTATTAATTCTTCAGGTGAAATTATAACAGTAGGGGCCGACATAATTTGCTGTTATTTTGTTGAGTTCGCAAAACTATTATTAATTCAAATGTACAGCAAACAAGTGTTAGTTTTTTTAAATTGTTATTATTTAATCATTTGCATATTTTATTGAAAATCATTCATCACACATTAAAAGCTATTGCAAGACTACCACTGTTCTAAGAGCTTTGTAAAACAATACCGATTTTTATGTTACATACTATAAGAAAGGGCGTTGGAAGATTATGATACATATGAATAATAAATATTAAATGTTTCTTTATAAAAATTGCTATTGGGTAAAAGAATGATAAATTGCCACCTCAAATTATTTGCTATATGAAATATTTGCCGCTTAACTCCCAAACTTTTATTCAAAACCGCAAGCGATTTGTGCAAAAAATGGAGAAAAATTCAATTGCTATTTTTAATAGCAATGATGAATTGCCTATGAATGGAGATGCTTTGCATAGATTTAAACAGAACTCAGATCTGTTTTGGTTAAGCGGTATTGAGCAGGAAGACAGTATGGTGATTTTGTATCCCGATAATCCCGATGCAAAACATAAAGAAGTATTAGTGCTTGTTCGCCCAAATGAGTTAAAAGAGAAATGGGATGGGCACCGTTTGCGGGTTGCAGAGGCAAAAGCTATTTCAGGAATTGAAACAATTGTATGGGTAGATTCAATAGACGCTTTGTTACAAACATGGATTCACCTGGCAGATAATATTTATCTTAATACAAATGAAAACGATAGAAAAGCCAATCTTGTTCCGGTAAGAGACTACCGTTATGCTGAAATGATGAGACAGCGTTATCCTTTGCACAATTACAGACGTTCGGCAAAAATTATGAAGGAACTGAGAGCAATTAAAACCCCTCTTGAAATAGAAGTTGTGCAAAAGGCAGTAGATATTACTGAAAATACATTCCGGAGACTATTAAAATTTATTAGACCGGGTGTTATGGAATACGAAATTGAAGCTGAAATATTTCATTCTTTTTTAAGTCAACGGGCGACTGGACCTGCTTACGGCTCTATTATTGCTAGTGGTGACAGGGCTCGAACATTACATTATGTAAACAATAACCAGGAGTGTAAAGAAGGAGAGCTTGTATTAATGGATTTTGGTGCGGAATATGGTGGTTATTGTGCTGATTTGACAAGAACCGTACCTGTGAATGGCAAGTTTAGCAGTCGGCAAAAAATGGTGTATAATGCTTGTTTACACTTACATAATTATGCAAAGAGTTTATTAAAACCGGGAATTACCATTGTCAATTATACAGATAAGGTTGGTGATGAAGCTACCAGGGAATTTTTGAAACTTGGATTACTTACAAAAAGTGATGTAAAAAATGAGGATAAAGAAAACAGGGCATACAGGAAATACTTGTACCATGGCATATCGCATCACCTTGGTATTGACGTACACGATTTAGGAACAAGAACTGAACCGATAAAAGCGGGTATGTTATTTACTGTGGAGCCTGGTATATACATAGAGGAAGAAAAAATGGGTGTGAGAATTGAAAATAATATATGGATAACGAAAAGTGGTAACAAAGATTTATTTAAAAATGTGCCCATTAGTGTGGATGAAATTGAGGCATTGATGAAAAAATAAACTGGTAAATCTGGCTGTTAAATAATAAAATTTGTAGTTTAATGAAGTTACTTCCCAATATTTTTACCCTCTTGAATTTAGTGTTAGGTTGCCTTGCTGTTATTTTCATTTTGCAAACCGGCGAGAGCATTGTAACAATAAATGATGGATTGGTATATCAACAACTGCCTGAAAAAATTAACTGGGGTTGTTTCTGCATTGGCGTGGCGGCAATAATTGATTTTTTAGACGGCTTTGTTGCGAGGCTTTTTAGAGCCAGTTCACCATTGGGTAAGCAATTAGACTCACTTGCCGATGTTGTGAGTTTTGGGGTGGCGCCGGGAATGATTTTATTTCAAATGCTTCGCATTAGTTATGCCGGACAGGAAAATGGTTTAGATATTTCAATAGTCTATGTGTTACCCGCTCTATTAATTCCCTGCGCAGGTGCATACAGGCTGGCGAGATTTAATATTGATAATACACAACAATACGGGTTTAAAGGCGTGCCCATACCAGCTGCTGGTTTAGTGATAGCTTCGTTACCGTTTATTGTCTTTTATAATACATATAACCTTGCTGAAATAATTTTAAATAAATGGTTTTTATATGCTGTTATTGTTATACTAAGCAGCTTAATGATTAGCACACTTCCGTTAATGGCGCTTAAGTTTAAAGATTTTTCAATAAAAAGTAACCTCCCTAAACTTATATTATTAGCCATAGCTATTCCGGCTGTAATAGTTTTTAAATGGGTAGCAGTAATGTTAGTATTCATTGCTTATGTTGTGCTATCTTTGGCTTTTAAAAAGCAATAAGTATGATATATACTGTCAATATAAAAGTAATGCCACTTAAAGAATTATTGGATCCGCAGGGAAAAGCAGTTTTGGGGGGATTACAAAACCTGGGAATAAAAAATGTTGAAGACGTTCGTGTAGGGAAAAATATTATTCTTCAAATAGATGCTAATTCAACAGAAGAAGCAAAAAAATTGGCGGATGATGCAGGGAAAAAATTATTAGCTAATCCGGTAATGGAATACTTTGAAGTTTCTGTAAATTAAATTTCTGTAAGAAAAATTGAAGATTTGGAGCTTAAATATTTCTTAGTCTGTTGAATCTGCATATTTCTAAATTTTCAATTCATGCTCTATATTGTTCCCACGCCCATTGGCAATTTACAAGATATGACCTTTCGTGCCATTGAGGTATTAAAGAGCATTGATTTAATACTTGCTGAAGACACCCGTACTTCATCTATCTTGCTTGGTCATTACCACATACAAAAACCAATTACCCCTTATCACCAGCATAATGAACATAAAATTGTTGGGCATTTAATAGATCAAATGCAAGCGGGAAAGACAATGGGGCTTCTAACGGATGCGGGAACACCCGGTATATCAGACCCTGCTTTTCTGTTAATTAGGGAATGTATAAAGAACAATATAAGAGTGGAGTGTTTGCCTGGGCCCACGGCATTTGTTCCGGCATTGGTGAACAGTGGATTGCCTACCAACAGTTTTGTGTTTGAAGGCTTTTTACCCTTAAAAAAAGGAAGGCAAACTAAACTTAAACAGCTGGCTGAAGAAGAAAGAACAATAATATTTTATGAAAGCCCTGTACGTTTAATAAAAACACTCAAGGAATGCATTGAGTATTTTGGTGAAGAAAGAAAATGCTGTGTGAGTAGAGAGCTCACAAAGAAGTTTGAAGAAAACAAAAGAGGTACACTTAAGGAAGTGTATGACTATTATACCGAAAAAGGAGTAAAAGGAGAAATTGTTGTTGTTATTGCGGGTAAAGACTAATAAAAAACAGCAATTTCTTCTAAATTTTTTCTCTTAAGTTCTGGTACATAGCACTCTTCTAAAGGGTAACCGACAGGAACCAATAAAAAAGGTTTTTCATTTTCCGGTCTTTTTAAAACTTTACCTAAAAAATTCATAGGAGAGGGCGTATGCGTTAATGCTACTAGACCAGCGTTGTGTATAGCTGCTAATAAAAAGCCACTAGCGATACCACAACTTTCTTTTACATAATAATTTTGGTGCTTATAATTATTACCCTCTATTTCATAACTTCTGCTGAAAATGATTATTAAATAAGGAGCAATTTCTAAAAAAGGTTTTTTCCAATCGGTTTGCAGAGGTGCCAGGTCTTTTTTCCATTCTTCGCTCATACGGCCATTATAGCTTTCATATTCTTCTTTTTCTGCTTCAATACGGATTTGCTTTTTAATTTCGGGGTCACTTACTACGCAAAAAGTCCAGGGTTGTTTATGAGCACCACTCGGAGCTGTTGAGGCAGAAAGCAAAATATTATTAATAACTTCTTTGGGAATTGGTTTATTGGAAAAATCTCTCACCGTTCTTCTTTTATCCATCCATTCATAAAAATCTTTGCTTCTCTGAACCATTTCTACGGAATTATATGTTTCTTTGGAATACGATACAAAGGGAAACCCTTCAATTATTTTAACATTTTTCATTGTGTAGTTTTTTGTGAAAATTACGACTCATTTTTTAATCAGTAATCTGCTATGAAATATTTAAGCTTATTTTTGACAGTTACCTGTTTTTTTAAACCTGGCTTTTCTCAAACTGGCTATTGGCAACAAAGAGTTAAATACTCCATTGATGTTAATATGGATGTAGTTTCTAACCGCCTGGAAGGAAAGGAAAAAATTGAGTACACAAATAATTCGCCAGACACATTAAAAAAAGTTTTTATTCATCTTTACTGGAATGCTTTTCAGCCCAATAGCATGATGGATGTAAGAAGCAGAAAACTGGGTGAGATTGTATTAGGAAAAGATAAAAACGGGCAGGATATTCGTGACTGGGATAGTCGTATTGCAGACAGAATATTGAGTTTGAAGCCGGATGAAATAGGGTATCAAAAAGTTTCCTCCCTAAAAATGAATGGAATTCCACAGCAGTTAAAAGAACATGAAACAATTTTGGAGGTTTTATTATCGAAGCCAATTGTTCCCTCCTCAAAAGTTCTGTTTGATATAGAGTTTAATGCACAAGTACCTTTGCAAATTCGCAGAAGCGGGAGAGATAACCCTGAGACAAAAGTCAGGTATTCTATGGCCCAGTGGTATCCTAAAATTTGTGAGTACGATAATGAGGGATGGCATCCTACTCCGTATGTGGCAAGAGAATTTTATGGAGTTTGGGGAGATTATGATGTTAAAATAACTATTGATAAAAATTATATTATTGGCGGCACGGGATATTTACAAAATGCCAATCAAGTTGGTTATGGGTATGAATTACCGGGTACAAAAGTTGTTCGGCCGGAAGGAGATAAACTAACCTGGGTGTTCACTGCGCCTAATGTACATGATTACGTATGGGCTGCTGATAATGATTATGTCCATGAATCGAAGCAAATTGTTGATGGCCCGTTAATTAATATTTTCTACAAAAAGTCATCATCAAATGCAGACAATTGGAGAGCCATGCTTGATACTGCCACGATGGCGTATCCCTATATTAAAAAAACATTTGGAGTTTATCCTTATAAGCAGTTTTCCATTATACATGGCGGAGATGGGGCCATGGAATATCCTATGGCTACTTTAGTTAAATCAAGCGGAACAGGTTCATTTGTTCATGAATGGATGCATAGTTGGTACCAGGGGATGTTGGCTACAAATGAAAGTGAATACGCCTGGATGGATGAGGGTTTTACAACATACGCCACAAGAAGAGTATTGGCTTATTTAAGAAACAGCCCGGACTTTTCGAGAGAAGGCATTTATAGCTCCTATTTTAATTTGACTAAGAGTAATCGTTCTGAGCCCTTAACTACCCATGCTGATCATTATGAAAGTAATTACGCTTATGCTGTATCCGCATACAACAAAGGGGCGGTTTTTCTGGAGCAATTAGGATATGTTGTTGGTAATGAAACGAGGGATAAAGTATTGTTGGAATATTATAATCAATGGAAATTTAAACATCCCGACGCGACTGATTTTATTCGTGTAGCAGAAAAAGTAAGCGGCATTCAGTTAGATTGGTATAAAGAGTACTGGATAAACACAACTAAAACGATTAACTATGCTATTGATAGCTTGTGGGAGGAGGGAGGTAAAACAAAAATTCGCATTCGTAATTTGGGATTAATGCCTATGCCGGTTGATGTGGAGCTAACTTTTAAAGACGGAAGCAAAGAATTACATTATGTTCCCATGTACCTTATGTTTGGCCAAAAAACAGCAGAAAGTGCTAACATACCTCGGAAAATATATGAAGCATGGAGGTGGACTCACCCAACGTATGTTATAGAAACCGATAAAAAAATTGTCAACCTGAAAACAGTAGAGATTGATCCTTCAAAACAAATGGCTGATATAGAGCGAGGAAATAATAAGCTGGAACTAAATTGGTAATTTTTTTGGGGAGTTTTGAAGCGAAAGTTTAACAATGCCGCAAACAGACAATTTTTATTTATTTAAATGGAACGAAGAGGATATACTTTTCTTTAAAAAAATCCTCTTCAAAAATTTTATCAATTTCCCAAATCATGGGCTTTAAGCCACTTTCATAAATTTCCTGGGTAAGGTCTCCCCCTTTTAAACAAATGAGCCCATTAGGCATTGAACTACTGATGAGTAATTTATTGGAAGCTGTTTGTGCGTGTTTATGCAGTAAAGGTTTTCCCCATTTCCATAAGTCTTTTAAAGGCGCTACGGCACGGCTTATTGCGTAATCAAACTTTTTATTTTTAATATCTTCTGCTCGGGTATGTTGTGCTGTAAGATTTTTTAAGCCGATAGCAGCGCTTATTTCCGATACTACTTTTATTTTTTTACCGATGCTATCAGTTAAGTGGAAACTTACTTTCGGGAAAAAAATAGCTAAGGGTATGCCTGGGAAACCGCCTCCGGTGCCAATATCTATTATTTTTGTTCCGGGTAAAAACTCAAATTGTGCGGCTATTGCTAAGGAATGTAGCACATGCTTTTCATAAAGACAATCAATATCTTTCCTGGAAATAACGTTTATTTTAGTATTCCATTCTCTATATAAATTTTCCAAGGCTGCAAATTGTTGTATTTGTAGCGGAGTAAAGTCGCTAAAGTACTTTAAAATTATTTCCAATTGTTGCTTGCTTTTTTCCATACTGCCGGTAAAAAAATAATATAGTAAGCAACTTGCCAAAGATCAAAAAAAGGAAGTAGCCATAGCAAATCTTTTTCGTGTAACCGCCACATGGATTTTGAATAGACTACCATTTGCATTAAAAACCGAAAAGCAAAAACACTCAGCACCCAATACCAGTTATAAAAAATTAAACTTGTGATAAATAATGGTAAAAAGCTAAACTGTGAAAAAGCGTAGAGTCCTAATAAAAATTTGTGTTTTCCCTTGTAATATTTGCTGGTTGAATAATGCCTGGACTTTTGGCGTATCCATTCGCTCCAGCTTTTTTTAGGTTCAGAATAAGTAAAAGCCTCCTTATCCAATACCACCGCTGTATTATGTTTATTGGCGTTTGCATTAACAAACAGGTCATCATCTCCCCCTGCGATATGATTGTGGGAGCTAAAACCTTTATTACGGATGAATAAGCCTCTTTTATAAGAAAGATTTCTGCCCACACCCATGTAAGGGTTGCCCGCTAAGGCCATGGAAAGAAATTGAAGTGCTGTTTGAAAAGTTTCTAAGCGAATGAGTTTATTAAGCAACCCTCTTTTTTTTTCATATGCGCCATATCCAAGCACAATCTCTATATCATCATCATAGCTATTTTGCATTTTCTCAATCCAATTGGGGGAGGAAGGATAACAATCAGCATCGGTAAGTAAAACAATTTCATATTTTGCTTCTTTAATACCCATTGATAAGGGAAATTTTTTTCCGGGGATAAATTTAGCCTCTTGTACCAATTCCACTGTTCTTAATTGTTTAAAAGGTTTTGCCAAATATTCCAGCACGTACTTGGAATCATCATAAGAGTTATCATTCACTACAATTATTTCGTGCGAACTTTTATATTGCTGTTGCAAAACCGGCGGCAGATTTTTAGCTAAATTTGCAGCCTCGTCTCGTGCACATATCACTACGGAAACGGGATGTTGAATTGAACTTTCTTTTTTACGTGATTTATAAAAAGCTACACGGCTAAAATAAAACAGGTAATAAAAAAGCTGGATAAATGTAATGAGGCAGAAAGCATAAAATAAAGCATCGGGCCAATATAAAAACGTCATAGGGCAAAAATAATAATCATTGCTATACAAATGGGTAAGTTTGAAAGATGTGGAAACTAATAGAATAAATATATAGAGTTAAAAGATGGCGCCTCTAACATTTACTATACAATCAACCGATACTCAATCCCGGGCAAGGGCTGGAAGAATAGTTACAGATCATGGAGAAATCATAACCCCCATCTTTATGCCCGTAGGCACCGTGGGTAGCGTAAAGGCAGTTACTCAGCAACAATTATTAAAGGATGTCCAGGCCCAAATCATTTTGGGTAATACTTATCATCTTTACTTGCGCCCCGGCATAAATATTTTAGAAAAAGCGGGTGGATTACATCAATTTAATGGTTGGCCTAAGCCTATTTTAACGGATAGTGGAGGGTACCAGGTTTTTTCATTGTCAGGAACAAGAAAAATAAAAGAGGAAGGAGTCACTTTTCAGTCGCATATTGACGGAAGCCGGCATCTGTTTACACCTGAAAATGTAATAGATATTCAGCGTTCAATTGGCGCTGATATTATTATGGCCTTTGATGAATGCCCTCCCGGTGGCAGCGACTATACTTATGCAAAAAAATCAATGGAAATGACACATCGCTGGTTAGACAGGTGCATAAGTCAATTTAGCGCAAGTCAGCCAAAGTATCCCTATACACAGAATCTTTTTCCTATTGTGCAAGGAGGTACCTATAAAGATTTGCGGAAACATTCCTGTGAATTAATCAGTGCTAAGGAAGCAACGGGAAATGCTATTGGTGGCTTAAGCGTGGGGGAACCCGAACCAATTATGTATGAAATATGCAGTTGGTGCTGTGAACATCTTCCGCAAAGCAAACCCCGCTATTTAATGGGGGTAGGTACCCCCTGGAATATACTGGAAAGCATTAGCATGGGTATTGACATGTTTGACTGTGTAATGCCTACCCGTAATGGACGCAATGCCATGCTTTTTACCACAAGGGGCGTTATTAATATTGACAACAAAAAATGGGAAACCGATTTTTCAGTTATAGATGATGGAATTAATTGCGAAATAAGTAATTACTACAGTAAGGCCTATTTGCGTCATCTTATGAAGACAAAAGAAATACTAGGGCTAACTATTGCCAGCGTACACAACCTTGCTTTTTATTTATGGTTGGTGAACGAAGCAAGAAAACATATTGAAGCGGGTGATTTTATGAGTTGGAAAAAAGAAATGGTAATAAGATTGCAGACTAAATTGTAATTATCTTTCACATCACCTTCACATTTGCTTTTTAGCGGCATCCCTTTTTCGTGTTACATTTGCAGTTTCTGGATTATGTTTAAGAAAATTGACCGTTACATATTAAAAAAGTTTTTTACAACCGTGTTTTTCATTGTAGCGGCTTTAACGGTTATTGCAACAGTTATTGATATTAGTGAAAAAACAGATGATTTTGTAAAAACCAAATTATCCGCGGGGCAAATTTTTATTAAATATTACCTGGGATTTATACCACATATTGCCGCACTTATTTTTCCATTATTTGTATTTATCGGGGTTATTTGGTTTACCTCAAAAATGGCAGTTCGATCAGAGATTATAGCCATATTAAGCAGTGGAGTCAGTTTCAATCGTTTATTGCGTCCATATTTATTGGGTGGAGTATTTTTAGGAATATTACTTTGGTTTGGTAATCGTTATCTTATTCCTAAAGCCAACAGTGTTCGTACAAACTTTTATGTAAATTATTTAGATGTCCTAAATCCTGACCCGAGCAGGCAATCATACTCTTCCCTGTCTGATTTACATTTTCGTATAGATTCCTTTACTTATGCAGGTATGCATAGTTATGATACAACCGGGAAATATGGCACTTATTTTTACCTGCAAAAAATTGACAATGGTAAGATAGTTTATAATCTTCGTGCTGACAATATAAAATGGGATAGCATTTCAAAACAATGGCAGCTTACTAATGTGTTGGAACGAAAAATTTTAGGAATAAAAGAAGAGATACAAGTATTTCCAAAAAAAGAGATAAAATTTACATTTTATCCCTCCGAGTTAAAAAAAGATGAATATCTCAAAGATAAATTGTCCACTCCCCAATTAACCAGTTATATTAAAAGGGAAGAAATAAAGGGCTCAGAAGGATTAAACACGCTTTTAGTGGAACGTTATAAACGAGATGCCGTACCCGTGGCTGTGGTAATTTTTACACTTATGGGGGGAATTGTAGCCAGCAAGAGGGTGAGGGGAGGAAGTGGTTTGCACCTTGCTATGGGGTTAGCGTTGGCAGTTTCTTTTGAGGTGTTGAATAAATTTTCTACTGTTTTTTCTACTAATGGAAACCTTCCTCCATTTTTAGCTGCATGGATGCCGGATATTTTCTTTGCGCTTATTACAATATGGCTTTATAAACGTGCTCCCAAATAGTTTATTTTTTTAATTGCATAAATTTTGTGCTTTCTATTTTGCTGTAGTAAGAGCGAATTAATAACTTTACTTTTTAATTAAGTTAAATACGCTTTTCATGGGCATTTTAAAAGACCGGTTTAAAGCTAAGGCCGATTCTGTAGCAACCGAAATTAAAAACCTCCTTAAAGAAAACGGGAATAAAGTAATTGGTGAAGTAACGTTAAGCCAGATATATCAAGGCATGCGTGGTGTAACCGGGTTAGTAACAGAAACCTCTTTGCTGGATGCACAGGAAGGTATTCGATTTCGGGGATATTCTATCCCTGAATTACGAGAAAAACTACCCAAAGCGAATGGTGGCACCGAGCCTCTTCCCGAAGGATTATTTTATTTAATGTTAATAGGAGAACTTCCGACAGAAGAGGATGTGCATCACATCACATCTGTTTTACAACGGCGAAGCCACGTACCTACCCACGTATTTAACTCAATAGAAGCTCTGCCTGTTAATGCGCATCCTATGACCCAGTTTGTGGTGGCAATAATGGCCTTGCAAACAGAAAGCCAATTTGCAAAAAAATATGCGGCCGGGATGAACAAGAAAGATTATTGGGATGCCATGTTTGATGATACAATGGACCTAATAGCGAGACTACCAAGAGTAGCTGCTTACATATACAGACGCAAATACAGATCCGGAGAGCATATACAGCCAAATGGGTTGTTAGATTGGGCTGGAAATTTTGCCCACATGTTGGGATATGAAGATGAAACCTTTAAAGAATTAATGCGTTTGTACATGACTATTCATGCTGATCATGAAGGAGGGAATGTTTCAGCACATGCAACCCATTTAGTTGGTTCCGCATTAAGCGATCCTTTTTTGAGTCTGGCAGCCGGGTTAAATGGATTAGCCGGACCTTTGCATGGTTTGGCAAACCAGGAAGTAATAAAGTGGATTTTTGAAATGCAGGAAGAATTAAATACGGATGCGCCTACTAAAGATCAGATAGCAGATTATGTAAAGAAAACTTTGAATGAAGGGAAAGTGGTACCAGGGTATGGACATGCTGTATTAAGAAAGACGGATCCACGGTTTGAGGCACAGATGGCTTTTGGAAAAAAACATATGCCAAATGATAAATTGGTGCAAACAGTGTGGAATATTTATGAAACTGTTCCTCCCATTTTACAGTCATTGGGAAAAATCAAAAATCCATGGCCCAATGTAGATGCACATAGCGGTGCTTTGTTGGTGCATTTTGGTTTAAAGGAATATGAATATTATACCGTATTGTTTGGAGTAAGCCGGGCACTGGGTGTGCTGGCAAGTCTTTGTTGGGACAGGGCACTAAGTTTTCCCATAGAAAGACCCAAGTCAGTAACTACAGAACTTGTAAAACTTTGGTTAGAAGGCAAGGATAATATTTGGGGCGAATAAGATTATCCTTTATTGGGTATAATGAATTTTAACTCCGGATTAACCCGGAGTTTTTATTTTGGTTGAAACAAGGCACAAAGTTATATTTGCAGTCCTTAAAACGAAAGTGATTGCCTGTTCTTAAAAAGTTTTTAATACGGAATAGGTAACCACAAAAAAGATAACGAATAAGGGGAATTAGCTCAGCTGGCTAGAGCGCTTGCATGGCATGCAAGAGGTCGTCGGTTCGACTCCGATATTCTCCACTTAATAAGTCCTGCCTGTGGTGGGATTTTTTATGCATTTTATTATTTAATTATTTCACCTTCACTCGTACACCCTCACTATGCGCACTAAACTCAGGGGCGTACATACATTGAATGGTAGTAACGCCATTGCTGAAATTACCACTATGTGTAACGAACAAAGGATATTCAAACACATAAGTTCCCTTGGGCAACCAGTTAAAGAAGAAATTGGTAGAAGCATCTTTGGTGCTTTCGTAATAGCCTAATCCTCCCTGCCATTTATAATGGCTCAGCACATTTACCGGTTCCATACAGGCTGCCCGCATATCTTTCATGTGTACATATTCCATATCACGGTCGGCACGGAGCTCAATCCTTACTTTTACTTTATCACCAATCTTAATTTCATCGCCATCATTTATTGGGATAAGCACCGGTCCATTATCGGAATTTTTTTCTACAAATAATTTTTTAGAAAGTTTCAGTGGAGTTTCGGCTGAACTAATCTTATCCAAATCTTCAAAGTATTGCCAGTAAATAGCACCCCATGAAGTTGAAAGGTTTAAGGGTTTAATGGTTGAAGGGTTGGTTACGGTAACTTTAATATTACCCATATTATTTTTTACCTCTTTGCCATCAATTCTTTCTTTAAAGTAACCTGTTCCCACCTCTGTTTTTGAATTGTTGTTAGAAATTGTTTTATCTCCTAACTGAATGATGATGGTTGGTTCTTCACTCAACCAGTCACTACCTTTCAATAGAAGTGCATAGCATGCCTCTGCTGTGGCTTTGGTTGTTTTCCAGTTTTGCGTTTGCTTTTGTTTAAGCAGCCAGGTTTTTAAGTCATCCACTGTTTTATCATCGTTACCTGCTTCACTAAATGCTTCAATTAATAATGCCTGTGTTTCCACGGGGGCCTGGTGCCAGTAATAGCCGCCACTCATGTCTTTAAAGTACATGCCCATTTCTTCATTTACAATGGAATTGTCTTTGATAGATGCAAGAATAGCAGTCGGAGTTTTATTGTCTCCCGTACGGTGTAAAGCCAGCGCAGTCATTCCCTGTGCATAGCGGTTTTGTTTTAGCCAGAATTGTTGTGATTGCCCGCGATAGTAATCATATGCTTTTTGAGTAGTTGCCGGTATTTTATAGTCAGGGAAAAAACTTCGCATATATAACCATTGAGTTTGTATATATCCGATATTTTGACTTTTTAATTTTGACTTCTGTTTTATTAAGAAATCGTAATCTTCTTTCAGTTTTCTGTCCAGGTAAGGAACCGCTGTTTTTAAGATGGAATTGATCTTGTTTTGTGTGGATGCAGGAATTGCTCCCAGTTTTTGCAGATGACCAATGCCGGTTATAATGTACTGGGTAATGTAACGATCATCGGGCCCGCCTTTGAACCATACAAAACCACCATTGGGACTTTGCATTTCCTTTAGTTTGTTGAGTGATGATTCCAGTTCTTTGCTCAGCTTCACCATATCAAACAGCAGTGCAATATTTTTCTTTTGCTGTTCTTCATTCTTTGCTTCCAGCACCCAGGGAGTTTCTTGTAATAAAGCTGATTTCAACTCCTCATTTTTTTGAAGATTGCTGAGTAGAGCAGCGGTATCCAGTGTTTTCCATTTTTCAAACACTGCTTTTATTTTGGGAGAAGCATTAGCAATCTTAGCCGCTAATGCATTCGCATAATAACGATTGAATGTTTGCTCGGCACATTCATAAGGATACTCCATTAAATAAGGCAATGCCTGTACCGCATACCAGGTAGGATTGGAAGTGTATTCAACAGTTAAAGCATGATTGCTCAATGTAGTGCTTTTATTGTTGAGTAATTTTTCAAAACTAAAATTCTTGCTTCCTTCACCACGCATGGGTAATGTAATACTTTCTGTTACCAGCATACGGTTGGTTAATACCGGTAAACTGTTTTCTTCACCATCGGCCCCTTCCCAGCCTCCCCCGATGGGGGAGGTGGCTTGAGCAACAACACGATATACCAGAGCGCTATTATAGTTGAATGGAATATCAATGCTGAATTTAATGCCTGCGCTTTGCCCTGCTTGTGCAGTGAATGACTGAACGGAGTTACCATTCTTAAACAATTCATCCACCGGTTTCATGGTAGTGGCATCGAATAATTGTAAAGTAGCGGTACCATTTAAAGTTTTATCAGTCAAATTGGAAACTTTCGTGCTGAATTCCATTTTATCGCCTTCCCGCATAAAACGGGGAGCATTAGGTTGCACCATCAGTTGTTTTTGTGTAACTACTTTGTTGGTGGTAATGGCCGTACGCATGTCTTTGGTATGTGCCAAACCCAAAAATTTCCATTCCGTTAATGCTTCAGGAATGGTAAAGCTGAAAGAAATATTTCCTGCTGAATCTGTTTTTAAATCGGGTAAGAAGAAAGCGGTTTCGTTAAAATTTTTGCGGATTTGGATAGAGGACGGATTTTGAGCTGATGGGATTTTATCATTTTTAATATCTTTATTTTCAATTTTAGTAACTGAAGTTGTTGAATTTTTTTTCTGAGTTACAACAACTTCCTCTAATTTATCTTCTCGGATTTGTATACCCGGGATTCTGCCTTCTAAGGCTTTGGGAACTTCTAGATCATAAAACGCAGCAGAATAGTACTCTGTCCATGGTTGTATTTCTTTGTTTCTCTTCCTTTTTATAACCAATACATCATATGATTTTGAATAGATATAAACATTATCTCCTTTATAACAATCCTTGGCTACTGTATTCTCTGTTCCGAATACATTACTGCTCCATTGATTATATCCATAAAAATCAGGATATAGCTGACTCTTAAAATCAGCCCAGTTATGTGTCTTAAATTGGTCAAGACTGGCATCATACATGCTGGCCAGCATCTCGGCCGCCACTTTATCACCTTTAATACCGCTTACCTTCAATGTCCATTTTTCTTCACTGCCCGGTAATGTTTTATCACGGAAGCTTTCATAACTGATTTTTAATTCCTTGTTTGTCCAGGGTACATCAATTTGATTACTTCCGGTGTACACCCTGTTATGTTGTACATAAAACCAGTTCGTACTAATACCACCGCGATCATCTTCGTTAACAATAATATCAAAAGTCTTTGTTTCACTGTTCAGGTTAATATAACTTCTCTCATTCTTTTCATTGCTTCTTAAAATTTCCTGCACCATCCATACATCTTTATCGGCTGTGCTTATTTGATAACTGGCTTTCTCACCCGGCTCAACTACTCCTTTTAATACATCGGAAACAGCACCTGCTTTTGTTGAGGTGTAAGCAGAGCTGTTGCTGTTGTACAGCTCAACATATTGCTTAGCCGTTACCATTTCGCCATATTTGTCTTTTGTAGTCACCACTATTTCATACCAACCGGCAACAAATTTTGAACTTTGTCCCGCCAAATACGGGATGAATTTTGAATTCTCTTCCGTTTTATAATTTTCGTCAGCAACCTTATCTCCCTTATTCCATTTGCTGATTTCATTTTCATCTGCATACACGTCATACGGGAAATAATTATAGTATTCTTCCTTGCTCATTAAAAACTGATCGGGCTGCAACCATAAACGTTCCCTGAAAATGCGGTTGGGCGCTTGCAGTTTGTGAATCGTAACATTCACATTGGTAGATTCAAAAATGTCATTCATGTTTTTGGAAGAAATCAAAATGGATTTCAAACTATCCGCCGGCATTCTTGACGGCATATTAATATTTAGTTGCAATGCCTGGTAAGCAACGGCCACATCATTGGTGCTGCTTCTTGTTTCACCGTTAATATCAGTAACATCTGCGCTCACTTCATAAATAAAAGTTGGCTGACTGGCTTTATCAACGCTTTCATCCGGTATGGCTTTGAAAGTAATTTTAAATTCACCATTAGCATCGGTATTGGTTTCTCCATTGGTGATTTCCATTTCTGTTCCGCTACCGCGAGGGGGTCTTATTTTGGCAAAACCAAAGCCATAATCCCACCAGATGGGCATACGTACACGACGCACTACACGATACTTTACCGTTGCTCCGTCAATATTGTTGCCAGCGTATGCTTTGGCATTTCCTTTTACCGTTATGTTTTCGTTAACCCGGTAAGTTCCATCCGGCTTTTTCACTTCTACGTAAAACTTTGGTCGTTTATATTCTTCCACATTAAAATAGGCATAAGCATTGGTGTTAGAGTCGAGGATGGAAAAATTGCCATTTAGTGTTCCTTCCGGTAATTTAAAACTGCCGTGATAAGAACCAAATTCATTGGTAGTTAAATTTAGTTCGCCCACCTTTTGTCCGTTTGCATCGCGGAGGATTAATTTCGATTTATAATTCTCTATCGCTATTGTTCTTGTTTCGGCTGTGATGGTTTGCATCACAATTCCTTTAAAGTACATTGTTTGTCCGGGACGATAAATGGAGCGATCGGTAAATAAAAAGGCATGAGTTACAGTAGGTTCTTGCCGAGGGTTGTATTCACGGTAAACATAATAACTATCATCTAAGAATAAGTAATCTTTGTTATGCGTTATTTCCAGTAAAAAGTTTCTTCCCTCATTGTCCGATTTTATCCTGGTATAACCGTTCTTATCTGTAGTTAGCAATTCTTTTTTGTCTTCGCTATATTCACTACGTTGGTAATCGTATTTTTTTTCCCACACCTGCACTTTGGCATTGGCAAGCGGATTCCCGGATTCCCGGTTAAGTATGTAGCATTCGCCAGAATTATTTTTTACAAAACTGATATTACTTACGTAGGTTGTGTGTAATGCTAAAATATTTTCTTCATTGCTGAAGTCAGGTTTTTCGCTGGCTAATAAAACGTATAAACCATTGGGTAATTCATTTATTTTGACTTCGACGCTGTGTTGCTGGTAATCTTTCAAATCGGGTAGAGATTCATTCCAGTTACGAATGGATTTTAAAGAAAGAATTTTTTCCCAAACGTCTTCATTTTCCAGGTTATTTATATCAATTCGTTTTAATTCTTGTTTGGAAGTTTTTATAATACGGAAATAAAGTTTGCTGATATTTTTATAATTCACCAGCATACGGAAAGGCTGGTCGGGAACATTTACTTTTTCCGTAGTTAGTGTAAATGATTTGGCGACAATTTGATGTAACAGGCTTTTGCAGTTAATTCCGCCTTCACTTTTGGGAAATTTCGCTATTACGGCTTCACAAATTTCTTTGGCTCTTTTCTTTTCATACTGTACATCTTTATTGCTGAAGGTAGTGTATTGATTGCCTCTTTCGTTGTAAAAAGAAGCTAACAAATAAGAGACTTGTGCTGAGGCTGAATCATTGGCGTATTTCTTTGTGAGTTGTATTAATGACCGTTCGTATAATTTTTCTTTCTCTTCCAGTACGGCATGATTGTGCATAAATTGCAGGCGTTTAATTTCCAGGTCAATCAATGCGTCTGGCTTTGCATCTTTTAAATGAAAGCCGGTGAGTTGCTGAAAAATGGTAATGGCTTTATAATAAAGAGAAGCCGTGTCTTTTGTTTTAAAAGATGCTTTGCTAAAAACAGGGGCATCAGCAAAAGCTTCTTCCTGCCTGATTATAAACTGGTAAGCCGGTTTAGTTACGTCTCTTTCGTCATTGGTAAAATAATCCAGTGCCCGATGTGATAGGAAGTCGTACAAAGTAGAACGCAGGTACCGGTATCCATAGGTTTGAATAATGGCATCAAACGGTTCCAGTTTGGATGATTGCAATAATTTTACTTCACTGATGGAAGCCAGGTATAGGGCTGATATTTTGTTATGGAAATCTTTTACCCCCCAGGTAGCAATATCCTCTTTTTTAAAGTTTTCAGTATTGGTTCGGCTGTATAATCGCCAGCGATTGTTTTGGAAATAATTCCAGTACAACTGGGCCGTCATACTTTGTAATAAAGATTTTGCCGGCTGTCTGGTTTCTGCAGATTCTGCCTCCAGGGATTTGATGCTGTTGATACCGGCGTTTTCATCCACCTGTCCACTCAATATGGTTTGAAACATCAGGCTTTTGATAGCCTGTGCTTCATTACCTTCTTTTTTTGCCAATGTATATATTTTCTTTACTTCGGTAATGGCGGTTTTCGTTAACCCCTTATCCATCAATGCTTCAACTTTCTCCCATTGCGCTATGTAGTTTCGGGGTCTAACTTGTGTGATGGCTGAATTAGAAAAAAATGTGCATTGAATAAACAGAACCAGCAATAAAATGCAGTTCTGGTTTATTTTTTTTGAATTTAGTCCTATCATCCTGCTAGATTTTAGTACAAGTTATTGAATAAGTTTTTTATTAATTCTAATTAATTGTTGACGGGTATTTTTTAGATGCAGTTGCATGGGCAATTGCATAAATAAGTTTGATGCTAAAATGGTCAGTCACCAAATGCTTTAACTTTTTCTTATCATAAAGAATATGGAAGCGGCACAGGCTTTGGCATGCTATAATCAGGAGGATATTAATTATGAAAAAAATTTACACACTTTCTATTGCAGTTTTATTAACCGTATGTTCATTTGCTTATTTTTATGATGGCAGGCTGGCTGTTACCTACCTGGGTAGGGGCGATATCAGGGTTACCATTGATGGTAAGCGTTACGATGACAGGCACAACAACATTATATTGAATAACTTACGACCCGGGCATCATACAATAAAGATAACCCGCACCCGAAGTGAACGACGGGGTGGTTGGTGGAACAGAGAAGAGGTTATTTATTCTTCATCTGTTTATGTAAGACCCAGAACTTTTATTGACATTACCATTAACCGCTTTGGAAGGGCCTTTGTGGATGAGCAGCAGGCCGACCGTAGCGGGAGATGGGATGACGATGATGATCGCTGGGGTAACGAAAACCGAAACAGAGATGATGATTGGAAAGGCCGCGGGAACGGACGTAACAATGGTTATTAGGAAGGCATCCAAGAAAATTTTCGATGCATAAAAATAAATCCTCCGCTGTGGCGGGGGATTTATTTGCTCACAGATTATAATGATTTGCACAGATGAAACTTGGTGCAGTCTTTGTAAATAATTAGGTCCAATACCAAGGTGATTAACTTAATGTGAAAGTTCGGTTTTGTATTAAGATTGTCTTTTTAGATGTAACTCAACTTGTGTATTTATTTGTAAAAGAGCTTCAAATTGCCTTTCTAAACTTTTGGTCATTGAAAGAATATTACTTTTTGATAACTTCATTTTCTTTAATTTCTCAAATAATTCGTCAGATAAATTTTCATTGTATGAAGTTTCCATTTTTGTAATGTAAGATTGATAAGTTACTTCAGGAAATAGTTCCTTATCAAAAGCATTGTTTGCAGTTGCAAACTCAATTAGGTTCTTTTTTGTTTGATTTGAAATTTTTTGTGTGGCAAGAAATTGAGCTAATAAATGTTCTTTTTCCTCTTTCGGTTCCGAGAGAAATGTTTTTTTATAAGTAAGCCAAGCAATAAGAAGGCCCGCTATCCCAATTATAATTTCCATTTCTAAAAGAGTTTATTTTAAGTGGTTTCACAAAGTTAATATATGATGCCACTTGCACCGCAGATGAAAGGACTGCGACGCAAGGAACGATGCCATAAAAAACCAAAGCCGGTATAAAAATTACACCGGCTTTACTATTGTCAACTATACCGTATTCAATTATCCTTTCATCACTTTTGCTATGGTAACACCAATATCCGCAGGGCTGGCTACCACATGAATGCCACATTCGTTCATGATCTTCATTTTAGCAGCAGCCGTATCATCAGCACCACCAACAATAGCACCGGCATGTCCCATACGGCGACCGGGAGGCGCTGTTTGTCCGGCAATAAAACCTACTACCGGCTTCTTGCCATTTTCTTTATACCATCGGGCTGCTTCAGCTTCCATACCACCACCAATTTCACCAATCATTACCACGCCGTCTGTTTCAGGATCGTTCATAAATAATTCTAAGGCTTCTTTGGTAGTGGTACCGATAATCGGGTCGCCACCAATACCAATGGCAGTTGAAATACCGAGACCAGCTTTAGCCACCTGGTCAGCAGCTTCGTATGTTAATGTTCCCGATTTGGAAACGATACCAATTCCCCCTTTCTTAAAAATAAAACCCGGCATAATACCCACTTTACATTCGTCAGCCGTAATTACACCCGGGCAGTTAGGCCCAACTAAGCGGGTTGATTTACCTGACATATAATTTTTCACTCTCACCATATCCTGCACAGGAATACCTTCCGTAATACATACTACCAGTTTAATGCCGGCATCGGTTGCTTCCATAATAGCGTCTGCAGCAAAAGCGGGGGGTACGAAAATGATACTTACATCAGCCCCGGTTTCTTTAACAGCATCAGCTACGGTATTGAATACGGGTTTATCAAGGTGTTTTTGACCACCCTTGCCAGGGGTAACTCCCCCAACTACATTAGTGCCATACTCAATCATTTGTGTTGCGTGGAAAGTCCCTTCCGTTCCCGTAAAACCTTGTACAATTATTTTAGAACTTTTATTAACAAGTACACTCATAGCGTTTATTTGAAATTGCGGCAAAATTAGGGGATTTTGCTTTTTAGTTCATGAGTTTACAGGCTAATTGAATAATATATTATTTGCTCCCCAAATTTTTGTTGTTTGGAAAATAGGATAATTTACCCCCGCCGGGTTAGTACGATAACTTTTTTTAATTTAATAAGATAAATGCAATATGTATTAGGATAGTATTGTTTTGGCAGATTAATAATCTAATTCTAAATTCAATCGGTCTTTCAGTTCTTTAATCAGGGGATATTTTTCAACCAATTGAAAATACTGTTCTTTTGTGGTTAATGGTTTTTCTTTCGCTTCATCATCGCTGTTTTTTTCGATAAGGGTAACCTGGTAGGTTAAATTTTTGTTGTTGAAATACGTTTGTAAATAATCAATGAGGGAAGCTCGTTTTTGCTCAATAAATTTTTGTTGAATGTTATTTGTTACAATAATTTCAAATGAATGTTTATCTATTAAATTTAATTCCGCAGCTTTAAAATTGGTAACCGAGGAAGAGTCATTATTTTCTTCAAGTTTTTTTATAAAAATATTCCATGCCTTCGTCAATTCTTCCGTTGTGAGCGGTACGCTGTGGTTCCCATTGGCTTGATTATTTTGTACAACCTGTTTGCGTATCTTTTCTAATGCAATAAGCTTGCCGTTGCCGGTTTGATGATTTTCGGTTGTTATTTCCGGCTGTTTTGTTGCATAAGTCACTTGTTCCTCCTTAGCCAGCAATAGTTTTTCTTCCGGCGTTTCTATTAACAGTTTGGCTTCTTTATTGGTAGATGGCTTGTGACTGGTTTTTGCTTGCTCCGGATTAATTTTTTGCGATGCATTATCATGGCTGACCGTGGATTTTAATTTAATAGGAGCAATTGCTTTAAAACTCAGAGATTTTCCTGATTCAATTAGTTTTTTTTTACCAGGCTCACCCCCTTCGTTTAACAGTTCAATCGCCTGTTGCAAATAAGTGAGTTTGATAAGCGCCAGCTCGACATGTAATCTCTTATTACGAGCTGTTTTATAATTTATTTCTGATTCATTCAAAACATTTAAAGCGCTGATAAGCCACGAGGCAGGAATTTTTTTTGCAGCAATTATGTATTTGTCTTTAAAGTCTTCAACTACTTCCAGCAAACCCGCTGCTCTTTCATCCTTGCATATAAGCAGGTTCCGAATAAATTCAGCAAGCCCATTTAACACCATGTCTCCCTCAAACCCTTTTCGATTAATATCATCAAACAATAGCATGGCTGATGCCAGGTCTTGTTGCTGCATATAGTCTAACAGCTTAAAATAATAATCCGCATCTAAAATGTTGAGATGTTCTAACGTATTTTGATAAGTTACTTCGCTATTGGTAAAGCTTACAATTTTATCCAAAATACTCAGCGCATCCCGCATGCAACCTTCACTTTTTTGAGCAATTAATTGTAGAGCAGCTTTATCGGCTTTTATTTCTTCTTTGGCGCAAATTTCTTCCAGGTGCTCAACCGTATCGTTTAGTGTAATGCGTTTAAAGTCAAATATCTGGCAACGGCTTAAAATGGTGGGAATTATCTTATGCTTTTCTGTTGTGGCCAAAATAAAAATGGCATAAGAGGGGGGCTCTTCCAATGTTTTTAAAAAAGCGTTAAAGGCAGAAGAACTCAGCATGTGAACCTCATCAATGATATACACTTTATATTTACCAGCCTGAGGTGCAAATCGAACCTGCTCCGTCAGTGCCCTTATGTCGTCAACGGAATTATTACTGGCGGCATCTAATTCATGAATATTGAGTGAAGTGCTTTCGTTAAAAGATTTACAGGAATTACATTTATTGCATGCTTCTCCGTCTTTTTGAATGTTTTCGCAATTAATAGTTTTGGCTAAAATACGGGCACAGGTTGTTTTTCCCACTCCTCTTGGCCCGCAAAACAAAAAAGCATGTGCCAGTTGATTGTTTTTTATCGCATTTTTTAAAGTAGTAGTTATGTGCGATTGACCAACAACAGTGTCAAAAGTCTGAGGCCTGTATTTACGTGCTGAAACAATAAATTTATCCATACTGTAACTGCAATTTAGGGAAACATTCTTTTAGTAATAAAACCAATCAAAAATGTTGAAAAATAGCCTGCTGTTGTCAGCAATTTATTGTTTCAGTAATCTGGGGCAAAGAAGACCTTTTAGTTTTCTGAAGCCTGAATTTTTGCCTTTTATAAAATGGGATGTCGTTTAAACTCTTTGGTTCGGTCAAATAAATAGCGATAAGTAGCAAGATTGCGGCTTTGTGTGGCTCCAAGGTTTTTGGATATGTTTAGCATTTTGGGATTAAAATCTCCCTGCCATTGCAATTCCAGTTCATCGTATTGCTTGTTTCGCTGTATTACTTTGGCTCCTTCTACAATCATAAAATAATCTATCCCCGTACCCTGAAATTCCGGTACAATACCATAAACAATACCCGTAAATTTTTTACATGCTTTACGGTAACGCAGCCATAGGAATTTTAATTTGCTAAAGAAGTTGAATTGACCATTAAGATATTTTACAATTTGGTTCAGGTCCGGGAGGTTTACCCACATGGCAATCGGTTCGTCTTTATGATAAGCAAACCAGATGAGGGTTTCATCCATAACCGGCTTCATGGCTTTAAATATTTTTAAAGCCATTTCTTTATTCATTTCTTTATTTCCCTCATGCCCGGCCCAGGCTTTATTATAAACAGTACAAAAATCGGCTGCAAATTTTTTCAGGTTGTTTTTCCTTATATGGTTTACCGAAAACTCGGGGAGGGAAACATACTTTTCATGTTGAGTAAAAAATTTTTCCGGTAAAGAATGCTGTACATGCAAGTGCCAGCATAACTGGTTATAAAAAACCCTGAAACCATAATTTTCAAACAAGGCCTGGTAATATGGAGGGTTGTAATTCATTAAATAAATTGGCGGCTTAAAGCCTTCTGTTACCAACCCCCACCAACGATCCCGTTCGCCAAAATTAATAGGGCCATCCATCGCTTGCATTCCTTTTTGCATAAGCCAGTGCTTGGCTACATCAAACAGCATATCAGCCGCTTGTTGGTTATTGATGCATTCAAAAAAGCCAATTCCCCCTACAGGTATGTCATCCCCCTTGTTTTTGTATTTTTTTTGTACAAAAGCGGCAATTCGCCCAATCAAATTGCCCTTTTCATCTTTCAATATCCAACGCATTACTTGCCCGGTTCGAAAAGCTTTATTTTTCTTTTGATTAAAAACATCGTTAATGTCTTTATTTAATGGGCGAATCCAGTTTGCATCCTTTTTATACAAGGTAACAGCTACCTGTAAAAAATCTTTTGCTGTTTGGAAATTATTAACTTGTAACAGTTCCATAAATGTATGGTTACAAAAATAACTGATTGCAGATAAAATCAATTACTTTAAATTGACCTCTAAATATTATTAGTAAATGGGTAAATACATTCTTGCACTTGACCAGGGTACAACCAGTTCAAGAGCCATAATCTTTGATAAATCAGGCCTTGTAAAAGCGGTAGCACAGAAAGAGTTTGAACAGATATTTCCCAAACCGGGCTGGGTAGAGCATGATGCTAATGAAATATGGAGCACACAAATGGGCGTAGCAATGGAAGCAATTACCAAGGCAGGTTTAGCGATGACTGATATAGCTGCCATTGGCATTACCAATCAAAGAGAAACAACAGTAGTGTGGGATAAAAATACAGGACAGCCTGTTTATAATGCAATTGTATGGCAGGATAGAAGAACCGCCTCTTTTTGTGATCAGCTCAAATTAAATCAAACGGATAAAATTATTCGGGATAAAACAGGGTTGGTTGTAGATGCGTACTTCTCAGCTACCAAAGTGAAGTGGATTTTGGATAATGTACCCGGGGCAAGAGAAAAAGCCGATAAAAACGAATTGGCATTTGGTACTATTGACAGTTGGCTGTTGTGGAATCTTACGGGAGGTAAGGTTCACGCAACCGATGTAAGTAATGCATCCAGAACTATGATGTTTAATATTCATACACTGCAGTGGGATAACACTTTGACAAATATTTTTGATGTTCCCATGAGTATGTTACCACAAGTATGCAGCAGTAGCGAAGTATATGGTAATACGCAAAATGTTTTTAAGGAATATGATATTCCCATTGCCGGTATTGCCGGCGATCAGCAAGCGGCTTTATTTGGTCAATTATGCACCAAGCCCGGGATGGTAAAAAATACGTATGGTACCGGTTGCTTTATGTTAATGAATACAGGGGAAAAAGCGATAGCATCTGCCAATAATTTATTAACTACCGTGGCCTGGAAAATAAAGGGAGTTACTCATTATGCTCTGGAGGGTAGTGTGTTTGTAGCCGGGGCCGTGGTACAATGGCTGAGGGATGGCTTGGGCATTATTAAACATTCATCAGAAGTGGAAGCATTGGCATTAAAAGTAAATGATAACGGTGGCGTATATCTCGTTCCTGCTTTTGTTGGTCTTGGCGCACCTTATTGGAACCAGGGGGCACGGGGAACTATGGTTGGGTTAACAAGGGGCAGTAGCGCCGCCCATATTGCCAGGGCTGCGTTGGAAAGCATTTGCTTTCAAACAATGGATGTACTGAAGGCAATGGAAAAAGATTCAGGTATATCTATCCGCGAATTAAGGGTAGATGGTGGTGCCGCAACCAACAATTTATTGATGCAATTTCAAAGCGATATTTTAAATACAAAAGTACTTCGTCCAAAAATTACTGAAACAACAGCGCTGGGAGCCGCTTATTTAGCCGGTCTGGCAGTTGGCTATTGGAACAACATAGAGGACATTCAACAACAATGGCAAATTGATCATAGTTTTTTGCCATCCATGCATGATAAACAAAGAGAAGATTTGAGTGAGGGTTGGAAAAAAGCTGTAACAACTGCAATAACCTGGGCAAAGGACTGATAAAGATAATTGCAAATGATAGCAGGTAAAACAATTAATTATTATATGCATCAGGTGGTTAAAATATTTTTGATAATTAATCTTTGTTATAGATGATACGATGAACAGAAATGAAATGTTGCAACAATTGAAAGAAGTTGCAGAATGGGATATCATTATTATTGGAGGAGGCGCTACCGGTCTCGGGTCAGCAGTAGATGCTGCATCAAGAGGGTATAAAACTTTGTTGTTGGAACAACATGATTTTGCTAAAGGTACTTCCAGCCGTTCTACTAAACTGGTGCATGGCGGCGTTCGTTATTTAGCCCAGGGAAATATCAAATTGGTAATAGAAGCGTTGCGTGAAAGAGGTATTCTTTTAAAAAATGCCCCCCATATAACCAATAATATTTCATTTATAATGCCATCTTATAATTGGTGGCAGAAATATTATTACGGCATCGGGCTAAAAATTTACTATTTGCTGGCAGGTAAATTAGGGCTTGGCAAAACAGAAATTCTTTCTAAAAAATCAACGCTTGAATATTTGCCTACTGTTAATCCAAAAGGGATAAACGGAGGCGTTGTTTATCATGATGGACAATTTGATGATGCCCGCCTGGCAGTTAATCTAGCACAAACAGCTGTTGAACAGGGAGCCGTTGTAATTAATTATTGTAAAGTAACAGGGCTGAGAAAAGGAATTAAAAAGATAAACGGTGTTTTTGCGCAAGATGCTTTAACGGGGAAAGAATACGAGCTAAAATGCAGGGTGGTGATTAATGCTACCGGTATTTTTACCGACGATATTTTGCGAATGGATGATAAAAACCGCCAGGAATTGGTATCACTCTCTCAAGGAGTTCATTTGGTGATTGATAAAAAATTTTTTCCCGGGGAAAGATCAATGCTTATTCCTAAAACAGATGACGGAAGAGTTTTGTTTGCGGTACCCTGGCACGATAAAGTTGTTTTAGGCACAACGGATACACCTGTTGAGGAATTTAGCCTGGAACCTATTGCTTTTGAAGATGAAATAGACTTTATTTTATCACATATTAACCGCTATCTTAGCACAGAGATAAAACGAGAGGATGTGAAGAGTGTGTTTGTGGGTTTACGACCATTGGTGCACATGAAAGGTCAAAAAAATACAGCTCTTTTAAGTCGCGATCATACGATTGTTGTATCTGCAAGTGGTTTGGTAAGCATTACCGGAGGTAAATGGACTACTTATCGGAAGATGGCAAAAGATGTAGTAAATAATGCAGCTTTTGTAGCAAAACTTCCTAAACGGGAATGTGTAACTGATGAATTGAAAATTCATGGGTATAAAGAAACAACCACTCCCAATTCATCTTTCAATGAAGAAGAGGCACATCTTCATTTTTATGGGAGTGACAGTATGAAGATAAAACAGCTATGGAAGGAAAATCCATTGCTCAAGGAAAAGCTTGTAAACGAATTGCCTTATACAAAGGCGGAAGTGATTTGGGCTGTGCGCAATGAAATGGCTATGACTGTTGAAGATATCCTGGCCAGGAGGATAAGGTTGTTGTTTTTAGATGCGAAGGCCGCCGTTGCAGTAGCGCCAATAATAGCAAAACTAATGTCCAAAGAAATGAATAAAGACAACGAGTGGATATTGCAACAAATCAGGGAGTTTAATAAAACTGCGGGAAATTATATTTTAGAGTAGTATTATTTTTAATACGTAATTAATAAAACCAAAACGATTGCTTATGTCTCCATTTATTGCTGAATTTATAGGTACAGCGCTTTTAATTATTTTAGGCGATGGGGTTGTTGCCAACGTAGTGTTAAGTAAAAGCAAGGGTAATAATAGCGGATGGATTGTTATTACTTTTGGGTGGGCTGTTGGTGTATTTGTTGGTGTTTATTCAAGCGCTGCAGTTAGCGGAGCCCATTTGAACCCGGCTGTAACCATTGCATTGGCTTTTTTAGAAAAATTTGATTGGAACAATGTACCAATTTATATAGCAGCACAAATGGCAGGAGCAATGGCAGGAGCTTTTTTAGTATGGGTGGCCTATCGCCGGCATTTTACTGAGACATCTGACGCAAATTTAAAATTGGCGGTGTTTTGTAATGCTCCGGCCATAAGAAATGTCGGTGATAATTTATTTACCGAGATAATCGCAACATTTGTACTGGTATTGGGAGTTCTGTTTATTTCAAAACCCTACAATACGTTGGGTGCACTGGATGCATTACCCGTTGCTTTATTAGTGCTGGGAATTGGGTTAAGCCTGGGTGGACCAACCGGGTATGCTATTAATCCTGCCAGGGATTTGGGGCCACGCATTATGCATTTTATTTTGCCCATTAGCGGTAAAAGAGATAGCGATTGGAGCTACAGTTGGATACCCGTGATTGGACCAATAACCGGTGGACTAATAGCTTCACTGCTATGGAGAGTAATAAATTAACATTGTAGCCCGCTTTGTATATAAATTTTTCGTCTATTCAATCCATTTTAATGTTTAAAAAATAGCTTTTTTCTTATTGGCAGATTATTTCTGCTCCCTTACCTTTGCGGCCTGAAAAGAACAGGCCCCAACCCCTTTAGGGGCTTTTGAAATAATTTTTTCCCTTCGGGGGTAAGGGAACAATAAATCATTTATATGGCCAATATTGGTAAAATCAAACAAATCATCGGTGCGGTAATTGACGTACAATTTGAAGGTAAACTGCCTGAAATTTATAACGCCCTGGAGTTAAAAAGAGACAATGGTGATAAACTGGTACTGGAAGTGCAACAGCATTTGGGTGAAGATAGTGTGCGTACCATAGCTATGGATGGAACAGACGGTTTAAAAAGAGGAATGGAAGTTGTGGATACAGGGGCTCCCATCGCCATGCCTGTTGGTCCTGATATAAATGGACGTTTGTTTAATGTTACCGGAGATGCTATTGACGGTCTGCCACAAGTAAGTAAGGCAGGTGGCCGGCCTATTCATGCAAAACCCCCTGCTTTTGAGTTTTTGAGTACGGCTAATGAAATTTTGTTTACCGGTATTAAGGTTATTGACCTTATAGAACCCTATGCAAAAGGTGGTAAAATTGGATTATTTGGTGGCGCGGGTGTAGGTAAAACTGTATTGATTCAGGAATTGATTAATAATATCGCCAAAGGGTATGGCGGATTGTCCGTATTTGCCGGTGTGGGTGAACGTACCCGTGAAGGTAATGACCTGTTGCGTGAAATGATTGAAGCAGGCATTATGAAATATGGGGATGCCTTTAAACATAGTATGGAAGAAGGAGGATGGGATTTGAGTAAAGTAGATTTGGAAGGCTTGAAAGAGTCTAAAGCAACCTTTGTATTTGGTCAGATGAACGAGCCCCCCGGAGCCCGTGCCCGTGTAGCTTTAAGTGGATTAACAGTAGCCGAATATTTCCGTGATGGAGATGGCTCTGGTCGTGGTAAAGACATTCTTTTCTTTGTAGATAATATATTCCGTTTTACCCAGGCCGGATCCGAAGTATCCGCCCTGTTAGGACGTATGCCTTCTGCCGTAGGATATCAACCTACATTGGCTACCGAAATGGGCCTGATGCAGGAACGTATTACCTCTACTAAAAATGGTTCTATTACTTCCGTTCAGGCCGTGTATGTGCCGGCAGATGATCTTACAGATCCTGCGCCTGCTACAACTTTTGCCCACCTGGATGCTACTACCGTATTGAGTCGTAAAATTGCGGATTTGGGTATCTATCCGGCTGTTGACCCCTTGGATTCTACTTCACGTATTCTTACGCCACAAATAGTAGGAGAAGCTCATTATAATTGTGCGAACAGAGTAAAATTAATTTTACAGCGATACAAAGAGTTACAAGATATAATCGCCATTCTTGGAATGGATGAATTAAGTGAGGATGATAAGATGACCGTAGCCCGTGCAAGAAAAGTACAGCGCTTCTTATCACAACCCTTCCATGTAGCCGAACAATTTACAGGTTTAAAAGGAGTATTTGTAAGCATTGAAGATACCATCCGCGGTTTTAATGCCATTATGGATGGTGAGGTGGATGAATATCCGGAAGCAGCATTTAACCTGGTAGGAACATTGGAAGATGCAATTGAAAAGGGTAAAAAAATGCTAGCTGCCGCAAAGGGATAACTGTGTAAGTAAGGTTGATAGTTACCATTTTAAACCTGGATTCAGTCTGAAAAGCCGACTTTAAAAGTTGAATAAAATGAACTTAGAGATTTTAACTCCGGAACGTAAAATTTTTAGTGGCGAAGTATATGGTGTTCAATTACCAGGCATTTCCGGTTCATTTGAAGTGCTGGACAGGCATGCTCCCCTCGTAAGCGCTTTAGCCAAAGGGCAATTAAAAATTCTTCGAGATAAGAATACAACTTCTTTATACAGCATTCAGGCTGGATTTATTGAGGTACTCGATAATAAAGCCACAGTGCTGGTGGAAGGTGCTAAAGAAATGGAATAAAATTATTACCAAAAAAAGCTGTTACTTTTAAAAAGGGGTTTAAACTTCTTTCTTCAATTGTATTGCACACCAGGCTGAAAAGGGTGAAAATAATAGCAACAACCAACTCCAATGAGATTTTGTTATCATTAAGGCTCCCGCGGTTATTAGTAAAAGGTAAATAGGATAGGTAAGAAACAATGCAGCTACCAAAATAGAATCATAATGACCGCTGTTATGAGCTTTTTGGTTTACAAAAGATTTAACGGGCCAATAAAGCGGTCTGTTTATTATACTACCTGCTAAAGCGGGAATTACCAATAACAGTTTTTTAATAATTGATACCGGTGTGCTAAAGGTTTTACGAATGGTTGCAATATCGCTGCTATTAATAGTAATTACAGCTTTTTGAAGCTCTCGTTCCAGTATTTCATTAAACAATATTAAATTTTTCCCGATACTTTCTGATAAATTAAAATTGTTACTTGTTATCTCTTCTCCAAAATTGATAATAATATTTTTGCCGAAAGAACGGAAGCTACTATAATTAATTCCTACAGGTAAAACTTTTAAAGGGATATTGTCGTTCCAGTTATCAAAAGCCATTCGTGCTGTGCCTTTACGAAGCGGACGGAGTTTCCATTCATTTACACACAATGCTTCGCTGAATATGAGAACAATTCCGTCGTTCTTAAATATTTCTTTACAAATGCCAAAAGTTTTATAATTAAGTGGCACTAATTCTTTTCCTTCCCGCTCTCTATACACAGGGTGTATATGCAGCATTTTGAGTAGTCGTGCATGCCATTTTTTGTTAAAAGCATCGCCTCTGGCTAAGGAATGTACCGGCATATCAAATAAAATTGCCAATATCATACCATCAAGAAAAGAATTAGGATGGTTGCAAGCCAGTAGCAGGGGTCCCTTGCTATAGAGTAATTCAGGCTTATTGATTTTTATATTCCTGCAGGCAATTTTCAAAAATAAACGGGCAGGAGGTTTTAGCAACTGGTATATCAAAGCAAAAAGAGATTATGTTCAAATCTAAGTAATCTTATTTTATATTTCGTATTTATAATAATAATAATAATAATTGTGTTGACAATTTACAAAGGTAACGGTGCTCGCTATGTTAAAAAAGGCAATTGGTAAGGGAGGGCACAAATCTATGCATTATTTAATACGTTAATTTAATTGCGGATCAACGGGGTAATTAATCAATTGTTCATATTCTCCGCCCAGCTCCTTAAGAGAGTCCTTCCATATATCCGAAAGATTTCGATGAAAAACCAGGTTGGGATTAGCAGCTACTGTTAACCATGTTTTTTCTTTCATTTCGTCATCCAATTGTCCGTTGCCCCATCCGCTATAGCCAATAAAAAATCGTATTTTTTGAGTATTTATTTCCCCTTTTTTTAATAAAGACATAGTAAGTTCATAATCACCACCCCAGTAAATACCATTTGCAACCTCAAGTCCCCCGGGAATTAGTTCCGGCAACTGGTGCAGAAAATGCAAAGTATCTGGTTGCACCGGTCCGCCATAGTAAACAGGGAGCTGTATATTTTCCATGTCGGGTAATAATTCGTTTAAAGTAAAATCGTAGTTTTTGTTTAGTACAAAGCCAAAGCTTCCCTCCTCCTGGTGTTCGCACAGAAAAATCACTGTCCGGACAAAATTTGGATCCTTCAGAAAAGGTTCTGCAATTAATAATATACCGGCTTTAGGTTCAATCATATTATTAAATTAGCATTTCCTGAATAAATAAACAACAGCCTTTTAAAAATACTAAACTTTTTCAAAATTATTGGGTTTCATAAGTGGCTGTTAAATTCTGCTCCCAAAGGAGTGAAATAAAAGAAAACTAAGAAAGTTCCTTTTATTTTTGTAAGCTGATGAAAAAAATATTTCCCGTCATAATAGGTCTCATTTCATTGTCACTATTGGGTATAATTTATATCCAGGTATCCTGGATACAAAATATGGCAATTGTTAAAAAAGAGCAGCTAAATGATAAGATATACATGTTGATGGACGAAGTTGGGCAGGAACTGGTGAACCAGCGGGCATCTGCTGTATTAGGGAATTTAAACCAATTACCCGGCTTACCGCTTTCTACCGAAGCATATGATTTACGCAAACAATATTCTATAGCAAACAGGTTTACTGAATTTGAAATAAAGGAAAAATTACAGAATGCTTTTAATAACAGGGGTTTAAAGGATACCCATTTTGAATTTGCTATTACTGCTAATAATATATTTAGCCGCTATGAGATGAAATCTCTGGGATTTATGAAACTGGCAGAAGATACTTTGCATAACCAACGCTATGCATATTCTTTAATCCCTTCAAGCGGAACATTACTGGAAGGGCTTACCCCCGAAGAAGTATTATGGGTAGTGGTACCCAATGTAAAGTCTTTTGTATTTAAATCATTAGGCTGGATGATTATTGGGGCTGTACTGTTTACCTTTATTTTAGTGACAGCTTTTTATCTTACCGTAAGTACGATGCTCAAACAAAAAAAATTAAGCGAAATAAAGGGTGATTTTATTAATAATATGACCCATGAATTTAAAACGCCCCTTGCCACTATTTCGCTGGCGGTGGATGCTATGAAAAATGAAAAAGTTATGCACGACAGGAATAAGATGGATTATTTTTCCGGCATTATTAAGGAGGAAAACAGGCGTATGAATAAACAGGTAGAAACTATTTTACAGGTAGCTCAACTGGATAGACAGGAATTACAGCTTAATTTAAAACCATTGCATGTGCACGATGTTATAAAACGAGCCATGGACAATTTAAAATTACAATTGCAGGAGCGTGGAGGAATAATAGAAACCTGCTTTGATGCTGATAGTGATTTATTGCAGGCAGATGAAGTTCATTTAATTAATCTCATCAGCAATTTGCTTGATAATGCGGTTAAATATTCCAAAGAAAACCTGGTTATAAAAATTATCACTAAAAATATCGGTAACAGTATTCGAATAACAATTGAAGACAACGGTATTGGGATGAGCAAAGAGACATTGAAAAGAATATTCGAAAAATTTTATCGTGCACACACCGGTAATTTACATAACGTAAAAGGTTTTGGACTTGGGTTGAGTTACGTAAAAACGATGGTTGAAGCGCATGACGGAAGCATTAAAGCCGAGAGTACTCTTGGTAAGGGAAGTAAATTTTTAATTGATTTGCCATTGGGCAGATAAAAGAATTAAGTCAAAAATTAATTTCCAAATGAGATCATTAAGGGTAACGTTAAAGTGTTAAGAGCAAATTTCAACTTTTTTTTATAAGACATTTTGTTATATTGTGTCGTCAAATATTTGTGAGAAATACGTAAATTGTATCTTATGAGAAAATTAAATTTTGTTTTAATATTACTTTGCTTAAATGTGTCTTTTGTATTCTGCCAGACGGGTGCAACAGATATCATTCCAAATCTCTCTACAGCTTTAACTATTAATTTGGGCAATTTATACCGTAATGATTTTTTAAAATTCAATACGGATTTAAACATAAAAGGAACTCCTTTTCTTACCGACTCGTTTTTATTTAGTCAGGTTTGGCTTTTTGATAAAAAAACTTATGTTGTTTCTAAAATGAAATTAAACCTTTACACTCAACAATTACATTTTAAAACTGAAGCAGGAGAGGAATTGGTTACCGATGGCAATGTTATTACAAAGGCGATTTTCTTTGATGACAGTGCTTCGCAAAGTGGGCAACTATATACAGTTAGTTGCGGATACCCTAAGATTGACGGAAACACACCTAAGACTTATTATGTGCAAATGAATGAGGGGAAAGTGCTCTTGCTAAAGCGGATATCTAAAACGTTTGTGGCTCATTCGGCTGCGCCCTCTGTGTCTCCATATAAAGAATTTGTAGAAAGAGTAAACTACTATGTATATAATTCTGAATCGAAATCTATTGAGAAAGTTAAAAAGAATCAAGATTTAATTTTTAGCTTTTTTGGAGATAAGGTACAAATTGTAAAAAGCTATATTGACACAAACAAACTGGACATAAAGTCGGTGAGTGATTTGTTAAAAGCAATTAATTACTATAATTCACTATAATTTGTATTAGTTAAGATTTAATCTGGCAGTTGGGATTATCTTTAAGTAAAGACATTTGATTAATCCCCAAAAGTCGGATTATGAATTCTGTAAATAAGTTGATCAAAAATCCTGCATCGGCTTTCTCAAATTAGCCGGGCATTGAACAATGTCACCAAAGGCTGCATGCCAATAGATACCGACCGTAACAGTTTTTATCACATCAAAATGCTTTATGAAGCTTGGTTCTGGTAATGGCAAACAGGCAAATAAAATCAGACGGTTTCCTTCTTTTTACAAAATTGCCTGTCAATATGTGTTTCAGATAAATTTTCAGGCTAACTGGCTCATTTATAGGCATCACTTCCATTTTTTATTCTCGTTTTTTATTAACTGTGTACTGAACTAAATAGTTTGGTTCTGTAATAATGATTTACTTATTGATTGGATGCTTTTTTCAATTATCCACAGCTAATTCACATCAATTCACATGATTTTTTTAAAAAACGAGTAAAATGGCCTGTAATGTAATGCCAGTAAGGCTTTCAATTTGTGGAAAAAAATGTTTAAGCAAAAATCTTTGCAAAAGTGGTAAAATGTGTTATTTTGTGTGAAATTTTATAAAAATCGTATAAATCATTGTAAATGATTGGTTTTCTGGGAGAATATGAGGCTACTTTAGACGCAAAAGGTCGGTTCCTTCTTCCGGTGGGTTTTAAAAAGCAACTACCAGAAGATGAGGCCAATCGTTTTGTATTAAGCCGTGGATTTGAGAAGTGCCTGAGTTTATATCCTGTCAAAAGTTGGGATCCCATTTTTAGCCAGATAAGTCAATTGAATGATTTTGATCCCAAAGTAAGGGAATTCCGCCGGTATTTTTTAAACGGAGCGATTAACATTGAGTTGGATAGTGCCGGAAGAATATTAATACCGAAAAACCTGATGGAACATGCAGGATTAGAGAAAGACATTGTGGTGGTTGCCGCAGTAAATAAAATTGAAATCTGGGATAAAGTAAAGTACCAACAGTTCTTTGAATCTGTTTCACCGGAAGCATTTAGCAGTTTGGCTAATGACGTAATGGGTGGGAAGGTTAGTGGTTGATAAGTTGAAATGTTAACAAGCATGAGTAAGATAAAAAAAATAGCTCCTGTTAACTTAAAAGCTGATCACTCCATTAATTATCATACCCCTGTTTTATTAAGCGACGTAATTGAGGGATTGCACATTCAACCTTCAGGAATTTACGTGGACTGTACGTTTGGCGGTGGCGGCCATAGCAGGGAAATTTTAAAGCATTTGAATGAACAGGGAAAACTAATTGTTTTTGACCAGGATGAAGATGCAAAGAAAAATTTACCTGTTGATTCGAGAGTGATTTTTGTGCCACATAATTTCCGTCATCTGCAACGTTTTTTGCGATTGTACAAAATCGAATTAGTTGATGGCGTACTTGCTGATTTGGGCGTTTCCAGTCATCAGTTTGACGAAGCGGAACGAGGATTTTCTACAAGATGGGATGCTGTTATGGATATGAGAATGGATAAGAGGCAGGAATTAACAGCAGCAAAAGTATTGGAAACATACGAGGAGAAGGAGTTGCATAAACTGTTTGAACAGTATGGAGAAGTAACCAATGCAAAAACACTTGCACGGATAATAGTTAATGCTCGTAAGTCAAGTTCGCTTAAAACCGTTAATGGGTTTAAAACAGCTATTCATGCTGCGGTGAAAGGTAATCCTAATAAGTACTTTGCCCAGGTATTTCAGGCTTTGCGTATAGAAGTAAATGACGAGTTGGGCGCATTAAAAGAGATGCTGCAACAATTGCCTTTTATACTTAAGCCCGGAGGTCGTGTTGCTATTATTTCATTTCATTCACTGGAAGACAGAATTGTGAAAAATTTTTTCAAAAGTGGAGCATTTGAAAATGCTTTTGAAGATCCATTCACGCAAGAATATAAGCAAAGTCCTTTCCATATCATAACAAAAAAACCAATTGTTCCAACTACCCAAGAGGTGAGAATCAATCCCCGTTCCCGTAGTTCAAAACTTCGAATAGCAGAACGAGTATCCTAAAAAACTAAGCATTTCAACGTGGTTATTTATAAACTATGATTATAGTATGGACAACAAGAATTTTAAAGAACAAAAAATTGAATGGAAGAGGTTGTTTAATTATCAATGGATAGCTAAAAATATCTCCTTCTTCCTCTATCTGACCTTGCTGGCCTTAATCTATATATCTAACGGACATTATGCCGATAAAATGATTAGAGATATTAACAAAACCGGCAGACAGTTAAAAGAGTTGGAGTATGAATATAAAACGGTTAAAGGCGAAATAATGTTTCGTAGTAAGCAGAGTGAATTAGCAAAAGCAGTAGAACCAATTGGATTAAAAGAGTCGAAAGAACCACCCGTTATATTGGTAGATAGTTTAAAAACAATAAAGTAGTAAATAAAAAAGTTTTGTAAACAATATTTTTTAATAAGATCGGCTGTTGGAAATAAAACGTGACATATTGTGGAGAGTGTACTTGAGCTTTCTTGGTATTGTGTTACTCTGTATCATAGTACTTAGCCAGGCTTTCTATATTCAACGCTTTGAAGGAAAATACTGGTCAGGCCTGGCTGATAGTTTACACACGGCTATTCAGGATATAGATGCGGAAAGAGGAACCATTTATAGTGAAGATGGACAGATGCTCAGCACCTCTCTTCCTAAATATGATATTTATATTGATTTTATGGCCGATGGCTTACGGGAAAAAAAGGGCAAACGTTTTAAAGATAATATTGACTCACTTGCAGTTCGTTTAGCAAATTTGTTTAAAGACCAATCTGCAAAAGAGTATAAGTCTCAATTACAAAAGGCTTATAATTTAAAAGACAGATACTATTTGTTGAAAAAGAAAATTTCTTTTGAGCAATATCAATCACTTCGGGAATTTCCCCTCGTAAGATTGGGTAAAAATAAGAGTGGTTTTATTGCAGATGTTGTTCCACAACGTCTTACCCCATTTGGTTTATTGGCTAACAGAACAATTGGCTTGTCAAGGGAAGATTCAACAAAAAATGTAGGATTAGAAAAAACATACGATTCCGTTTTAAAAGGAGAAAGTGGTAAGCGTCTGATAAAATATATTGCCGGGGGTGTACGAGTTCCGGTTGAAGGAAGTGAAATAGAACCTGAAAACGGAAAAGACATTATCACCACAATTGATATAAACATCCAGGATATAGCTGAAAATGCTTTGATGGATATGATGGTGAAAAATGAAGCATTGGAAGGTTCATGCATAGTGATGGAAGTGCAAACAGGAAAAATTAAAGCAATTGCTAACCTGGGTTATTTATATGGAAAATATTATGAGTGGGATAACTATGCTGTTAAAACATCGGAACCGGGTTCTACTATTAAGCTGATTACTTTATTAAATGTTTTAGAGGATAAATATGTTACCATCAGTGACAATATAAATACTGGTGGTGGCAAATGGGAAATTGATGGGAGAATTGTTCGGGATGACCATGATGGCCCTGAGGTAATAACGATTAAAGAAGCATTTTCGCACAGTTCCAACGTTGCTATGAGTAAGTTGGCATACCAGTACTATATTAAAAATCCCCAACGATATTATCAACATTTTGAAAAACTTGGATTAACGAAGCGAAGTGGTATTGATTTAAAAGAAGAATTCAGACCTACTGTAAAAAACCCGGCTAATAAAAAAGTGTGGCATTACCAAACATTGGTTTCAATGGGATTTGGTTACGATATAATGTTAAGCCCCTTGCAATTACTTACCGTGTATAATGCGGTTGCGAATAATGGTAAAATGATGAAACCATATTTGGTTAGCAGGATAGAAAAAGATGGGCAGGCAATAAAAATAATGGAGCCGGTAGCACTAAATGAAAAAATTTGTAGCAACGAAACTTTAACACAGTTAAAAGAATGTTTAGAAGCAGTAGTTACAGAAGGAACAGCTAAAAATATTTTTGAAACTACTCCTTATAAAGTAGCTGGCAAAACCGGCACAGCAAAAGTAAACGACGGGAAATTCAAATACACAGACGGCGTGTACCAATCAGCCTTTACAGGATACTTCCCTGCAAATAATCCTCAATATTCATGCATTGTAGTAATTAAAAACAAACCGCACGCAGCTCTTTATTACGGCAGTACAGTAGCCGGCACTGTTTTTAAAAATATAGCTGATAAGCTTTATGCCTTGAATTTGCAGCAGCCAGGTGATAATCTTATTGCGCAAAAGAAAGACAGTACACTTTGTCGTTTTGTTGGTTTAAATACCGATGTAAAAAGCATAAAGTCTTTTTATAAATTTTTAATTAATAATCCGGGTAATTCATCTTGGCTGAATGTTGTAAATGATTCTGCTGATAACAGAAACTGGATAGCAAGCCCTCTTATAGATAATGTACCTGTTGTGCCGGATGTAAAAGGCTTTGGATTGAAAGATGCGATATATATACTGGAAAATAAAGGTTTGAAAGTGATTGTAAAGGGAAAAGGGAAAGTAGTGGCACAATCTGTTTTACCGGGCACAACTATAAATAAAGGACAAACAATAATGATACAATTGGCTTGATGGCATTGTTACAAGACATATTATATAAAGTAAACATTCAATCGGTACAAGGTAATCTGAAAACCGTTGTAGAAGATTTACAAATTGATTCTCGTAAAGCAAAGAAAGACACTTGCTTTATTGCTATTAGGGGAGGTGATAGTGACGGGCATCATTATATTGGTAAAGCAATTGAGCAAGGCGCTACGGTTATTATTTGTGAGAATATACCCGTTAAAACCGAAGGCAACATTACTTATGTGCAGGTAAAAAATTCTGCGGAAGCAGCCGGTTATATAGCACATAATTTTTTTGGTACACCCAGCGAAAAATTAAAGTTAATTGGTGTAACAGGCACAAATGGTAAAACTACTATTGCTACTTTATTGTTCAAACTATTTAGCAACCTGGGTTATACATGCGGATTAATTTCTACTATTCAGAATTATATAGGCGATAAAGTTGTTCCAGCTACACATACAACACCAGACGCAATTACATTAAATGGATTATTGGCACAAATGGTAAAAGAAGGGTGCACACATGTGTTTATGGAAAATAGTTCACATGCTATTCATCAACACCGTAGTACAGGATTGCAATTTACCGGGGCCGTATTTAGCAATGTTACTCACGATCATTTAGATTATCATAAAACATTTGATGAATACATAAAAGTAAAGAAGTCCTTTTTTGATCATTTACCATCGTCAGCCTTTGCATTAACCAATCTTGATGATAAAAGAGGATCAGTAATGATTCAAAACACGCATGCAAAGCATTGTACCTATAGTTTGAAAACAGTGGCTGATTTTAAAGGGAAAATTTTAGAAAACAAGTTAGGCGGATTGATGATGGATATAAATGGACAAGAAGTGCATTTTCGTTTAATTGGTGAGTTTAATGCTTATAATTTGCTCGCTGTATATGGTGCTGCTTTGTTATTGGGAGAGGATAAAGCAAATGTGTTGCGTGTATTGAGTAATCTTACCGGTGCCGAAGGAAGGTTCGATTATATTGTTTCATCTAAAGAGCAGGTAATCGGCATTGTTGATTATGCTCATACTCCAGATGCTTTGTTAAATGTTCTTACCACTATTCAAAAATTGAGAAAAGGCAATGAAGTACTAATTACGGTATTAGGTTGTGGAGGCGACAGAGATAAAACAAAACGTCCCGTGATGGGTGAAGTAGCCTGTGAATATAGTGATAAAGTAATTTTTACTTCTGACAATCCAAGAAGTGAAGATCCCCAACAAATCTTAAAAGATATGGAGGAAGGTTTAAACTCTGCCGCAAGAAGAAAATATTTATCAATTGCGGATAGAAAGGAGGCAATTAAAACAGCAGTAACCCTGGCAAATAAAAAAGACATCATTTTAATTGCCGGAAAAGGACACGAAAAATACCAGGATATAAAAGGAGTAAAACATCCTTTTGATGATAAACAGATACTGAAAGAGATGTTTCATGTTTTGAATAAGTAAGAAAAGTATAGAAAGGGCTAAGAGAAAAAATAAATATCAGGACTAAAACTATTAACCAATATCCGAAAAATAAAACCACAATCAAACTAGCAATATGCTGTATTCACTTTTTGAATGGCTTAATCATCAAGGAATCCGTTTCCCGGGAGATCGTTTGTTACATTTTATCACTTTCCGTGTGTTGATTGCTGTGTTATTGTCTTTAGTGATTACAACTGTATTTGGAAGACGACTGATTAACTACCTCCGGAAAAGACAGGTAGGCGAAACCGTTCGTGATTTGGGTTTAGCCGGGGAGCAGCAAAAGAAAGGTACACCAACCATGGGAGGTATTATTATTATTCTGGCTATACTGATTCCTACCTTGTTGCTGGCAGATTTGAATAAAGCCTATGTACGGTTAATGATTTTTGCAACAATCTGGATGGGCATGATTGGTTTTATTGATGACTATTTAAAACTGCGTGCTAAACGTTTGGCACTGCAGCAGGGGGTTGCTTATAAAAAAGGAGATAAAGATGGGTTAGCAGGTTGGTTTAAAATTTTAGGCCAGTTGGTATTGGGTATTGTTGTAGCGGCAGTGATGTTGTTTAATACAAATACGAAAGTATGGCGGGAATACACGGGACAACGATTACCATCTGATACAACGGGTTTAAGAATAGTAAATTTTGATGGAAAAGAAAAAGTTTTTGTTATAGCAAAAGAACCGGTAACAACCATTCCTTTTGTAAAAAATCATGAATTTAATTATTCAAAGCTATTGCCCCGTGATTGGCGAAAAGGTTTAACCTGGTTGTTATACACTCTAATTGTAATTATAATAGTAGTTGCCGTATCTAATGGAGCAAATATTACAGACGGGTTAGATGGTTTGGCAACGGGCATTAGTGCCATTATTGGAGGTTGCTTAGGTGTATTTGCTTATGCCAGTGGTAATTTTCGTTTTGCCGAATACCTTAATATATTATACGTACCCAATTTGTCAGAACTGACCATTTACATTGCGGCGTTTATTGGATCAGCTATTGGTTTTCTCTGGTACAACTCGTATCCAGCCCAGGTATTTATGGGCGATACCGGAAGTTTAGCTCTTGGTGGAATCATCGCCGCATTAGCTATAATTGTTCGTAAAGAATTACTGATACCCATTTTCTGTGGAGTATTCCTTGTGGAGAATTTAAGTGTAATGATTCAGGTATCGTATTTCAAATATACCAAACGAAAGTACGGTGAAGGGAGAAGAATTTTTTTGATGAGCCCATTGCATCATCATTATCAAAAACTAGGATATCATGAAAGTAAGATTGCTGTTCGATTTTGGATTATAACAATTTTATGTGTAGTGTTTTCTATTGTTAGCTTAAAAATTCGTTGATGACGATAAATGAACTATTGAAAAACCATGCAATTCCCGGAGAAATTAGTAGCAGGTTATATACCTGAAACTAATAATCCTGATACTAACCCATTCTTATGAAGAACCATTTTTATGAAAACCAGCTAAATAAAAGAAGTTAGATAATGGAAAGGCGGTTAGTTATACTCGGAGCAGGAGAGAGTGGTGTTGGGTCAGCTATATTAGCCAAACTCAAAGGATACGATGTATTTGTTTCGGAAGGAGGAAAGATAGCTGAGAAATACCAAAAGGAGTTAATGCATTTTGAAATTGAATTTGAAGAGGGGAAACACAGTGAAGAAAAAGTTTTAAAAGCAGATGAGGTAATGAAGAGTCCGGGAATAGCAGAAAAAACAGAGATCGTTAAAAAAGTCAGGGAAAAGGGAATTGATATTATTAGCGAAATAGAATTGGCTTACAGATATAGAGGAAGCAGCAAGATCGTTGGTATAACCGGAAGCAATGGCAAGAGTACCTGTACGTCGCTTATTTATCATATGTGTAAAATGGACGGGGCAGATTGTGCACTTGTTGGAAATATAGGAATAAGCATAGCCAAACAGGTAGCCTTAAACCCGAAAGAAATTTATGTGGCAGAGATAAGTAGTTTTCAATTAGATGATGTTAAAACATTTAGACCGGATATAGCAGTGTTACTTAATATCACCGAAGATCATTTAGACAGGTATGAATATAAGTTTGAAAACTATATCGCATCGAAGTTTAAGATAGGAACGAATCAGCGCCGGGGCGATTATTTTATTTATTGTGAAGATGATCCGGTAATCATGCAAAACATTAAAAAATTCAATATAATATCTAACCCATTACCATTTACTATGAATCACGAAGTACCAAAAGGCGCATTTATCCATAACAACGAAATGACAGTTATGGTTAACGATGAGAAATTAACCATGAGTGTGGATGATTTTGCTATTAAAGGAAAACATAACCAGTACAACACAATGGCAGCAGGCATTGCAGGAATAACTTTAGGTTTAAGAAAAGAAAAAATCAGGGAGGCTATATCCACTTTTGAAAGTCTTGAGCACCGGATGGAGATGGTTACTACAGTTAGGGGGGTGGAGTTTATTAATGATAGTAAAGCTACTAATGTAAACTCTACCTGGTACGCTTTGGAAAGCATGACAAAACCGGTGATTTTGATTTTGGGCGGAGTTGATAAGGGTAACGATTATTCTATATTAATGGATTTGATAAAAGAAAAAGTGAAAGCAATTGTATGTATGGGTGTGGATAATACCAAAATACATGAAGCATTTGGTAAAGAAGTTTCAGTAATGGTTAATACAGCCGGTGCAGAAGAAGCCGTTAAAGCCTCTTTTCATCTGGCAAACAAGGGAGATGTAGTGTTATTAAGTCCGGCCTGTGCCAGCTTTGATTTGTTTAAAAACTATGAGGATAGAGGAACACAGTTTAAAAACGCAGTTAAAGCTTTGTAAAAAGTAATGAGGTTTTTCAAAAACATATCAGCATCAGAATATTCTCCTTTAGGAGCAATGAATAATAATCTTTTGCATAAAACAAAAGGAGATAAGGCTATTTGGGCTTCTCTGATTGTATTGGCATTAGTTAGTTTGTTGGTGGTATATAGCGCAACCGGTTCGCTGGCATATAAATTATACAAAGGCAAAACAGAAATATATCTTTTTAAACAATTCGCTTTTATTTCACTCGGCATGATGGTTGTGTATTTTGCACATCGTGTTAATTATACTATATATGCAAGGGTAGCAAAAATTCTGTTTTTGATTTCTATCCCTCTTTTATTATATACATTGTTTTTTGGTGTAAGATTAAATGAAGGCAGCCGATGGATTCGTCTCCCTATAATAAATTTAACTTTTCAAACATCCGATTTAGCCAAGCTGTCGCTTTTCATGTTTTTGTCCTTATTACTAAGTCGCAAGCAAGATGTGATTAAAGATTTTAAGAAGGGATTTATCCCCATTATAATTCCAGTTGGTATTATATGTGTACTTATTGCTCCGGCTAATTTATCAACAGCGTTGCTAATTGGAGCTACCAGCTTATTGCTGCTATTTATCGGTAGGGCAAGATTAAGACATATATTATTTATAATCGGAATAGCCTTAATACCCGTATTGTTCCTCATAATGATTGCAGGGATTTATTATGATAAGGAAGAAGGAAAAACAAAGGAATTACCGACTGTTTTTTCTGTTGGCAGGTTACCCACGTGGATAAAAAGGGTACAGGATTTTCGTTATGCAAAAAGAGGAGAAGACGCTTACCAGGTTCAACAGGCTAAAATAGCCATAGCGGAAGGAGGTATGTTCGGTAAGGGGCCCGGTAATAGCGAGCAGAGAAACTTTTTGCCACATCCGTATTCCGATTTTATTTATGCTATTATTATAGAAGAGTATGGTTTAGTAGGGGCTGCGTTCATTATTATGTTGTACCTGGTTTTTTTGTTTCGCAGTATCCAACTTTTTAGAAGGTGTCCTTATGCATTTGGCGCTTTTTTGGCTTTGGCATTGAGTTTTACGCTGGTGATACAGGCGTTGACAAATATGGCTGTAAACGTTGGGCTGATGCCGGTAACAGGTGTTACGTTACCGTTAGTAAGTATGGGTGGAAGCTCTTTTTTATTTACCTGTCTGGCAATAGGGATTATATTAAGTGTGGCAAGAAATGTGGAACAGATGGAAGCACCCTCTAATCCTTCTAAAAATAAAGAAGTGGCAGAGGCTCAAAAAGGTTAAGCATGGGCGACGTAGAAAAAAATCATATTGACAACTACGGTACTCATGCCCCTTTGGGAAAAGATGGGACGACAGCGAAAATTATTATTGCAGGAGGTGGAACAGGAGGACATATATTTCCGGCAATTGCAATAGCCAATGCAATAAAAAAGTTAGAGCCCCGAACGGATATTCTGTTTGTAGGCGCTAAAGGAAAAATGGAAATGGAAAAAGTGCCACAGGCTGGGTATAAAATTAAAGGTCTGGATATAGCAGGATTCAATAGAAGTTCTTTGATTAAAAATATAGGATTACCTGTTAAACTAATTAGAAGCTTTCTGCAGGTAAAAAAAGTTTTCGGTGAATTTAAGCCAGATGCTGTGATCGGAGTAGGAGGTTATTCCAGTTTTCCTGTTTTGCGCTATGCGCAAAGTAAGGGATTGGCCACTTTTATTCATGAGTCAAATTCTTTTGCAGGTAAGAGCAATATTCTTCTTGGTAAAAGGGCGAAGAAAATTTTTGTAGCAACAGATGGGATGGAAAAATTTTTTCCTGCTGAAAAAATTACTATTAGTGGTAATCCGGTTCGTTCCGCTATTTCGCAGTCAACGGTGAGCAGGGAAGAAGGAATAAGATTTTTCGGATTGGATGTTTCTAAGAAGACAGTATTGGCAGTTGGAGGTAGTTTAGGCGCTAAAAGTATTAACGAAGCAATAGCAAAACGTATTGATGCTTTTGGGAAGAATGATCTGCAACTTATCTGGCAAACCGGAAAGCTATATGCAGAACAAGCTAAAATAATTGCAAAAGGATTGCCCAATGTATGGGTAAATGATTTTATTAACCAAATGGAAAATGCCTATGCAGCAGCGGATGTGGTGATATCGAGATCGGGGGCAATGGCCATTGCTGAGCTCTGTGTAGTGCAAAAGCCCGTTTTGTTCGTGCCCTTTCCTTTTGCGGCAGAAGATCACCAAACAGTAAATGCTATGAACTTGGTGAACAAAAATGCCGGACTGTTGATAAAAGATAGTGAGGCCGGAGAAAAATTAGTGGATGCCGTAATTGCGTTAGCCAGAGATGAAGAAAAGCAAATAGAACTAAAGAAAAATATAAAGACACTGGCAATAGCAGATGCGGATACAAGAGTGGCAAAAGAAATATTGAATTATATTAACCCCGTCCTTAAAAAAGCGTAATAAGTGTTCTTTGATATGGACGAAAGACAAATTAAATTAAACGAAATAATTAAGCTACTCAAAGCAGTTGATGGCAGATTTCTTCTTGAGGAGAAGGGCCAGGCAGCAGTTGTTTATTTTGTAGGCATAGGAGGAATAGGAATGAGTGCATTGGCAAGATACTTTAATGAACAGGGAATTAAAGTATATGGTTATGATAAGACACCTACCGCTTTAACGAGAGAGCTGGAAAATGAGGGGATGCAGGTGCACTATGATGAAAATGTGGATGCTATTCCCCATAATGTTCAGTTGGTGGTATATACACCCGCAATACCCCACGAGCATGCAGAGCTGGCTTATTTTAAGCAAAATAATTACCCGCTGTATAAAAGAAGCGAGGTGTTGGATGCGGTAACAAACAGTTCTTTTAATATTTGTGTAGCAGGAACGCATGGTAAAACAACCATTACAACTATGATAGCGCATATATTACGTCATACAGGTTATGGATGTAATGCCTTTCTTGGTGGAATTGCTGTGAATTACAACAGTAATTTCTGGAGTAGCAAACGCAATGTATGCGTGGCGGAAGCAGATGAATACGACCGGTCTTTTTTAAGACTGACTCCTGATGTTGCCGTAATAACGGCAATGGATGCTGATCATTTGGATATTTATGGAACAGCTCAATCAATGGAAAACGCATTCATTGAATTTACGCAAAGGATTAAAGAAGACGGTTTACTTATTAGCAAATTTGGGTTAAAGCGGGGGAAAGAATTAAAAGCGCCTAAGCATTTTACTTATAGTTTGCAAAACAGTAGTGCAGATATATATGCTTCTAATATAAGAATGAAACGGGGAGGCTATGAATTTGATGTAATGATGAGAGACTGGATGCTGGATAATGTAGAGTTAAATATGGGAGGAATGCATAACGTAGAAAATACAGTAGCAGCAATTGCTGTAGCGCATTATTTGGGGATTGAGAACAAAAAAATAAAAGAAGCCGTAAAAACATTTCGTGGCGTGAAGAGAAGGTTTGAATATGTTGTGACGCAGGATAAGGTAGTATATATAGATGATTATGCACACCATCCGGAAGAGCTAAGGGCATTGATAAGTGGCGCAAGGGGCTTGTTTCGTGATAAAAAATGTACGGTGTTGTTTCAACCTCACTTGTACACCCGGACAAGAGATTTGTCGGAAGGTTTTGCAGAAAGCCTGGATTTGGCTGATGAAGTAATTCTTCTTCCTATTTACCCGGCAAGAGAATTGCCGATAGAAGGAGTAAGTAGTGAAATGATTGTAAAGCGTATGAAAAATAAGCACAAACAGATTTTGGATAAAGCCGAGGCATTGCAATGGATAAAGAGTAACAAAATAGAGTTATTGATTACGGCGGGAGCGGGAGACATTGATACATTGGTTGAGCCGATTAAAGATATTTTAGAAAAACAAAAATGACCGAAGTAAAAAAAAGAGGCTGGAAAAACTGGTTGCAACTATCCTTCTGGATAATTACAGCTGTTGGCACTATGGTACTCCTTGTTTCGGCCATCCGGAGCAAAGACAATAAAGGCTGCAAGGGAATAGAAATTAGCATTACGGGAAATGATGAGTATTTTTTTGTAGATAAAAAAGAAGTTATAAATATTATTACCGGTAACGGAGCAAAGAAGTTAATTGGAAAGCGGTTGTCGGATGTTAATATTAAACTTATGGAGGAGCTATTAGAAAAAAATATTTGCATCAAAAATGCTGAACTTTTTTTCGACAATAATGGCGTATTACAAATAATGGTTGAAGAAAGAGTTCCTGTGGCAAGGATATTTACTGTTAGTGGCACGTCATTTTATATTGATGGAGATAGTGAACGCTTGCCACTGAATGAAAATTTTGTGGCACGTGTGCCGGTTGTTACTTCTTTTCCTGTAGAGACTAGTAACTTAAACAAAAAGGATAGCATTTTTTTACAACAAGTAAAGGCTGTGGCAAGTTTTATATTAAATAATGAATCTTGGATGGCACAAATTGAACAAATTGATATTACTCCAGATCGGCAACTGGAAATGATTCCTAAACTGGGCAATCACATCATCCGTTTTGGTAATGCAACGGACGTTAAGCAGAAATTTCATCAGCTCTCGGTTTTTTATCGTCAGGTGTTAAATCAATTTGGCTGGAATAAATACAATACAGTAGATGTGCGGTTTGTTAACCAGGTGGTGGCTACTAAGAGAGGTTTTGAAACTGAAACAAAACCTGATTCGGCACAAGTAAAAACACTGGTTGATAAAATGATGAATAATGACCAGCAAATGGTAAATGATACAATATCCTCTGTAGCTTTTCCAAGCCCGGTAAAGTCAGAAGCAGATAAAGTGCCTGGTAAAAACCTGTCTGACTCATTTGATTTGTCCTCAAGGAATACAACCGCAAAAAGAAAGGACACCACGCTGCCGCTTTTTAATCCCAAATCCAATGAAAAACGAAAACCTAAAGCTGTAATGACGAGGAGAGGGTAACGATGAATGGTAAATGCTGAGGACGTGCAAAATTGTGCGTTTGATAATAACAAGTGTTGGTAATTGCGATGGCTTGAATGTTTGAAGAAGATTTTAATATAATAACAAAAATTATAAAACACATAAACAACTAAAAACAAAATAAAACTATGAACAACGAACAACCCATTATTGTCGGCCTCGACATTGGCACTACCAAAATAGCTGCCATTGCCGGACGCAAGAACGAGTATGGCAAACTCGAAATTCTTGGCTTTGGCCGTGCTAACTCTAACGGGGTGCAGCATGGCATGGTACTTAATATTGATCAAACTATTAAAGCCATTCAAACGGCTTTAGAAAACTGTTATGCTTCCAATCCCAATTTGGAAATTAACGAAGTATATGTAGGTATAGCAGGGCATCACATTAAAAGTTTGCAAACCCGTGGTGACATTGTTCGCCAGGTTACGGACGATGAAATTTCTCAGAAAGAGATTGATCAGTTAGTAAGCGATCAGTACAAAACGTATATTCCTGCCGGAGATCAGATTATTGATGTTATTCCACAGGAATTTACTGTTGACAATTTTCAAAATATTCCTAACCCTATTGGATATAGTGGTGTAAAAGTGGGAGCTAATTTTCATATTATTACCGGAGATAAAAACGCTATACGCAATATCAACCGGGCTGTGGAGAAAAGTGGTTTGCACACAAAAGATTTGGTGTTACAACCCTTAGCTTCGGCCGCAGCTGTTATGTGTGAACATGATTTGGAAGCCGGAATTGCCATTGTAGATATTGGTGGTGGTACAACCGATCTGGCTGTTTTTTATGAAGGTATTTTAAAACATACAGCGGTTATTCCGTTTGGAGGTGAAAATATTACCAATGATATTAAGACAGGCCTGGGTGTATTGAAAACACAAGCCGAACAAATGAAGGTGCAGTTTGGCAGCGCCTTAAGTGATGAAGCAAAAAGTAATGCATTTATTACTATCCCGGGTATTCGCGGAATGACCCCTAAAGAAATTAGTGTAAAAAACCTGGCCAATATCATACAAGCACGTATGAGTGAAATAATGGATTTTGTAACCTATCACCTGAAACAAGTTGGTTTAGATAATCGCATGTTGAACGGTGGTATTGTTTTAACGGGAGGTGGTGCCCAATTAAAACATCTTATTCAATTAACGGAGTATGTAACCGGGTTGAACGCAAGAATTGGTTTTCCTAATGAGCATTTAGCGGCAGGACATATTGAAGAGTTAGCAAAGCCCATGTATTCAACCTGTATCGGGTTGATATTAAAAGGATACAATGTGTATGAAAACACGCAAAATAAATTACGTGGTTATGCAGCACCTTTAAAAGACGAGAAAGAAGATGTAGTTGTGGAGATGTCAGAGGAAGAAGGTATTGGTACCGTAAAGGTTAAAAAGCGTAAAAGCTTAAAGGGCTTTATGGACTCAATAAAAGATGGATTGATTGATTTATTTAAAGAAGAAGAAGATACCCGGATACAATAAATAATTCTTTTGATAATACTAACTAACCCAAAATTCTTAACCACTTGCAATAACGATTTTAAAGTTTATGTTGTTGTAAGCCTAAAAACTGAAGTATATGATACATTTTGATTTGCCTAAAGAAAAGTCTTCAATCATTAAAGTGATTGGAGTAGGCGGTGGGGGGAGCAATGCCGTGAACCATATGTTTAGCCAGCGTATTGAGGGAGTTAACTTTATTATTTGTAATACCGATGCCCAGGCTATCGCTTTAAGTAAAGTGCCAAACAAAGTTCAATTAGGCCCGCATTTAACGCAAGGTCTTGGGGCAGGCGCTAATCCAGATATTGGCCGGCAGGCTACTGAAGAAAGCTTGGAAGAAATTAAACGCATACTGGAAGTAAATACAAAAATGGCTTTTATTACAGCTGGTATGGGTGGAGGAACCGGTACCGGAGGGGCACCCATTATAGCAAAAGTTTGTAAAGATTTAGGCATTCTTACTGTTGGTATAGTTACCACTCCTTTTAGTTACGAAGGAAAGAAAAGATTGCAACAGGCAAGAGATGGTGTTAACAGCTTAAAAGGATATGTAGATACTTTGCTTGTTATCAGCAATGATAAACTACGGCATCAATTTGGTAATTTAAAAATGAAAGAGGCTTTTGCCAAGGCAGATAATGTATTGGCAACTGCAGCAAAATGTATTACCGATGTAATTAATTCAACCGGTCAGATAAATGTTGACTTTGCAGATGTATGTACTGTGATGAAGAGTGGAGGAGTAGCAATATTAGGTAATGCGGCAGCTAGTGGAGAAAACCGTGCACAGGTAGCTATTGAGCAGGCCTTAAACTCTCCTTTACTGAACGATAACGACATCAAAGGAGCAAAATGGATATTGATTAATATCAATTCTGCAGAAGGTGAACATGAATTTACGATGGACGAAGTAGAGGTGATACAAAATTATTTGTTAAGCCAGGCCGGAGGCGATACAGATGTAATACTTGGCTTGGGTTATGATAATACACTTGGTGAGAATATTGGTATTACTTTAATTGCCACAGGTTTTCATCATAAAGATCCTTTTAACAAAGCAGAGGAGCCAAAGCCTATAGAAAAAAAGGAAGAGAAAATTGTAATGACACTTGGAGCTTCGGTTACAGAACCCAGAAAAATATTTCATCATCAACCTGCCTTATTATTTGAAGAGTCTCCGGCTGAAATTAAATCTGAAAAAGTTGATACGCCATTGTCTTCTTCCCCGGGTTCTAAGGAAGTGGTAGATTCACCAGATTCATTATCGCTTGATTTGGCTCCAAAATTAGTAGAGGAAAAAAAAGAAACACCAATTATTCCAACGCTTCCGTTAATGGAAAATACGTTGCCTGATTTATCAGACGAAGTGGTACATTTTGAATTTGAGATAAGAAATACTTCCGTTGACAAACGCTCAATGGAAATGTCTTCTGCTAATGAAGAAATGAGAAAAGCAGAGGAGCCATTTATTACACCTATCAGTGGTGGATACCTGGCAAAACCAGCTAACATTTATGCCGAGGACGTAACCAACGAAGTTAAATCGAATGATCAAATTCCTGAGGGCACTCAACCAATTCAATTACAGGTAGTCAATCATCCTGAAGAAGAATCTCCTGTAGAAATGAAGTTGATAATCAAAGATAATCAACCGGCAGTAGATAAACCCGTGCATCAAACAATTCAATTTAGTCCTCCGGAAGAAACGCCTGCAATAACTGATGAAGCGGAAGAGCAACGCAGGAAGGCAGCAGAACGTTTACAAAAATTACGCAACCTGTCTTTTAATATTAATGCGGCTGATCCTAATAGCGAGTTTGATAATGTACCAGCTTATCTCCGACGCAACATGGAATTATACAATACAATTTCTACTGTTGAAAATTTTTATAGTAGCTACACCGTTAAGACCAATGAAAATAATAAAACGGAAATTAGTACGGTAAATACTTTTTTAGATGGCAAAAAGCCTGATTAGCGTTTGTTTAAAGAATAGTGTTTTTAGTTGTAAAGAGTCCCTTCGACATGAAGGGATTTCTTTTTGTGTCACTTTGTTAGGTAAAAGCGGGTGGAGAAAGTTATCATTTACGCAATTCTCAAGACGTTCATTTTACTTTTGAGATAGCCTCTTCTTTTATATACAGTATCAAGCGAAAAAGATTTGATTGATACTAATACTGTGCTGATGATTATTTAAAATTAGTTGGTTTTGATGTAAAAAAGTTTGTAGTTATATCAGACTTCCACAAATTAATAATGTAGTCTTTTGCATACTCTTTGGATGTTTAATTTAGTCGTCCCTTAAAAATTCTGTAATCCACAACAGGAAATGGTTTGGGTAAAACTTATAGGGAATAAATCTGCAAGAAAATAGGAAATTGCTTTCAAAATCTTGCAGATTTATTTTATGCTAAACAAGTTAATCAACAAAAACCAGTTAGGGTTTTACAGCAGCTTTGAAGAGCAGTTGAGCCATCAGCACCCGCTGTATATTTTAGCTGGTAAAATCAACTGGCAATTATTTGAAGAAAAATTTTCACCCCTCTATCACAGTGAAACAGGCCGTCCTGCCAAACCGGTACGTTTAATGGTATCCCTGTTGATTTTAAAACATGTTCGCAACCTCAGTGATGAAAGTGTGGTGGAACAATGGAGTGAGAACTGCTATTACCAATACTTCAGCGGAGAAAAGATGTTTGCCTGCGGCGCCCCCTGTGAGCCGTCCGAGTTGGTACACTTTCGCCACCGCATAGGAGAAAAAGGTATTGAGTTGATCTTGCAGGAAAGCATTCGGGTAAATGACAAAGATGGAAATGATCAGCATGTAAGTGTAGACACCACGGTACAGGAAAAAAACATTACTTATCCAACAGATGATAAGCTGTACAAAAAGATAATAAAGAAATGTAATCAGATAACGGAAAAGGAGCAGTTACCCTTGCGGCAGAGTTACAGCCGTACCATAAAAAAGCTGCGCATGAACCAGCGTTTTCGCAACCATCCTAAAAATAAAAGCAAAGCAAGAAAAGCAGACCGGAAAATAAAAACCATTGCCGGACGGTTAGTACGGGAACTTGAAAGAAACCTGCCTGCCGGGAGTAAATATCAAACCGACATTGCCTTATTCAAAAAAGTGTTGGCACAAAAAAGAAATGACAATAATAAAATTTATTCCCTGCATGAACCCGAAGTGCAATGTATCTCCAAAGGCAAAGAACATAAGAAATATGAGTTTGGCAATAAAGTATCTATTGTGTACACGCAAAACACAGGAGTAATAGTTGGGGCATTGGGGTTTAGAAATGAATATGACGGCCACACCCTGGAACAGTCACTACAACAAACCACCAACCTTACAGGCCAGCCCCCACAAACCGCCACGGTAGACAGGGGCTACAAAGGAAGAAGCCAGATAGGGGAAACCATCATACAAATGCCGAAACCCTTTAATCAAAAAACAACAAACCAGTACCAGCAAAAAAAGTTGAAGAAAAGTTTTGGCCGCAGAGCAGCAATAGAGCCGGTTATCAGTCATCTCAAATCTGATTACAGAATGAGCCGCAACTTTTATAAAGGAATTTTTGGGGACAACATCAACGTAATGTTAAGTGCAGCCGCCTTCAACTTCAAAAAAATGATGAACAAATGGAAGTCATCTTTTTTGGCTTTTTTAAAAACACTGATTTTTTCAATCAATCACTTTATAAGTCGGCTGTTCAATATTCATTTAAACCCCAAAATGAGTTTTTAAGGGGCGACTAATTAAATACAGAATATTATCATACCTTACCCCGCCCAGCCATCTCTGTCCAAACTTCGATAATGAATCGCTTCTGCCAAATGTTCTGGTCTGATATCCGTACTTCCGGAAAGATCAGCAATAGTGCGACTTACTTTTAAAATCCGATCATAAGCCCTGGCACTGAGATTAAGCTTATCCATTGCAGCTTTTAATAAATTTTGCCCCACCACGCTTATAATGCAAATTTCTTTTAATTGTTTACTACTCATTTGCGCATTGCAATATACACCCGTAGAGTTTTTGTATCGCTCAGCCTGAATTTCCCTTGCTTTTATCACTCTTTCTCTTATAAGTTCCGATTTTTCCGCCATTTGTTGCTTAGACAACTCAGAAAATGGAACGGGTGTAACTTCTACGTGTAAATCAATTCTGTCCAACAGAGGCCCTGAAATTTTATTTAAATATTTTTGAATAGCTCCCGGAGGACAGGTACATTCTTTCTCGGGATGATTATAAAAACCGCAGGGACAAGGATTCATAGATGCTATGAGCATAAAACCTGCCGGAAATTCCAAAGCTTGTTTAGCCCGGGATATTACTACTTTTCTCTCTTCCATCGGCTGTCTCATTACTTCAAGGGCAGTTCGCTTAAATTCAGGAAGCTCATCTAAAAACAAAACACCATTATGTGCCAAAGATATTTCACCGGGCTGCGGAATACCGCCCCCACCAACTAATGCAGCATCACTAACGGTGTGGTGCGGAGATCGAAACGGGCGCCTGGAAATTAACGTAGCATTTTCGGGCAATTTACCAGCTACACTATGAATTTTTGTTGTTTCCAGCGCTTCATGCAAGGTGAGCGGTGGTAGTATCGTGGGCAACCGCTTTGCCAACATTGTTTTACCGGCACCAGGGGGACCAATTAAAATGGCATTATGACCACCCGCAGCAGCTATTTCTAACGCCCTTTTAATATTCTCTTGCCCTTTTACATCGCTAAAATCAATATCAAATTCGTACTGAGAATGAAAAAACTCATCTCTTGCATTTACCACAGTTGGTTGTAATGATTCAGGATTTTTAAAAAACTCTACTACTTCATTAATGTGTGTTACTCCATATACTTTCAGATTATTCACTATGCCTGCTTCTTTGGCATTAACCTTGGGTAGTATCAATCCTTTAAACCCTTCTTTGCGAGCCTGTATGGCAATAGGCAATGCTCCCTTTATCGGCTGAACGGATCCGTCCAAACTTAATTCTCCCATAATAACGTACTCTTTTAATGGAACAGTTTCCATTAATTGTTCGGATGCACCCAATATTCCGATAGCCATTGCCAAATCAAATGCGGAACCGGATTTTTTTATGTCTGCCGGCGCAAGATTGACAACAATTTTAGTACGGGGAAAATAAAGTTGATTTGTTTTGATGGCGCTTTCAATTCGTTGCAGGCTTTCTTTAACAGCATTATCGGGTAGTCCAACAATAAAATATTTTAAATCACCACCGCTCACATTAACTTCAATAGTAATAGTGATTGCATCTACTCCGTAAACTGCACTTCCGTATGTTTTTACAAGCATAAAGTTTAAGATAGAAAAAGAGAATTACCTCATAGTTGTGTTAAATATTTAAAGCGACTGTATATCAACCGCACCATGCTATTACTGTAACTCCTAAAATGAAATATAATTTTTACTGATAAAGATTTTAAAAAATATTGAAAAACAGAAAAGCGTTACTTTTTCTCAACTTCTTCATACAACAAAGAAACCTCAGGGTCTAATAAAACCATGGATGGCTTTTCTTTTACCGAAATAACCAAAGATTCTGATTGTTGCGATACCATTATCCGCTTATATAAAGTTTTTCCTCTGCTATCAACGATCTTTACTGTTATGGGAAAATGAAATAATTGATTTTGCTTTTGGTCAATAGATACTTTAAGTTTTTTTAACGCATCATCATATTTCCAATAAAAATCCAGCAAGGGTTGTCCTGGTGTATAAAGCCATTGCTTAAAAAATTGTTTCAAATTTTTACCCGAAACAGTTTCAAACACCCTTTGGAGATCTTCTGTTCCGGCTATGCCACCGGAATAAATTGAATAATATTTTCTTATGGATTTCCAAAAAACAGAATCGCCCAACTCACGGCGTAACATATGCAAAACCCAGCCACCTTTTTGGTACGAGTTAGCATTTAACAACTTCAGGTAATTTTTTTCTGCTGTATCAACAACAGGCTTATTACTTTTTTTTGAAAACTCAATTACCTGGGCCATCGATTTTTTCAGCATGGCTGCAGCAGTATCTTTTCCGTATTTATTTTCAAAATATAAAATAGTAAAATAGGTGGCAAATCCTTCGCTCAGCCACAGATGCCCGAAGCTCTTTTCCGTAGCCATGTTTCCAAACCATTGATGGGCTATTTCATGTGCTATTGTCCCCTCACTTCTTCTTGCTCCTGTTATTAAGTTTTCAGAATAAAAAATAGTATTAGCATTTTCTAATCCGCCAAAGCGGGTTTTAGATTGTACATTGGCTAATTTTTTATACCCATATGGGCCCACCCTGGTAATATAAAAAGGAAGAATATCTTTCGCCAGAGCATAATCATAAAAAACCTCGTTTTTATTTTCAGGATACACCCAACTGTAAACAGGTATCCGGTCACTTATAAATCCGGCAAGGTTAACCGCAAAATCGGCAACTCCTATTACCATTACTTTGGTGGAAATGGGTGTTTCTTCCTTCCAGTGAGTTAATCTATTTCCATTTCCCGCCGAGGACTCCTCTATGGAAATTCCGTTTGCTACCACCTGGTAATGCTCCGGTGCAGTTACAATAAATTCAACAGTAGCTTTATCGGCAGGGTCATCATGACAGGGCAACCAGTTGCGCCCCCGATCAGGCCAGTTATCAGCAAAAAAACTACGCCGACCATATTTTGTTTTGGAAATAATGAGACCATCTTTGGGTATTCCTGAATAAAAAATCTCAAAAGTTCTCTCCTCATTTGTCCTTAGCAAAGTGGAGGGTTTTAAAACCAATTTATTATTCTTATGTTCCAGGCTAACAGGCATCCCGTTTTCTATTGCCTGGTTAGCTACCATTCCTTTTTCCGTTGAATCTTTATTGATGAGATCTAATTCAATAAACTCCGAACTTTTTAAAATTCGTACTGTAATGGTAGCCCTTCCCTTGATATTATCGGATGAATCTGATAACTGGATTTCAAATTTATAGTGTAATACATCAATGTTTTGTTGGCCGCTTACAATTATAGCGGCAAACATGTTTAAAATCAAAAAAAATGTTCTCATTAGGGTCTCGTTTATAAATATTTTAATCCCATGTAAGTTACCTCTTACAATCAAATTCTATAACTTTTCCAACATTTCCACCACCTTTTCTCTTTTCAAAATTAAATAACCCAGGCGATCGTTACTTATACCGTCCTTTAGCTGGTAGCTGAAAAGCAATTGCTCATCTTTAACCGATGTTTCAAAATACTTGAACTGTATATTAGGATATGATTGCAATTTTTCACCAATTTCATATAAATGAGTAGAAAGAATGAAAAGGGAGTTATTAATCTTAAGAAGTCCCTTTATAACGGTGGCGCTGCAGTTCATTGCATCTTGTATGTTAGTGCCTTTAAAAATTTCATCAATTAAAACAAGCCATTTTCTGCCATCGTTTATCCTTATTATGGTGTTCTTTATTCGTTGCACTTCATTAAAAAAATAGCTTTCCCCTTTAATAATGTTATCTACTACATTTATATTACTTACAATACCATCAAACAAAGTAAGATGCATTTCCTGTGCAGGTACTCCCATACCTATATGGGCTAAATAAACAGCGACTCCCACTGCCTTAATAAAAGTACTTTTACCAGCCATGTTAGCTCCTGTTAAAAAAACAAAGTTTGCATTACGATTCATTTCCACATCATAAGCAACCGGATTGGGCAAAAGAATGTGGAATAATTTTTTTGCATTAATATTTGGATGCGGGTAATCTTCAAAAACAGGAAAATTTAATTGGTATTGTTTCATTGCCAAAGCCATACTATGATAAGCATCCAACTGATAATAAATATCAATTAGCTCAAAGGCAGCATTTTTAAAACCGTAACGGAGATAATTACCCAATTCAAGCAAATGCCCTGAATCAATTTTTTCGGGATCGTCTGCGGTAAGTAACGGTTTAATCCTTTCTCTTTCAAGTACCAATCGTACCCGATCCAACATTTTCCTTAGCATGGAAGGGCATGAAGCATCATCCATTAATCCTGACAACTGGCTCATCCCTTTTAAAAAATCAGCAATATGTTTAATTGAATATTTAATTAGTGAATAATCGGGACCATGAAACCATTTATAAAACGTAGCATTAATAGCAGAATGTCCCTGAGGAATAGTATCAATGGTAGATTCATAATATTTTTCAATTACCATTAAAGTACCATTAGTAATTATATCAGGCCAATTACTTTCCCTTTTCAGCAAATGTTTAATAGTGTCTTGTGTCGCAACAATTTTTTTAATTTCGTGATATGGATTTTGTAAAAATATTTTTAATTGTTCTCTTCCCCCAAAGGTGCAGGTAAAATTGAGTTTATAAAAAATAGAATACTCCTCTTCTGTATTAAAAATAGAAAGATCGTAATAACTCATTTTGTCCAGTTCCATGAAAATCTATGGTTTTGATTATTTGCGGTTAAAAACAAGTCTCTGCCCCTTTATTGATTCATCAAATTCCCCATTTGTGTAAACCAAATTGCCATTTACAAATGTATGAGTAATTATGGCAGGCAATTGCATTCCTTCCAATGGGCTCCATCCACATTTATATAAAATATTTTGTTTAGACACTAAAGTGTTTTTTTCCATATCTACTATTACCAGGTCAGCCAAATATCCTTCCCGAATATAACCTCTTTCAGGTATTTCAAAACATTCAGCAACTGCATGACTCATTTTTTGCGCTATTTTTTCCATCGAAATTTTACCCTGCTTATAATAATGTAGCATCAATAATAAAGAATGTTGAACCAAAGGCAAGCCCGCATGTGCTTTTTCATAAGGAGCTTCCTTTTCCGATAATAAATGGGGAGCATGGTCTGTGGCAATCACATCTATCCGGTCGTCTGATAAACCCTTCCACAAACCTTCCCTGTTGAGTGATTTTTTTATAGCCGGGTTACATTTTATCTTATAGCCAAGCGTCTCATAATCATCACTACTAAAAGTTAAATGGTGCACACAAACTTCTGCTGTGATGCGTTTCTCTTTTATCGGAATTAAATTTGTAAATAACTGCAATTCTTTTTCGGTAGATATATGTAAAATGTGCAAGCGGCTGTTATATTTTTTTGCAAATTGTACGGCCACCAGCGAAGATTCAAAACAAGCTTGCTCATTACGAACAAGCGGGTGATCTGCCGCCACCAATTCCTTTTTCTCTTTTTTCAGACGATCATAATTAGCCTTTATTATCTTTTCATCTTCGCAATGCGTAGCAATTAATACCTCACATTCCCGAAAAATTTTATCCAATGTAAGGTAATTATCCACCAACATATTACCGGTGCTGCTGCCCATAAAAATTTTTACCCCACAAATATCTTTTCGCAAATCGTTTACTTTCAACACTTCCCCGGCATTATCGTTAGAAACCCCCATAAAAAAAGAATAATTAGCCAACGAAGTTTGAGAAGCAATTCTGTATTTTTCTTCCAGCAAATTAATCGTTAATGCATTAGGAATGGTATTAGGCATTTCCATAAATGAGGTAACGCCACCGGCTACCGCCGCTTTAGCCTCGCTATAAATAGTTGCTTTATGGGTCAGTCCGGGCTCGCGAAAATGCACCTGGTCATCAATAACTCCGGGAAATAAATATCTTCCCTCTCCGTTTATTTCATTAACCAAACCTTTTGCATTTATTACTGAAGCAATTTTTTCAATCCGCCCATTTTTTACCAATACATCATTTACCAAAATATTGCCCTCATTTACCAATTGTATGTTGCGAATCAAATAATTTTGCATAACTTGTTTTTATAATCTGAACCTAAATTACATTCACATGCAATTTAAAGAAAGGCTCCTGTTAACGGTTGCACTTTGTACACCTATTTTTCTTTTTTCTCAAAGTGTTTATCTCCCACCGGGTTCCAAGCACAATCATTTTATTGACCGTATGGAAATATTACAGGGCAAAGTAGCAGATGAAAATTTCACCACCACTAAACCATACAATCGGCGTTTTGTCAGCCGCCTTTCTCATGCCTTTGATTCATTAACCCGGGCAGATGTACATAAAATTAGTAAACAAGACGAGTACAACCTTATTAGCCTTTATAGAAATAATAGTGAGTGGTTTGATGGTGATGAAAGTATTTTAAAAAGCAAAAAACCCTTTTTAAAAAGTCTTTATACTACCAAGGCCAATTTTTTTGAACATAAAGAAAAAGATCTTTTTATAGCTATTAATCCGGTTTTTCAATACCAGTTTATATCTGCTGACAAAGATATTAATAGCCTTTACCTTAACAGCAGGGGGGCCAGTATAAGGGCCGTAATAGGAAATAAAATAGGAGCTTACGTAAGCCTTTGGGATAACCAGGAAAGAGCCCCGCAATTTGTAAGGAACTGGATAGACATTTATAAGGCTGTACCCGGCGCTAATTTTTATAAGGTTTTTAAAACAACGGGTGTTGATTATTTTGATGGAAGAGGAGGAATAACCTTTCCCGTTACTAAATATATAGACGTACAGCTTGCCTATGATAAAAACTTTATTGGCAATGGCTACCGAAGCTTGTTTTTAAGCGATTGGGGAGGTAATTATTTCTTTCTTAAGTTAAATACTAAAATTTGGAAGTTTAATTACCAAAACATTTTTGCTGAATTAAATCCTAAGTTTATCCGAAGTGGTGATTATTTATTACCCAAAAAATATGCAGCCATGCACCATTTAAGCATCAACTTAAAAAAATGGTTGAATATTGGCGCTTTTGAAAGTGTGGTGTTTGGCCGTACAAACCAACTTGAATTAGGTTATCTTAACCCCCTTATTTTTTACAGAACTATTGAGGGAAATATCGGCAGCCCGGACAACGTAATATTGGGATTTGATTTTAAGGCAAATTTTGCCAAAAAATTTCAGCTTTATGGTCAATTGCTCATTGACGAATTAAATTTTAAAGAGCTTCGTAAAGATAAAACCTGGTGGGGTAATAAATTTGGATTTCAGTTAGGTGGTAAATATATCAACGCATTTAACATAAGCAATTTGGATTTGCAGGCCGAAGTAAATATTGTACGTCCTTTCACTTATTCGCATTATGCCGATATTACACAAAACGACTTTCCTGTAGCCAATTACACTCATTATAATCAACCCCTGGCTCATCCGCTAGGGGCAAACTTTCGCGAAGTAATCGGAATTGCGAGATGGCAGCCCATCAATAAATTATTTCTACTTGGGAAAATTATTTACTCACAACAGGGACTGGACTCATCCAATACATCAAAAAATTTTGGGAGCAATATTTTTCGTGCTAATGGCGAACGTTCCGGAGATTATGGCTATACTCTATTGGCAGGATTAAAAGCTAATATCATTAATGCTTCTTTTTTGGCTTCTTATGAAATTAAAGAAAATGTATTTTTTGATTTCTCTTTATTAATAAGAAATTTTGATGCCCCTATCCCGCTCGTATCCCAAAATACCAAAATAATAAGTATCGGGGTAAGAGTAAATCTGGCCAGAAGAGAGTATGACTTTTAATTGACTATCATTATTTTCCGGTAAACACAGGTTTTCTTTTTTCTAAAAAAGCAGCTACGCCTTCCTTGGCATCTGCAGTAGTAAATAATTCGCCAAAAAATTCCACTTCTTTTTGAAAACCTTGTGTATCCCCATAAATAGCCTTATTAGTAAGACTAATAACGTGTTTAATTGCTACCGGCGCTTTACTATTAATTGTTCCTAACAATTGCTGCGTAAATGGCAGCAAATTTTCAAAAGTAGTTACATGATTCACCAGGCCGAGCTGTTTGGCCTCATTAGCATCAATCATATTCCCGGTCATCATCAGCTCCATCGCTTTCCCTTTTCCAACAAGGTGAGTCAGGCGTTGAGTCCCACCATAGCCTGGTATTAACCCTAAGTTAACTTCGGGTTGTCCAAATTTCGCATTATCGCTTGCTATTCGGAAGTGGCAACTCATTGCCAGTTCGCATCCACCACCCAAAGCAAAACCATTTACAGCAGCCACAATTGGTTTACTACAATTTTCTATCCTAAAAAAAATATCTTGCCCTTTTTTAGCCAATGCCTCTGCTTGTGCTTTTGTTAAACCAATAAACTCCGAAATATCAGCGCCTGCCACAAATGCTTTTTGCCCCACTCCTGTAATAATCACCGACTTTATTTCAACATTTTTTTCTATTTCATCAAGTGCCTTGTCAAGATCGCTTAAAACAAATTGGTTTAATGCGTTAAGTTTATCCGGACGATTAATGGTAATGGTAAATATTCCATTCGCTAACTCTGTTAATAAAGTCTGATACATATACGTTATTTTGAAAAAGCAAATCTAAATCATTGGCCGTGGTTTAAAAATTGTAATTTTAATTCAATAAATTATGAAAAAAACTACTTCTTTTCTCCTGGCTTTATTTCTTTTTAACACCTCCTATGAGCAAGAATTAAAAAAAATTGGCATTGAGGATGCCTGGCCCACTGTTGTAAAAGAATTGCACCTTCAAAAAGAATCCATTCCCGTTAATTTACCGCTATTTTCTATTGAAATAAATAAGCAAAAAATTATAGCAGATGAAAATTTGCAATCTTTTTTTTCTAATTATTCATTACTACTTCAACAAGAACTCGATAAAACATTCGTTGATGGAGTTAAACTACATATTAGCATTACCAATAATGGTAAAACACCAGTTACTATTTCCAACATTGTACCTTTTGCCGCTACTAAAGAGCATTTTTATATTTCCGGTAAGGAGTTTTCTGACACAAGTCGTTCGTTTTTGTATCAACCCGGAAAAGATCCAATAGGAGTAGTGGTACCGCATAATAATAACGACCTTAACTTTTCAGCTATTCAATTACCTGATGGTAAAACGTTGTTTGGACTTGTTAAACGAGATAACGACAGCATTCAAAACTATCTTTTAAACAGAAGCCCCTATGTTTTATATCCCGAAAAAAAGATTGGCCTGCTTTTCTTTGCCGATGTTGTAAACGGCGATTGGCGCAATGCATTAAAAAAATGTTTTCAGGAAAAAATGCTCTATGAAGTAACAAATTTTAATAATAAGTTATACGAACGAAAGGACCTGGATTATATTAAACATGCTTATACCATGCACCTGATGATGGCATGGGAAAAAAACTATTATAATGCCAATACAAACAACTATGAACTTGAAGATTTTTTAGCTGACAAAGAGAAATTGTATGGAGGAGATGAAATTTTCACCATTTGGCCTACATGGCCGGTACTGGGGTTAGACCAACGGACACAATGGAATTTAATGGAAACCTTACCCGGCGGTTTGGAAAAACAAAAAGAGTTAGCAGCGCTTTCTCACAAAACCGGCACCAAGTATTTCATCAGCTACAATCCCTGGGACGATAAAGACGAAAAAACTTCGCTGCAAACCATGAGTAATTTTATAAATCGCATAGACGCTGATGGTGTTGTACTGGATACCAGGGCCGAGGGTAGTGATGCACTACAACAAGCTGCTGATAATGCGAAAGCCGGCGTTGTCTTATATAGCGAAGGGATGGCTACACCAAAAGATATGCAGGGAATCATCTCCGGTCGGGTGCATAATGATATTTATTATGTTCCGTTACTTAATCTTAATAAGCTAATAAAACCTGATTTTGCCATTTTTCGTGTTGTAGAGGTAAACAAAGAACGTATCAGAAGAGAGTACAGCTCCGCATTATTTAATGGCTATGGAGTGGAAATAAATATTATGCGGCAAGGCCGGCAGGAATGGATGAATGAAGACTATCAATACTGGGGGCGTTGTGTAAGGATACTCAGAGAAAATTCATCCAATTTTAATTCTTATACCTGGATGCCTCTTATCTCATCGTTACAAGATAAAATTTATATAAACAAATGGCCTGGTAAAAGAAAAACCATTTATACCATATTCAACTTATTGCCAGAAGGTTTTAACGATGCCTTATTTGAAACTGAAAAAAAAGATGAATATCACTATGTGGATCTATGGAATCATGAAAACGCATCAATCAAAACAAAAGATGGTAAACAATACATTATAACAGACATTGAATCATTTAACAAAAAATACCTGGGTACTAATAATGAAGGTTCGGTAGCCGTTATTGCACATTTACCGCATTTATTAAAAATAAAAACCGAATCGGGTAAAGTTTCTATTGATGCCCCGGAAGGAAATTTAATAAAAATATGGGCAGGCAATCCTTCTTATGATAAAACATGTGTTGAAATAAATGCGAACACGACTTCTTTCCGCCTTTTTGAAAAATTTGGAAGAGTACAGGGAAAATTTGTTATCCAGCTATTTGATGACAATGAATTATTAGATGAATCTATTTTGTTCATTCCTCCCGGCACTCCTTTGCTGATGTCCGAATCAAAAAAAACAAATCCTGCTTCTGCTGCTGTGGAAGATATGGTTAAAATATCCGCAGGGTCGTTTAATATGAAGGTTGCCAGTGGTGATGAATTTATTTCCTATCCCACAGAAGGTCTTCCGGGAATAGTAAGCTTTAAGAGCTTTTATATGGATAAATATCCTGTAACCAATAGTCAATTTGAAAAATTTATAATTGAAACAAATTATCAGCCCTCAGACACCGTTAATTTTTTAAAGCATTGGATAAACGGAAAACCTAAGCAAGGCGAGGAACAATTTCCGGTTGTAAATATCAGTTACGAAGACGCAAAGGCTTTCGCCAATTGGGCAGGCAAACGTTTGCCAACTGAAGCTGAATGGCAATATGCAGCACAAACATCGGATGAAAGGTTATGGCCTTGGGGAAATGAAGTAAAACAAACCGGGAAAACCGCCAAAAATATCAGTACTACTTTAACGCTTGTAGATTACGGAATACCCGATTCTTCCCGTTGCAATACAGGTAATGGAAAATTATATGCGGTTGGCAAATACAAAAAAGGAGTAAATCCATTGGGGCTCTACGATCTGGTAGGAAGTGTGTGGCAAATGACAAACGACTGGTATCAAAACGATACTTATCAATATATTATTCTAAAAGGAGGCAGTTATTATAACCCGGGAGGCAGTTGGTGGTATGTCCAGGGAGGGCCAAAACCATTACACTATCGCCAAATGTTAATAAGAGTTTCCCAGGGCTTTGAAAGGAACGCTACCGTAGGTTTCCGGTGTGTAAAGGATGCTGAATAATTAAAAGTTTCTATTGCGACTTACCCAGTCTCTTATATAGCCTGCAATTTCGGGTGTAGGCGTACCGGGAGGAAATAATTTTCCTACTCCCAAGTCGTTAAGCTTTTTCATGTCATCTTCAGGAATGATACCCCCTCCCGTTAGTAACACATCATTCATTCCTTTCTCCTTCATAAGGTCAATTATTTTGGGGAATACAGTCATGTGAGCGCCGGAAAGTATGCTAACTCCTATAGCATCCACGTCTTCCTGCAAAGCTGCATTTACTACCATTTCCGGTGTTTGACGCAAACCGGTATAAATTACTTCCATACCCGCATCACGCAAAGCAGTGGCAATTACTTTTGCACCACGGTCATGCCCATCAAGACCAACTTTAGCAACCAAAACTCTAATAGATCTGTTCATTATTCAAAAATATATTGCGAAAATACAGTGTTTTATGTATTGGCTGTAAATTAGACTATGAATTACCGAAACTTTGGAAATACAGATTTAATGGTTAGCGAAATTGGTTTTGGAAGCTGGGCCATCGGGGGTAATGCTATGATTGGTAACACTGCTATCGGCTGGGGAAGCACGGATGATAAAGAATCTGTCAATGCTATTTATTCCGCATTGGATGCCGGCATTAATTTTTTTGACACTGCAGATATTTATGGACTCGGACACTCGGAAAAATTACTTGGAAAAACAATTGGTAACAAAAAAGAAATCATCATTGCCAGCAAAGGGGGTAATGTATCACGAAATGAACAATTTACTTTTGATTATTCCAAACAACATATCTTATCTGCTTGCGAGGCCAGCCTGAAAAGATTAAAAAGAGACGTAATAGACTATTATCAATTGCACACTGCAAGGATGCCTCATTTACAAGATGGGGAATGTATTGACGCTATGCAACAGCTGCAAAAAGAAGGTAAAATCCGTTACTGGGGATTATCGTTAAACACATTTGAGCCCCTACCGGAAGCCTTATTCCTTATTAACAAAAAGATGGGTAATGGTTTTCAACTGGCGTTAAATATTATTAATCAAAAAGCATTGCCATTATTAGAAGTATCGAAGCAAAATGGCTATGGAATCGTTATCCGAATGGGCTTGCAATTTGGATTACTTACCGGCAAATTCAACTCGAATACTCGTTTTGCTAATGATGACCACAGGGCAAGCCGCTTAACAAAAGAAGTGATTGATATTACTAACAATGCTATATCTCCGATATGGGAATTGTGTAAAAAATATAACTGTAGCAAAACACAATTGGCATTAAGTTATCTGCTTAGCTATAAAGAAGTTTCCACTGTTATCGTTGGCATACGAACAACAGAACAAGTTAATATAAATACTACAGGTCTATTTATATTGGAAGACGTAGATATAAAAATGATTGAACTACTTGGCACAACCACTCTAGTAAACGTAATGAATGTAATTCAAAAACAGGGCTAAAAAACTTCTAACGCTTTGTTAATACGGAAAACTGTTTCACTTTTCCCCAATAATTCGGCAATTTGAAATACAGGAGGGCCAAATTTTCCACCTACCAGCATAATGCGTAAGGGTAGCTGTAATTCGCCAGGTTTAATGTTTTTTTCTGTGGCTAACTCTTTAAAGACATTCTCTAACAAAGCCGTATCCCACCCCTCAAGAGACAACAATTTGCTATTAAAAGTTTCAAAAAATAATTTTTTCCCCTCATTCCATTTGGGTTTTATGGCATCTACATCCCATTGTGTTGGTGTTTTAAAAAAGAAGGAGGATTGCTCATAAAAATCAGTAAGTAATGTACATCGGTCTTTTACCAACAAAATAATTTTTTCCAACAATTCTTCATCAGCCACCACAATACCCTTTTTGATCAGTACATTTTTAACTGGTGACTTAAGGTCACTTACCTCCGATTTTTTAATCCATTCGTGGTTAAACCATTTTGCCTTTTCGAAATCAAACTTAGCTCCTGCAATGTGAACTCTTTCTAAACTAAATTTTTCAATCAGCTCTTCCTTTGTAAATATTTCCTGTCCGGTTCCGTCATTCCATCCTAATACGGCAAGCAGATTAATAAATGCTTCAGGCAAAAAGCCTTTTTCTGCAAATCCTTCTGTTAGCTCGTTTGTTTTAGGGTCAATCCAGTTCATAGCAAAAACAGGAAAACCATATTTTGCTCCGTCCCGTTTGCTCAACTTGCCATTGGGCCCTAGTATCAATGGTAAATGCGCCCATTTTGGCATCTCATCTAAACCAAATAAGTATTTCCATAATAAAATATGAACGGGTGCACTTGACAGCCATTCTTCACCCCGAAAAGCATGTGTTATTTTCATCAAATAATCGTCCACAACAACCGCCAGGTGATATGTAGGCATTCCATCAGCCTTTAGCAAAACCTTATCATCCACAAGCGAAGTGTTAAAATTGATTTCTCCACGGATAATGTCCGTAAAAGAAACCGTTTCATTTAGTGGCATTTTTATGCGTATTACATGCTTTGCCCCTTTTGCCAGCAAATCATTCACTTCACCTTGTGTAAGAGTAAGCGAATTCTTCATTTTCATACGTACTGTGTGATCATATTGCGGGGATGTGTTTTCGTTTGTTTTTAAATCATGCCTCATCTTATCCAATTCTTCCGGAGTATCAAACGCATAATACGCCTGGCCATTTTTTACTAACTGTTCGGCATACTGGCGATATAATTCTTTTCGTTCGCTCTGCCTGTATGGGCCATAGTTACCTCCGTGAATTGGGCTTTCATCGGGCTCTAATCCACACCACTTTAAACAATTAAAAATATATTCTTCGGCGCCAGGCACAAATCTTGTTTGATCTGTGTCTTCAATCCGCAATACAAAATCCCCACCATGATGTTTTGCAAATAAATAATTGTATAAAACCGTTCTTACACCTCCTAAATGCAAGCCGCCTGTGGGGCTTGGTGCAAAACGAACCCTTACTTTTCTTGACATAGCTACAAAGATAGAGCTTGAGCTTATAAAGCCAAAGGATATAAATCGCAATACATTGCCATAATAAGATAAAAAATATCAATGAATTATTGATAACCCAAGCTATTGATTATTGTAACTTTCCACTATGTTTTATTTAATCAAAACTCCATGGTGGTTAAAAAAAATATACCCATCTTCTTTAACGTGGAATTTGCCGGTAAAAGAAAAAGTTTTGTACCTGAGTTTTGACGACGGCCCACATGCAACTGCTACCCCCTTTGTATTAGATACTTTAAAACGCTATAATGCCAAAGCCACTTTTTTTTGTATAGGAAAAAATGTAATAAAAAATAAAGAAATATATAATCGAATTATCGACGAAGGGCACAAAGTTGGCAACCATACTTTCAACCATTTAAACGGCTGGAAGACTAACGACCAGGAATATATACATGATGTGATAGAGGCCGCAAAATATATTGACTCGAAATTGTTTCGCCCTCCTTATGGCAGAATTAACCGTTTTAAAATTACCCTTCTTAAAAAAGCCGGTTTTAAAATTATTATGTGGGATGTATTAAGCGGAGATTTTGATAAAGATGTAACAAAAGAAAAATGTGTGGAAAATGTAATATTTCATGCCAAGCCTGGTAGTATTATTGTATTTCATGATAGTGAAAAAGCAATGGAAAACATGAGTTATACATTACCCGTTATTTTAGAAAAATTATCATCAATGGGTTTCATGTTTGAAACTATTAGTATATAAAATTAGTTGTAAATAAAATTGTTACGAGGTTATATAAAAAAGTAGGGCCTGGGTAGAAACCCTGGCCCGTTTTTAATCCGTACCCTATGAAAACTGTGCCTAAGTTCGATACTTTTTCTGAAACTTACAACACTTTTTTCAGGGTGTATTAGTTTTGCCACGTGGTGGCTTATAATGTTATCTCTCTAGTAACACCATTTATTGTTATAGTAGCCTTATTATCACAATCTCCATTACCATAATCCAGCAAAGCTGTAACCCCTTTTCTTACCAGATTCACCTTACCACTTACTATCCAGCGGCAATTTCCTTTCCTAACTAATTGATCAATAATGGTAGCTGACCAAGTAGCACCTTCTGAATTTTCTCCATTTTTGTTGCCGGTAATTACGATTACATCATCTTCATGAAAACGTGGAGTACCATTACCTTCTGTTTGTACAAATGATTTTGCGCTTGACCATTTTACCCATTTCCCATCTTGTTTTGTAATTTTCGCATTGGTTACCTCAACCGTAAAACTACGGTTATTTGAAGTGCTTGTGTTCGTAATAACATGAGTTCCTTCAATTTTTACACCGTTTACGGTATAATTAACAAAAGTGGTAGTGGCAGATTTACCCGGTTCAGCAAGGCGACCAGTGAAAACAATCATAATTTTACCAGTTCTTAACTTTCCATCTTTGCCAAGGCATCCCGTGCCAAAATCAATTGTTACGGTTTTGGGGAATACTCCCGGTGTATCAGGAGATACGGTTACGGTAAAGCAACGGCCAACACTATCTTCCCTACCATAAATGCCTGCCCCATCTACTAAACCTAAATTATCACCCCCATTAGTGGCTGTAACATTATCAAATACGTCATTAAATTGATTTTCAGCCTCTGCATCGTTTTGAGCAGCATCCAAAGTGACAACAATCTCTTGTTGTGTATCGGTACTATTTTCTTTTTTACAGGATGTAAAAGTAAGGGCCCCCATCAGCAATATTGCCAGTAACCCTTTTGTAGTTAAACTGATTGTTTTCATGGTTTACAAGTTTTTTACAAATTTTTAATTGGTATAACGTTTATTGAGACTTTATATTAGCCTTTAGGTTTAAAACATCGTTAATTTTTTTTCAATTAGGTTTGTCAAAAAAAAATAACAAAAAAATGAAAAATGACAGAACTTATTGATACACATACACATTTATATCTTCCTGATTTTAAAAATGATATTGATATTATTATAAGCAGGGCTGTAAAAGAGGGAGTGTACCGGTTTTATTTACCTAATATAGATAGTACGGTAATTAACGATATGCTACAATTAGAAAGTAAATATCCCGAAAGTTGTTTTGCCATGATGGGACTCCATCCCTGCTCTGTTAAAGAAAATTTTGAAAAAGAATTAGAAATAGCTGAAAACTGGCTATCAAAAAGAAAATTTGCAGCTATTGGAGAAATAGGGCTAGACTTTTATTGGGACACTACTTTTAAACAAGAACAAATAAAAGCCTTTAGTCTGCAAGTGGATTGGGCGCTAAAATATAAATTACCTGTAGTAATCCATTCAAGAAATTCTTTAAGCGATTGTATTGATATAGTACGGAAAAAACAAAATGGCGCTCTCACTGGGATATTTCATTGTTTTTCGGGCACAAAAGAAGATGCAGAGCAAATTATTGAGCTTAATTTTTTAATGGGCATTGGGGGTGTTGTTACTTATAAAAATTCTGGCTTAGCCGAAACTATAGCCAATATTGATTTGAAAAATTTTGTCGTTGAAACTGATGCCCCATATTTGACGCCGGTTCCTTTTCGCGGTAAAAGAAACGAACCTGCTTATTTAAAATACGTTGTAGATAAAATAGCTGAAGTTAAAAATATCTCTTATGAGGAAGTTGCGGAAGTAACCACTAAGAATGCTAAAAATTTATTCGGTATCTAAGGGGTGAAATAGTATTTTTGCTGCCCTCTAAAGCTGACCAGTTCCCGCATAAGGCGAGCGGGATTGAAGGAGTCCCGATTCATATCGGGAGAAAGTGTGTATTCGGGAAACTAATTTCGAGGAGACGGGTTCCCGCACAAGGCCGGATTGAAGGAGTCCCGATCCACATCGGGAGAAAGTGTGTACATGGAAAACTAATTTTATGGAGACGTGTCCGAGTGGTTGAAGGAGCACGCCTGGAAAGTGTGTATACGGGAAACCGTATCAAGGGTTCGAATCCCTTCGTCTCCGCTTATTTTAAACCGTGTCTAACTTCAATAAAAAGTTTTTTGTTTACATCCTTCAAAGCCTGAAGGATTTCTCTTTTTACGTAGGGCAATGTGATGATTTAGATTACAGAATGTCAAAACATATGGACGGGCAAAGTAAATACACTTCTTCAAA
>DASSYR010000104.1:0-11454 GCA_035703165.1 Chitinophagaceae bacterium
TAGCGCCATGCCAATTTTATCTCAGGGGCATGAATATCTTTTGCTAATTAGCCACTTTACAAGATTCAATCCTTCAACAAAAGGTTATACATTGGAATTTGGGGGTGGCACAGCCAGCATTACTGACCCTGTAATTCCTTCGTTAAAATCCGCAGAACCTGATTGCAATCGGACAAAAATTACTATAAAGCTTGGCAAAAAAATAAAATGTAACAGCCTGGCGCCTGATGGAAGTGACTTTAGTTTATCCCCTGCCACAGCCAATATTATCGGTGCAACAGGTATTGGCTGTAATTCTTCTTTTGATACCGATTCGATACTACTTACCCTGGATGCCCCCCTTCCCGCAGGGAATTATTTTGCAACCGCAAAAAATGGCATTGATAATAATACGTTACTTGATAATTGCGATAATCAAATGCCGGTAGGCGAAAAAATAGATTTTGTGGTAACCTTGCCCACGCCTACACCAATTGATAGCCTGGTGCCACTGACCTGTGCACCCGATAAATTAACATTAGTGTTCAGAAAAAAAATAAAATGTGCTTCCATAGCCCCTGACGGAAGTGATTTTATAATTACCGGAACGTATCCCGTAACAATCACCGGAGCTATGGGAAACTGTAACACGAATGGTACTACCAGTACTATTGACATAAAATTATCGCAGCCAATAACGCAAGCCGGAAATTTTACCATAACACTAAAAAACGGGTTAGATGGCGATCCGATTATAGATGAATGCGGCATTCCTACTCCTATCGGACAAGGACAAAGTTTCGTTACAAAAGACACCGTAAATGCGAATTTTACTTTTGCGATAAGCAAAGGGTGTAAGAATGATACTGTTTATTTTTCTCACCCCGGCGGCAATCAAATAAACAAATGGACCTGGGATTTAGAAAACGGGCGAACCAGCAATATGCAAAATCCGGCTTATATCTATTTAACGCAAGGGGTAAAAACAGTTAGTCTTACCGTTTCTAATGGCTTTTGTAACCACACTACATCTCAAAACTTTACTCTTGAAGAAAAAGTAAAAGCTGCTTTTACCGGGCCGGATATTCTTTGCCCTGAGGATGGAGCTGTTTTCATTGACAGTAGTATTAGCGCAACTACCTGGCAATGGGATTTTGACAATGGTCAAACCAGTGCTGTAAAAAGCCCTTTACCACAATATTATCCGCCTACAAATAATGAAAAAGATTATACGATTGAACTCATTGTTTCTGATGGTATGTGTTTTGATACTACTTACAGGAATATGAAGGTTGTTAAAAGTTGTTATATAGCCATCCCTAACGCTTTTACCCCCGATAATAATGGACTGAATGATTTTCTTTATCCGCTCAATGCTTATAAAGCAGACAACCTGGAATTTAAGGTGTATAATCGCTATGGACAGTTGGTTTTTCAAACAAACAATTGGAAAATAAAATGGGATGGTAATATCAAAGGCAATCCCCAGCCGGCCGGTACCTACGTATGGTATCTTAAATATAAGGAAAGAGATACTGGCAAAAATGTTTTTTTAAAAGGTACTACCGTACTGATAAGATAAAAATATTGCTTGATGATAGTACATTTTAAGGCTATCGTATTTTCATTCGTATAGCTTCTTCAAATACCTAAAACCTTGCTTCTATCCCTTACCTTTGCAGGATGGAAAAATTTTTAAAAGATCTCTTTGTTAACCAGCAATATGACGAAAATAATTTCTTTTTAATTGCAGGCCCTTGTGTGGTAGAAAGTGAAGAATTGGTAATGGAAGTTGCCGATAAAGTTTCAGGTATCTGTAAAAGATTAGGTATTCCCTATATATTTAAAGCTTCTTATCGTAAGGCTAACCGAACAAGTGCTTCTTCTTTTACCGGGATTGGTGATGAAGCAGCTCTATCCGTAATAAAAAAAGTAGCCGAAAAGTATAAACTGCCTGCTACTTCCGATGTACATGCACACGAAGAGGCTGCTATTGCCGCAAAATACGTTGATGTATTACAAATACCCGCTTTTTTATGCAGGCAAACTGATTTGTTAGCTGCAGCAGCAGAAACAGGGAAAGTAGTAAATATAAAAAAAGGACAATTTCTCAGCGGACCTTCTATGAAATTTGCAGTAGAAAAAATTCGACAGGCTGGCAATGACAAAATAATACTTACAGAAAGAGGTACAACTTTCGGTTACCAGGATTTGGTGGTAGATTATAGGAATATTCCCTGGATGAAAGAATATGGAACACCCGTTGTTATGGACGTTACCCATTCACTTCAACAACCTAATCAAACATCGGGTATAACTGGCGGCAACCCGCAATTAATAAGCACTATTGCTAAAGCTGCCATTGCGGCCGGCGCTGATGGATTATTTATTGAAACACACCCTGACCCCGCAGTAGCCAAAAGTGATGGAGCCAATATGCTTCGTTTAGAATTACTGGAGGCCTTGTTGCAGCAATTGGTAAAATTGAGAAAAGCGGTTATTTAAGAAATACAAAAATTTACATACCCGGTATGAAACAAGTAAAAAGGCTATTTAACTGATTTGATGTAAGGCCTATGGGGAGGAAATCTGGTGGCAAAACCAAGGTATTTAACTGCTAAATACCCTATTATATGATAGAAAAAACTTTACAAAATATGTAAAGAATTTTTCATAAATTTGTATATGACGATTATAGAGGTAAAGACAGGAAAGTCGAAAAGAGTGGATGTTGTCCCTGTGAATGTTGAAGGTTTAAAAATACTTACAAAAAAAAGATATTTTTTCTCCTGGAAAAAAGAAAAGGCCCATACACAGTTGTATAAACTTTGTATTGTAGGGGAAGATGATATTCTGGGTGTAATGGCCCTGGTTGATGTTCCGGGAGATCGTCGGATGGAAATAAAGCTATTAGTCAGCTCTAAAGAAAATGTTGGTAAAGAGAAAATGTATGATAGAATTGCCGGATGCCTTGTTGGGTTTGCATGCAAAGAATCGGTAAAAAGATACGGAGATTTGGCTTGTGTTTCTTTAAAGCCCAAAACTGAACTGCGGGAGCATTACAGAAATAAATACGGCATGATAGATGCCGGACTGCAATTGTGTGTTGAGGGGTTGTCTTTGATTAAATTAATAAATAAATATCTGATATGAACGCAAAAGAAATAATGAATAAATACACAACAAAAGAACTTGCTGATGCATTTGTATTGTCTTCCAATCTTACTTCAAAACAGAAAAAACAAGCTGATGCCGAATTAAAAATAGCAAGAACAAAGACACAGTCTGAAATGGCCGATAAAGACAGACTGGTATTAAAACTAATGCAATTAAAATTTCAAATAGAAGATTATTTAAAGAGTGAAAGCTTTAATCCAAAGTTTACATTTAGTTATTTTCTTAAGGAATATGTAGGAATTCTAAATAAGAAGAGAAAATATTTTGCACGTGAAATAAATATAGATGAAACTGAATTAAGTCAGCTTATAAATCAGCACAGGCTTCCAAATGATAATATTATGGTAAGACTAGAGATACATTCTAACAATTCAATATCTGCAGTTTCCTGGTGCAAACTGGTTGAAAAAGAAAAAGAACATGCTTTAAAAACGAATGTGTCTTTAAGACAAAAAGAAAAAAAATATGTGACTAACAAACTTACAGTGCACATTAGATAGTCTAATTATAATAAAAAAATCAGTGCGACATTTAATAGCCTCAAACTTGTTAATTCAGAACTTAGGATTTAGTTGATTATTATAATATATGAGGACAAAAATAAAGGGATGGAGGCCGGATTGGGCAGATGAATTAAGCAAACATGAACATGCGGAATTTGCCGTGCTCAGTTAGGATTAGGTTATCCCAAATCTATTATAATTTTTATCAAAGAAAAGGACAGCCGAAGCAATTCGGAGAAGTTTTTCAAATTAGAGTTTCAAAAGATTTTTAAATGTGGATATTAAAAGGCTCAACTTCTTTGGAAAACGATTGAAATTCAGGGGAATTACAAATAAAAAAGCTACTCTTAAAAGTAGCTTTTGTGATCCCGCTGGGACTCGAACCCAGGGCCCATACATTAAAAGTGTATTGCTCTACCAACTGAGCTACGGAATCAACCCGTTTTTGGGACGGCAAAGATAAGGTCTCCATTCTTTGCCAACAAATTTTAAAAAATTTATTTTCGAATTATTTTGCCAAAACCAAGCTCTATTTTTTCCCATTCTTAGCTGTTATTTTTGCAAATAACTTAAAATTGTACACATGACATTTTTTAAAGACAAGGTGGTGGTTATTACAGGAGGAAGCGATGGAATTGGAAAAGCTTTAGTAGATATGTTATTAGCACAGGGAGCTAAAATAGCAACTTGTGGGAGAAATCAGGATAAACTGTATCAACTTCAAATAGAAAATCCATCTGCAGCCTTACATGTGATGGTAGCCGACATAAGCCATGAAAATGAATGCAGGCGTTTTATTGAGTCAACTTTAAAAATTTACGGAGGCATAGATATTTTAATTAATAATGCCGGCATTTCCATGCGGGCCTTGTTCAGAGATGTGGAAATGGAGGTAATGAAAAAAGTAATGGATATTAATTTTTTTGGCGCAGTATATACAACCAAATATGCAATTAGCTCCATTATTGAAAGAAAAGGTACTATTGTGGGAATTTCGTCCATAGCCGGTTACAGAGGTTTACCGGGCCGCAGTGGATATTCCGCTTCTAAACATGCTTTAAACGGCTGGTTGGAAGCTTTGCGAACAGAATTATTAGAAGACGGGGTTAATGTAATGTGGGTCAGTCCCGGATTTACCACTTCTAATATTCGTAATACCGCTTTAAACAAAAAGGGAGACTTACAGGGCGAATCACCAATGGATGAAAGTAAAATGATGAGCGCCGAAGAATGTGCCATGCACATTTTAAATGCTATTGAAAAAAGAAAGCGTACACTTGTATTAACTTTTACCGGAAAACGGGCCGTTTTTTTGAATAAATTTTTTCCATTGCTTGCTGATAAAATGGTTCATAAGTTTTTCTTTAAAAAAGGCGAATTGGTGCGGTGAGCAGTAAAAAAGAGATGATAGTGAGTATAAATTTTTTATAATAAAACACAAAATTGCCAATGCTTTTAACCCTTACTTCAGATATCGGGCAGCAAGATTATCTCGCTGCCGCTGTTAAGGGTCAATTGTTAAAATACAATCCCCAATTTGTAATTACGGATATTACCCACCAACTTTCGCCTTTCAACTATCCCCAGGCTGCTTATGTTTGTAGAAATGCCATAAAAAATTTCCCCGAGGGAACCTATCATTTAATATTGGTAAATCTTTTTGATACCAGGCCCGAGCATCTTTTATTAGCACAACATAATAATCAATACATCGGCGTAGCCGATAATGGGTTGCTAACAATGATGTTGGAAGAAATACCACAGAAAGTAGTGGCTCTTCCGTTAGAAAAAACGGATATAAAAAATACATTACATTGTAGTATTATTTTTGCCAGGGCCTTTACAAAAATTGCTGCCGGTGAGAAATTAGAAAATATTGGGGATGTTTCCGTTTCCATAAACGTAAAAAACCCTTTAAGACCCCTGCTTGGTAATAATTGGATGGAGGGACAAATTATTTTCATTGATAATTTTGAAAATGTGGTAGTAAACATTACCAAAGAAGAATTTGAAGAGCAACGAAAGGGACGGAGTTTTAAGATTGTGTTTAAAAGGGATGAAATAATTGACAAAATAAGTGAAACCTATGCCGATGTAAACGAAGGAGAAAAATTGGCATTGTTTAATTCGGCGGGCTATTTGGAAATAGCTATTAATAAAGGCAATGCAGCCGGACTTTTTGGCTTGCAGGGATATTCGGAAAAACAGTCCCAACAAAATCAGTATTTGCAAAACAGGCTTTTTTATCAAACAGTCAGAGTGTATTTTGAATAGCCCTTCTGTTTTTTTTTAAAAGATATATTTTTTTTATAAGTGCCTTCATCACAGTAATTGTATTCATTAATAAATTAGTTATTGTATTTAATAAATTTAATCTTCGTTTAAATAAAAAATATCACCTTATTTTTATTAACAAATTAAAGAGAACTAAACTTTTATTGTCAATGAAAAAAGCATTTAATATTATTTTTCTTGTTATCCTTTCGGTTAATATATCCCGGGGACAAATACAAAAGATTTCTGCAGATAGTGTTGCACTGTATTTTGAGGAAGTAAAACAAGCGACAAAAAATTTTAAAAAACTTTGGGATATAGATTTATACGGGCCAATTATTGTTGTTGATCCTTATTCCAGGGAAGCATATTCCAATAGCCCGGATACCGCAGGAGTATTAAAAAAAGTAGGCAGCATTTATACCGGAAAATTACCCGGCCATATTCTTTTGGGCAACTATTCCTTAGATTGGGGAGGAGTAAAATGGGCAATGATACTTACTATTTTTATTAACAAAATTAAAGATGATAGAATTGATTTATTCTCCCATGAATTATTTCACAGAGTTCAACCTTTGTTAAATTTTAAACGAATTAATGAATTAGGGAATCAACATCTGGATTCAAAACAAGGCAGAATATTTCTTAGGCTTGAATTAGAGGCTTTGAAACTGGCACTTCTTTCGCCTGATAAAAAGCAAAAAAATAATCATGTAACAAATGCCTTTATCTTTCGAAATCAGCGATACAAGCTTTTCCCGGGGGCCTACACTTCAGAAGCTATAATTGAAATAAACGAAGGTATTGCATCTTATACCGGCAAAGTTGTAAGAGGATTAAAAAACACTGCCATTGGAATCCTTATGAAAAATAAAATTGACAGTTTTTTTAAAGAACGAAGTTATATTCAATTATTCGCTTATAATACCATTCCGGCTTATGGATTTTTGCTTCGGGAATCAGACACATATTGGAATAAAAAAGTTACTTCGGAAACAAATCTTACTGATTTTTTTATTTCAGCTTTTCATGTTCAAACTAAGATTAGTGCCCCGATTAATATAGATTCCATATCAAATTTATATAACGGAGACGCTATAAGCAGGGAAGAAACAGAAAGAGAAATAAGAAATAAAAAAATTGTAGATGCGTATAAAGCGAAATTTTTAGAGCAACCAAACTTTGAGATTTCTTTTGAGAAAAAAAGAATTTCATACGACACAAGATATATTGTAACAATAGAAGATTTGGGAGTTGTCTATCCAACGATGAAAGCTACCGATAACTGGGGAGTTCTGGATATTACCGATGTAGGTGGATTATTAAACCAGGAAAAGAGCAAGATGATAATTACAGCTCCTTTAAAGTTTGATGGTAATAAAATTAGTGGCGAAGGCTGGATACTTCAGCTTAATGAAGGATATATTGTAGAAAGGGATTCGAAAACAGGAAATTTTAAGTTAAAAAAGCGTTTGTTAAATGAATAATAACAGAAGAAATTTTATTAAAAAGTGCGGATTATCCGCATTCCCTTTCTTACTTGCCACAGATGCTTTACAGGCATCTCCGTCATTAAAAATTAAAACCGGGGAACAAGATAAAAATGCAAATCCCGTAAATTTTATTTATGACGGACTGGTTTTTTCACCGGAGCGATATATTGAGAAGTTGATTGAAATAAATACGCAACAGAAAATTGAGCGGGATTTTTATGGCGCTGGAGGTGCGACAGCTTTGTTAGAAAATGAATTTGCAAAACTGACAGGAAAAGAAAAAGCAATTTATTTACCTACCGGCACTATGGCCAATCAATTGGCAATTAAGTTGCTTAATGAAAATAATACAAAAGTAATTGTACCCGAAAATTCACACGTATTTAGAGATGAGGCAGATGCTGCTCAAAGTGTTTATGGTAAACGGCTGATTCCAATAGGTAAAGGGAAGCCTTATTTTGATTTAAACGACTTAAAAGAGGCTATCATTTACACAATTGACAGCGAAGTTTTTAAAAGCGGTTTGGGAACCATAGTTATTGAAAACCCGATAAGACGGGCTGACGGAAAAGTTGTGCCAATTGAAGTAATAAGGGAAATATCGGATTATTGCAGGCAAAATGGCTATAGATTACACTTAGATGGAGCCCGGATACATTTGGCTTGTGCATTTACAAAATTGTCGCTGACTGAATATGCTTCTTACTTTGACACAGTTTATATATCCCTATACAAATATTTGAATGCAGCCGGAGGAGCCATACTCTGTGGCAGTGAAAAAATTATTGGACAAATTCCACATCAGATTAAAATTTATGGAGGTACAGTTTATCAAACTTGGGGTAATACTACTATGGCCCTGCATTACCTGGAAAACATTACTGAACGATGGGAAAAAGTTACCCAAACAGCCCAAAGCCTGATTACTGAATTAAATAAAATTAAAGGTGTAACAATTACGAATGTAGAAAAGGGGACAAATATTTATAATCTGAAATTTGATACGGCAATCAATGTAAAGGAGCTGGCAATTTTTTTTCAGACCAAATACAATATTTTATTGGGTAGAATAAATAAAGAAGGAATTATAAAGTTTACCATCAATGAAAGCATTCTTAATAGAGATATTTCAGATATTGTTCATGCCTGGAAGGAAGGTATTGAGAAGATGAGTACGTAAAAAAAATTGCACATAATAATTCTATCAGCGAAGCAATCTACACAAATTTTCAACTTCTTGTTCTGTGTTAAAAGAATGCAGTACAATTCTTAATCTCTCTTTTTCTTTAGGTACTGAAGGATAAAGTATTGGGCGAACGTCTAAATTATTTTGGTTTAGTAAATCAGCAACAGTTTTTACCTCCCTATTACCCGGAATTTCCACTATTTGGATAGGGGTATTGCTTTTATAAATAGAAAAACGGGATTTACTATTTTGAAATTGCGAGATTAATTTATTTAAATGTTTTCTTTCTTCAGTCAGCAGTGGAAATATTTCATAAGATTTTTTAATCGCTCCGATACTTGATTCAGGTAATGCAGTAGTATAAATAAAAGACCGGGCAAAATTGATAAGATAATTCATAAGCATTTCGCTACCCAATACAATAGCGCCATGACATCCCAATGCTTTACCAAACGTGTGTATCCGGACAAACATTCTATGCTGTAGTTGTAAGTTTTGTACACATCCCTCTCCCCTCTCACCCACTACTCCTGTTGCATGAGCTTCGTCAACAATTAGATGGGCATTATATTTTTCGCAAAGGGTAGCCATTTCAATTAATGGGGCCTCATCACCATCCATTGAGAATACAGATTCTGTGACCACAAAAATATTTCCGGATGAGTGCTTTAATTTTTTTTCCAAATCATATAAGTCGTTATGTTGAAAAGAAAATGCTTTAGCAAAACTTAACCGGATACCATCTCGCAGAGAAGCATGGCTTAAATGATCGTAAACAATAGTATCTCCTTTTTGAGGTATGCTACTTAGCAGGCCAATATTGGCATCATAACCACTGTTAAAAATTAGCCCCGATTCAGCCTGATGGAAAGATGCAATTTGTTTTTCCGTTTCTTTGATTAATGAATAATTTCCCGATAATAATCTGGAGCCGGTAGAACCATGTTTTAACTCCCTGACATTCCATTCAGATTTATCAAAATCTTTTTGTATTAAATTATTTTTAACAACGCCCAGGTAGTCATTTGAACAAAAGTCAACCTTACCATCCGGCAGTTTTAGGTAACGAAAAGCATTTTGCTTTTTTCTTTCGATTAATTTATCGTTAAGAAAACCTTCCTTCATAATTTTGCAAGCCAAATATCCGGTAATTTAATTATAAAATTATGGCCATTAAAATAAGAAAAAAGAATATACTGGGGTTAAAACTGCCAACCGATCCCCGGTGGGTAAATCTCGCAGAAATGTCGTTAGAAGATATTTTGACTGACCATGCCTACTGCGAACAAAAAGCTGCTACCAGTTGCATTTCTTTAATACAATGGTATAATGATAAGGAAAAACTGGTACAGGAATTGTCACCGATTGTTACTGAAGAATGGGGTCATTTTCGACTGGTTATTACAGAATTGTACAAACGTAAGCTAACATTGGGAAGGCAACGGAAAGATGAGTATGTAAACGCCCTTTTTAAATTTGAAGTAAGAGGTGGAAGTGCGGAAGACCGGTTGCTGGACAAGCTTTTAATTTGCGCTTTGATTGAAGCAAGAAGTTGCGAACGTTTTAAGAGATTAAGCGAGGGGCTTGATGATAAATATCTGCGTAAGTTTTATCGTATGTTTATGGAAAGCGAAGCAGGTCATTACCGCTTATTTATAAAACTTGCCAATACTTATATCAAAAAAGATAAGGTAAGAAAACGCTGGAAAGAATGGTTGGAATATGAAGCTGGTGTTATGAAACAACTGGAAGTGCGGGGCGACCGGATGCACTAAAGATTTCTTGTAATAATTAAGCGCTGGCGAAATAATGAATCTCTTCTGAAAAATCAAGATAAGGAAATTGCTTTTGCAATAGTTCTGCTTTCTGGTGGTAGGTTTTCAAAAATTTTTTATGTTGTTCGGACGTAGGATTAAAGGGCTTATGATTTTTGGCTCTTTGAATTTCATTTATTGTTTCCATTAGCTCAATTGTCTCATTATCCATATAGGCTTTTGTAAATTTATCCCATACATATTGAGTAGCTGCGTAGTTAGGATGCACCATATCTTCCGCGTAAAACCGGTAGTCTCTCAAATCATCTATTACCAGTTCATAAGCCGGGAAATAAAACAGTTTATTGAACTTTTCTGTTAAATGGTGAACGGCTTGAATTAGTACAGCCTTACTCCTGTTATTTTCTACAAAGCCATCTCGTAAATGGCGTACAGGGCTGACAGTAAAAATAATTTTAAGTTTTGAATTAAATATAAATAAGCGATGAATTAAATTATCCAAAACCGATAATGTTTCTTCTACACTCAATAATCGTTTATGAAATTTATCAGTTGGAATTTTATGACAGTTAGCTACCACATTTTTATTATTATGTTCATATACAAATGCAGAGCCAAGAGTAAGCATGAGCCATTCTGTTTCCTTTAAAAATTGATGAGCTGCTATTTGGGACTCGTTGATCATTTTTAACGATACCTCTTTGTCAACGTTAGAAAAACGACTATGATGTTCCCAACTTTGCCATATATCGTTAAAATAAAAAAGCTCGTCTTCACTATAACGCTTATTTTCTATGTAGGATGTAATGGATTTGGCTATACTCACAGGGTTGAATAAAATCCCATTAGGGTTTTGCAATGTTTTGAATTTATGATAATCCAGCTTTTGACCGATATTTTCTGTAAAGCAAGACCCACAGAGCAATATGCTATCCTTATAGCTTATAAGTTGGGTAGATTTCTTTATATCAAGCTCTAAATGAAAATTCATGATGATGTTAAATAAATATAGTAGATGCGAGATGATTACTTTCTATTAATGCTTCCTCATTCATATTGGTTAAGAG
>DASSYR010000041.1:0-21748 GCA_035703165.1 Chitinophagaceae bacterium
TGTTTGGTTCGGCAGTATAGACAAAAAGGCGGGCTTTAAAAAATACCCCTATTGGGAGAAGGATGATGGTTGTAAGTATTACGACGATTGAAGTAAAAATATTGAAGCCCCGGGAGGGGCTTCTCCTTCCCCGGCGAGTCTTCCCCTGATATTACCAGGTGAGTGTCGTGCAGGTGTGTGAGCAGGCGCTGTGGCACTCGCCGTATTCGGAGGTATAAAGCATAAGGTCTTCCGGTAGTGTTTATAAAAGTGTGTAAAATGATTTAATAGCCGCATTAAGCAACAGCATAGCCACCGTAGCCGGCGGTAAAGCCACCGCCGCAGAACTAACCAGCAGCGGACTAAGCAGCGCCGCCGCCAATGGATTTTTAAACAGCCGGACGTATGACGCCAACAAACCCAAAGCATTTTTAAACTGGATATTTTTAGATGAGCAATTTAAATACTACGACGGAGGAGTAGAGCAGGTAGAAGCCAGCAATGTATTTAAAACCCATCAACTAACCAACGTATCCATTAATAAAAATGGGTATCTTTACATCTATGTCAGCAACGAAACCCCTGACATTGACGTGTTCTTTGATAATTTACAAGTAACCCATATCAGAGGCCCCTTATTGGAAGAGACGCACTATTATCCGTTCGGACTCACCATGAGTGGGATAAGTAGTAAAGCACTTGCGTTTGGAAATCCTGAAAATAAGAGTAAGTTCAACGGATATGAACAACAAAACAAAGAGTTCAGTGATGGAAGTGGGCTTGAATGGTATGACTATAAGCATAGATTTTATGACAATCAAATAGGAAGGTTTTTTACACAGGACGAATTAGCTAGTCAATATGTGTATTATTCACCATATCAGTTTGCTGGGAACGAAGTTCCTAATGCAATAGATTTGGATGGTTTAGAGCCTGCAAGACCACAAAGATATGGTTCCTCAAACCGGTGGGAAGATACAAGAAGTGCATACAGGGCAACTGTTAATTATGCGCCTGCCGTTAATCAAACCCGTAGTCAATATATTCCACAATCAATATATAATGCTCCTAATCTTGGGCCGGCTCCGATTTATGAAGATAAAGAAGGACGACCTTCCACCGGTAATAATGGTGAGCCTACTATAACGAGGAATAATAGATTAGGTCAATTGGCAACTGCATTTGGTAATTTATTTGATGAAGATAACCGGGCAATATTTACCATGCAATTGCAGGGATTTATAAATACGGTAGAAGTAGTGACAGACAAATATCCTGATGTGCAAAACGGAGGATATTCAACTACAGGCCCACGAATTGTTTCAATTAGTTTTAATAGTAATGAGGCACAACAGGCATTTACCGATGCACAAAACGCTTATAATGACCAAGTAAAAAAAATAAATGAAATGTATGCCCCCTTGCCGTTAACTAACCCTTATGGAGTAGCTCCCCCCACCCAGCAGGAGGTAGAACAAAGACAGGCCACGAATCAAGAAAGGTTTAACAAAAAAATTGGTGCTTTGATAAGATTAGGAGCATCACCTGCAGAGAGGTTATTGGAAAGTACTCTGAGCACTAAAAATTTTAAACAAGTATCTGTAGAGATTACCCCATTGCCAACTGTACAACAGAACAGAAACTAAAATGAAGAAAGCGAACGATGCAAACAAAATTCCCAGATGGATGAGAATAGCAGGAATTATTTTACTTGTTATTTATTTGATTAAATTTTTCCTGCTTCCACACTTTAACTTACCGTGGGATTTTCCTTCGTTTCGTAAGTAAGGGTTATTTTTTTATTAACTGAGGTTTTTTGAAGTTGATGTATTGTTCACTTTTTATAAAATCTGATTTTATGTTGGGGGTTAAAAAATGAATCCAATCAGGAGAAACTTCGGATTTAAAATATGCAAGTAAAGCTAATGCATACCCCCATTCTTGTTGAAATAAATAACCTTGCTTACTGTATCCCCATTTGTCAAAATCTGAATAGAACTTAAATGCTACGTTAGCATTAAAAACGCCTAAACCAAAAATTACAGTTGTAAGGTCTGTTAAGTACTCGTCATTTTTTAAGATTTTATTTTCTCCAAGTAATTTAATGTGTGCTATCTCGTGTGCAAGAGTTGCTATTAGTTTATCGGGCTCGTTTAAAATAGATTGATTAATGCAAATAGAATATTGCCCATTATTATTAATACCCCGATATTCACCAGAAGAGTAGTTTTCATCATCAATTGGTTGTCCATATAGCTTAATCCCAATATCTCCTGTAACTTCTAAAAGTTTTTGGTCATAGAAGGAAAGGTGTATATTATCTGCATTTACTTGCATTTGTGTAGCTACAATTTTGAGAGTATCGTAAACAGATTGTTCTGAGTTATTAAATGTAATTGGGAAATCAGTTTGAGTTGGTAGTAATGGCTTCAATGTTTTTATTTTATCTTCCCCGAACTGATTAATAAGCCAAATAAAACAATCTTCTATCCATGTTTCTAAATCCGCTGGTATTGGGCATTGGGGCGTTCTTTTTTTATTTAGGCCAAACATAATTAAGAAATTTTTATTATACCTAATCTTTGTGCTAAACACTAATAGCCCCTCAGATTCATTGTAGCTTGCAAAAAGATGTAACACTAAGCATAAGGCTGCGCTTACGCTTAGGTTTTGTGTAGCCTATGGCTACAATATGCATATTAAAAGGTATTACTGTAAGTGTTTTCATTTTATATTTTACAAAGCTTGCAATTTAGCCAATTTTATCAAACCATCAAGGGCGTACAAAATATATTCTTTGTCTCCTTCCCCAACGAGTCTCCCCCTGATATTACCAGGTGAGTGTCGTGCAGGTGTGTGAGTTGGGGCTGTGGAACTCGCTGTATTCGAAGGTATATAATGCATATCGTCTTCCTAACCTCGGCAACATACGCGTAGTACTAACCGAAGAACAAAAAACCGATAGCTATCCCGCCGCCAATGGATTTTTAAACAGCCGGACGTATGACGCCAACAAACCCAAAGCATTTTTAAACTGGATATTTTTAGATGAGCAGTTTAAATACTACGACGGAGGAGTAGAACAGGTAGAAGCAAGCAATGTGTTTAAAACACATTCAATCCCTAACGTATCCATTAACAAAAATGGTTATCTTTATGTATATGTCAGCAACGAAACCCCTGACATAGACGTGCCTGCCCCGCCCAATGAATTGTGCAAGGGCAGGCGGGGTTCTTTGATAATTTACAAGTAACCCATATCAGGGGCCCCTTATTGGAAGAGACGCACTATTATCCGTTCGGGTTGACGATGGCGGGAATAAGTAGTAAGGCTTTAGCGTTTGGAAATCCAAACAACAAATACAAATACAACGGTAAGGAAGAACAACGACAGGAGTTTAGTGATGGTAGTGGATTGGAATGGTTAGATTACGGTGCAAGGATGTACGATAATCAAATTGGCAGGTGGCATACTGTTGACCCGTTAGCTGACCAGATGAGAAGATGGTCACCTTACAATTATGCTTTTGATAATCCAATAAGATTTATAGATCCTGATGGAATGGGGCCATTGACTGATTATTATAATCTCCTTCCCCAACGAGTCTTCCCCTGATATTACCAGGTGAGTGTCGTGCAGGTGTGTGAGCAGGCGCTGTGGCACTCGCCGTGTTAGCCGCAATTTCCTAACTTTATATAATGCCAAAACAAAGAGAAATACCTTATGACAGTGGTCATTTCTCTCCGCAAAACCAATAAGAGCTTCAATAAAATTATTGGTGATGGCAAAAGGTTTATTGGATATGATATTATAAAACGGCTGAAGAGAAATAATCAAAACAATATTTTAGCAAAGCTGGAAGCTTCGGTACATAAAAGTGATAAAATAAGAGGAAAATTATTTGAAATATGGGAAGACACATTTAGCTGGAAACATTGTTACGGCAATGATTTTATAATTCAGAAACTTGAATATATGCACAACAACCCATGCAGGGGCAAATGGAATTTGGCGCCCTCTGCAATTGAATACCAACACAGCTCTGCTAACTTTTATTTAACCGGAAAACGGGGTATTTATGAAGTGTTGCATTATTTGCGTTTGGAAGATATTGATCTAACCAAACCGGATAGTAGCTGATGATTGAGTTATAGTACATATATTAGCGGCGAGTGCCTCAGCCCCAACGCCCTTGGCCATCACGACACTCGCCTGGAAAAAAAGATCGGGATGTTGTATTTGTAATCTACCACATTAGGAGTAATATACTTTAATTTTAAATATAAATACAGGATGAATTTTTGGAGTTATTCTTTTTGCTATATTTTTAAAGGCTATCAAAATGCAGGAGAAAAATATTCTGCACACGTATATGCCGTATGTGCCATGACTTTACTTTTGAGTTGTAATTTTTTATCATTTTGTTTTTTTACATTATCAGATAATTATATCGGAACAAAAACATTTAAAGAGTTGGCGGTTGCTATATTTTTTGTTTTGCTCAGTTTGAATGGGCTTTACTTTATAAAAAATAGGAAGTATTTAAAAATGACAGCCAAGTATCGGCAATTGAGCAACGAAAAGAGGCGAAAAGGGAAATTGTTTTTTTGGATTTATTTTGTAATTACAATAGTCCTATTAATATTTGCTTTATGGAGATATTAAAATTCATTCTGTCTGGAACAGGAAATGAAATATGTTCCTAAATTTTAATCCTATGAGATGGGTGTTTTTTGTAATTGCATTAAGCGGCCTTAGTTGTAGGAGCTACATTAATGAAATGAAGCAAGCGTATAACAAAAGGCAAGAAATTTTACAAGTATTCAAAAATGTAAGTGTGTTCAGAGACCAAAGGAATAACTATATTTTTTTGCATACTTACAACAACAGCAAGCAAAATCAGTATATATTTTCCGCAAATCAGAACGAATACTCTTTTGAAAGAGATAGTATTTTATTCAGTCCTGACGGGATTTTAAATATTGTAAGTGAAGGTGATCCATCTTACAAGAAACAGTTAAACGAACGCATAAAATTTTATCTTAAAAAGATGGACAGCCTAAATATTAGCGATGTGAGTAGTGATTTTATATCTCAAGGAATCACCTTGAAGATTTACATGAAATCAAAAGCTATCTTACTTTACGTTGTTGATCCTAAAAATGTAATCAATCAGGAATGGGTTAATTATTTAAAGTCAATGAAAAAATTTGATGATAATTGGTATTACTCAGGACAAGACAAATAACAGTAAAGCCCGGCATAGTAGACTGCTCCCATAATGGCGCAAGAATGAGGCGAGGGTAATGTGTGTTTTCTCGTGCCTGCCAAGAAAAAAAGCAGCGTAGGGGTAACCTACGCTAAGGGGCTATCCCTGAACAACTTAGTAGAGACCTTTATGATAAAAAAGAAACATCAAAATGAGTAAAGAATATAAGGCTTACCGTTTTTTTATGATGATATACGTATTAATTATAGCAAATTTTGCTATTCTTATTTCTACCGGAAAGAGCTATTGTCTATGGTTTTTTTCCTCAATATCCGGTTTGTCTATATTGTTATTTATTGAGCGAAAAAAAGTGTATAGTTTTGTGAGGCATTTGGGGAATTATAAATTATCAAGAGACGGTATTTTTTTATTAGTCTTCCTTATTACCTATCCTTACCACTACCAGTGGTCTCGGGGTGTTGATTATAGCTATATTTTTATACTTCAACTAATCAATGTTTTATTGTTTTTTTTAACGTACTGTCTCGTAGATAAAAATGCAAAAATACCATAATAGGCAAGAATGAGGCGAGGATAACGTGGGTGTGGTTTCTTGTAGCTGCCAAGAAAAAATAAAAGAACATTGTAGGAAAATTCCTTATTAAAATTTAAACCCGATAGTGGCTACTACATTTCCTCTCTGTTGTTTTAAAGAAGCAAAAGTATTTGCCCTGTCTTCCAACACATAAGGAAAACTATAGTCTTTCCGGAATGCGTGTACATAAGTAAGATCAATAAACATTCCTTTATTGCGGTATCCAATTCCGCCGCTTACCAGGGTTTGTCGGGCTTTTAAAGCAGCATCTTTATTAGGGTTTCCATAATAAGCAAAACCTAAGCGGGCCATAATAATATTAAATTTTAATTCACCACCCAGTCTGAAGTTAAACGCTCCTTTATAATCGTTCCGTACAATTTTATTTAGTGTTTTATAGTAAAGCCTGTCCTCTTCGGTTGGCTGATCGGCGCCACTGTAAAAAGAGGAACCTTTATGGTGTATATACTCTATATCCGCAGTAATAAACCCTTTTTGCTTTTTCACATTTTCCACTTCACGAAAAACATAGGAACCGCTTATGATAAATTTCCAGGGTGTAAGTAACTGGTACTTGGTTTCGCCCTGCCTGCCGCCGGTTAAATCATCGGAACTTACCGAAGCGAGTTGATTATAATCTTCCGTATCTGCCGTAAGCGAGGCAGAACGTTTATCCGTTAAAAAAAGAAATGAAGGGGAGTGAATGGCTATTCCCAAACGAATAAATTCCTGGGGTTTAAAAATGAGCCCCAGTTTGGCATAAAACCCGGCACCCGTTGTTTTAAAATTTTCAGTGTAGTTAAAATAATTAAACCTGTTACCGGCATTAGCAGAAGTATCCCGTTCGCTATACTCCGTAGTTCTTTTGTACGATACAATGGGCAAACCGATAGAACCCCCGATGTAAAATTTATCTTTTGAATTGTAAGCGTATCCTAATGCCAGGTCGTAAATACCCCCCCTGGTGGTTAGTGTATTTTCTTGTTCGACAGCTTGTCCGTTATCTAATAAAAACTCCGGTAATCCTTTTATTTGGAGGGTTGTGGGAGTGATGCGAAATGTATCTATTAAATATGTGTATAACCCGAGGGCCGAACTAAAGGCATATTGATTATCCAGGATGATTTCATCAATGGTTTTACCACTTTTCGCTGCTTCCTCAGCCCACATTTCGGTAAAAGAGCTGTAATTGTTCAGTCCCTTGTATTTAATGCGGTTATTAAAGCTGGCAGATTGTGTAAAGGCAATACTGAGTGCATGACTGTTTTGGGGATTATTGCGTATGGGGCTGCCAACCACAAATCCGACCGGCCCAATACCAAATAAATTTTTTTTCTCTTTGGTAGCGCTTTCCCGGTACAGGCTTTTATTGTTATTAAGATAAAGACCGGGAGTAAAAACAAATTCACTGGTTTTGTAAAAGCTCAACCCTGCAGGATTTACAAAGGTGGCATTAACGTCTCCGCCGAGGGAGCCCATGGCGCCACCGATTGCCAGATTTCTTGCCGTACCATTTTGAGGATAAAAAGAATACCGTAAAACATCAGCCGGATTTTGTGCTATGGCATTTAAAGCGACTAGTATAAGAGTAAGCGATAAAATTTTTTTCATGGCAAAGAATTTAATCTGGCAATTATTACGAACAATAGTTGCGTACAAAACGGGTTAAGTTATGGTAGCAATTTTTATCCACCCTTCCCGTTTCTTGCCGGCCTTGCTGAACTGCCGGAAGAAGATGAACTGCTGCTTCCGGAAGAGCTGCTGCCGGAAGAAGAAGGATTATACGTTCGGGTATTGTTTCCTGAATTATAAGAAGAGTTATTATTACCGGTGGATGGGAGTAATATTTGCCGTAGAAAACTGCCAAAGCCACTACCGCTGCGATTGCTGTTGTTATACACCCTTGCAGAAGTTTTAGAAGGAGCTGTGCCACTACCTGTTTTTGGATTATAGATAGCCACAGTGTTAGAGTTTCCAAAGTTTCGGATAGGCGGTTTATAGTTAAATGTTTTTTGCGAAACATAAACAGTTGACCTTGCGGGATAAGGGGAATAGCACCAACTGTTGTAACTGTAATACCATCCGTTGTTCAAGCTACTGTTCCATGTCCAGGGGTTGTTCCATCCGTACCTCCAGGAAGTAGTCCCGCTCCAGTTGTCCCAATACCAGTCATCATAACAAGCATTATACCGGTTACGGTTTCGTATATGCATACGTAAGCGACGATCGTCCAGGTTTCCATAGTTATTGTAACGATAGCGGTCCTCATCCTTATCCACTTTTACATAACTTTCTTCCTCCGCCTTTACCGGAGAATAATACACATCATCGGGAGTTTGACCTGTTCTGTAAGCCGTAGCACAACTGGTTAAAGCAGATGTTGCTAATCCGAGAAGTAAAATTCTGGTGTTCATAACAGAGCTTTTAATTGTTTCTTATACGAAGTTACTACATTTGCTGTTCTGTCGGAAATGCAGCAAATTATTAACCAATAGACAGGTAAATTCATCAATTTGCTGTTAAAGAATATTTAAATAACTAAATGAAATTAAATTACTTTTAGTTTTTAACTGATAAAAAGAGTTAACAACAATTATGGCAAAAGAAATTACGTCGAGAGAGCAGGATTATTCTCAATGGTATAACGATCTTGTGTTAAAAGGAGAGCTTGCTGATTATTCAGCAGTTCGGGGCTGTATGGTTATTAGACCCTATGGCTTTGCTTTGTGGGAAAATATGCGTGATAATTTGGACAGAATGTTTAAAGAAACGGGTCATGTAAATGCTTATTTTCCCTTATTTATACCCAAAAGTTTTTTAAGTAAAGAAGCAGCACATATTGAGGGTTTTGCCAAAGAATGTGCCGTAGTTACCCATTACCGCTTAAAAAATGATCCTAACGGGGGCGGAGTTATTGTAGATCCGGATGCGAAATTGGAAGAAGAATTAATTGTACGACCAACATCTGAAACCATTATTTGGAATTCATATAAAGATTGGATTCAATCCTATCGTGATTTGCCTTTGTTGATAAATCAGTGGGCAAATGTGGTGAGATGGGAGATGCGTACACGGTTATTTTTGCGCACGGCAGAATTTTTGTGGCAGGAAGGGCATACGGCACATGCAACGGCAGAAGAAGCAGTGGCCGAAACAGTACAAATGCTGGATGTGTATGCAAAGTTTGTGGAGGAATATATGGCCATCCCCGTAATTAAAGGAGTTAAAACTGCCAGTGAACGATTTGCAGGGGCTGTGGATACTTATTGCATAGAAGCATTGATGCAGGACGGGAAAGCATTGCAGGCCGGAACATCGCACTTCCTGGGACAGAATTTTGCCAAAGCATTTGACGTAAAGTTTCTGAATAAAGAAAATCAGCAGGAATACGTATGGGCTACTTCCTGGGGTGTTTCTACCCGGCTGGTAGGAGCTTTGGTAATGGCTCATAGCGATGATGATGGATTGATACTTCCTCCCCGCATTGCACCACTGCAGGTTGTAATTGTACCCATTTACAAAGGAGACGATTCACGGAGTGTTATAGACGAAAAAGCAAATAAGCTGACTAAAGAATTAAGGGCAGCCGGAATTTCTGTTAAATTTGATAACAGTGATAATCGTCCCGGTTGGAAATTCGCTGAATATGAATTGAAAGGGGTACCTGTGCGTATTGCTTTGGGATTAAGGGATATTGAAAACAATGTAGCTGAAATTGCCCGGCGGGATACAAAAGAAAAGAAAAGTGTATCTTTAAACGGGTTGTCAGATACCGTGAGAGATTTGTTGGAGGCCATTCAACAAAATATGTTTAACAAAGCCAAAGCGTATCAGCAAATGCATGTTACAAAAGTGAGCAACTGGGAAGAGTTTAAAAAAACATTGGAAGAAAAAGGTGGTTTTATATCGGCGCATTGGGACGGTACTGCTGAGACAGAAGAAGCGATAAAGGAAGCTACGAAAGCTACCATTCGTTGTATTCCGTTGAATAATGAAAAAGAGCCGGGTATTTGTGTATTTAGCGGAAAACCTTCGGTACAACGAGTTTTATTTGCCCAAGCATATTAAGAATTTGTAAATATTTTACATTCGTAACCAAAAAACCAAACAGAATCATGGAACAACAAAGAGAAAATTCTTTACTTGATTTACAGCTTGACCCGACAAGTCAATCTTATTTATCAGAAGCATCCCGTTGGGGAAAGTTTTTGGCAATTGTTGGGTTTATTTTTTGTGGCTTGTTGGCTTTGTCCGCTTTTTTTGTTGGAGCAATATTTTCCAGTTTTAGCAGCCAATTAGGTACCAATTTCGGAGGAGGCATCATAACAGTAGTTTACCTTCTCATGGCAGTTCTTTATTTTTTCCCCTGCTATTATCTTTATAATTTTTCTGTAAAAATGCAGACGGCGTTAAGGGTAAATGATCAGCAATCGCTTCAGGCATCATTTTCCAACTTAAAATCTTTCTACAAATTTTGGGGTATATTAACCATAGTAATGTTAGCCTTTTATCTAATTGCTTTAGTTATTGCAATAATAGCTGCAGCATCACTTCGTTCGGGTATTTGATTTGTTGGTTAAATAAAATTGTTGTTATAAATCCCGGGATGTTGTTATCCGGGATTTTTTATGTTCACTCTTTTGTAGCGAGATAATTATAGTCTGTAATTAATTGTTCTAAAAAGTCAAAAGGTTTCAATTGGGTTTGAATTTGCAGTACCTGTTGTATTTTACCGGAAATTTTTTGACTTATTTGCACACTGGATTTTTTATGAGCGTTATTCAGTATGTTTTTTATGGTATTAATGTCACGATCACTTAGTTTCATTACCTCAGGAAACATAACTTTGTAATCCTTATCTGTAACAGACTGGAAAATAGTGTCGTGAATAGAGCTTTTAATTTTTGTATTTATTACCACAGTTTCGGCAGCTAAATCTCCCAACCGCTGGCTATTTTGAGTTACGGAAATAATGATTACAACAATAATTCCCCAAAAACAAACAATCAATACTTGATAAAAAATAAAAGAGCCTGGAAAAACAAAGCCAAATACCAACGGCCACTCAAAAACCCGGAAAATCCAACGCATTATATACTGACTAATATCAGGTTCGCCGCCCTTGAGACTGATTACTCTTAAGCCTATTATTTTTTTCCCAACACTTTGCCCGTGAAAAGTTAACTCGCAAAATAGCGGATAAAGTAACATCGGTACAGAAACGATGGTTATATCAATACCCAAAGCCGCCTCTCCACCATTAATTTGTATAAAATTGTATAAAAATCCCCGCATTCCCCACGAGTAAAGAACCAACAGGAACAAGTCAATTCCATAAGCCAATATTCGCTTATATATCTCGGCTAATTCAAAATCGAGATCAATATTAAACGGTGTATTGATTTTTACAGTTGACATATTTCTTTTCCTTATACAATATTAAAAAGAAAATAAACAGCTAAATGTTTGTTTTTATAAAATAGTTCCTAAATTCATTTAGTTATTAAGCTTTTTTATGAGAGAGGCCATGTTTATTAAAAAAAATGCACAGCGTTGGGAGGAATACCAATATCTGCAAACCAACGATCCGGATGAAACAGCTAACCGGTTTATTAACCTGATGGATGATTTATCCTATTCCAAAACCTTTTATCCGCACAGCAAAGTTACAAAGTGGATTAATAGTCTTTCCGTGAGTATCTATCAGTCTCTTTATCGTAATAAGAAAGAAAATTTTTCACGGATCAGCTTTTTCTTTTCCACCGACTTACCATTAACCTTTCGTAAGTATCATCGTGTGTTTTTATTTACTTTTCTATTCTTTTTCATTTTTTGTTTAATGGGAGTGCTGTCTGCCGCAAAAGATGATGGATTTATAAAAGGAGTAATGGGTGAAGATTATGTTCAGATGACGGAGGAAAATATTGCTAAAGGCGACCCCTTTGGAGTGTATAAAGATGAAAGTTATTTTAATATGTTTGTGAGTATTGCTTTTAACAATATCCGTGTTGACTTCCTGATGTTTCTGGGTGGTATATTGTTTGGGTTAATGACCATGTGGCTTCTTTTGGGAAACAGCATTATGTTAGGTTGTTTCCAGTTTTTGTTTTTTGCCAAAGGTCTCGGATGGCAATCTGTATTGGTAATTTGGATACACGGAACGCTGGAGATTTCTGCCATGATTATAGCCAGCACTTCGGGATTTATTTTGGGTAATAGTATTGTTTTCCCGGGTACTTTTAAACGTAGTGAGTCGTTTAAAAAAGGAGTAAAGGATGCACTTAAAATTATACTTTGTTTAGTGCCGGTTACACTGACGGCGGCTTTTTTAGAAAGTTATGTAACACATCTTATGTCACAGTCATTTGATAAAGATGGGGCAACTGGCGGAATGCCTGTTTGGGTAAGCATTTGTATCTTAATTTCAAGTCTTTGCTTTATTCTTTGGTATTTTGTTTTCTATCCCATAAAGCTGGATAAAAAATTGAAAGAACAAGGATCCTATCATTCATCAAATTCCTTATCCGGATTTAATGCGTAGTAAATTTTTTTTATATTGCTTTTTTACGCTTCTCATTTTTTTACCGTCCCTTGTTCATTCACAAGAGCCGGTTACCGATTCAGTGTTAGCCATAACAGATAGTACATATTCAGAGGATAGTTTGGATTCGTCACAAAAAGCACTTACGGAAGACAACCTGGTATATGTGATTCGTAATGTTCCTGCAGATAGTTTAATGGCTATCAAGAAGGAAAAGAGCTATGCTTATATGGTTACGCTGGATAGCTTATTGAGAGAACAAAACAAAGAATTACAATCCATATTAGAAAGGCAGAAAAAATTATCGGATAGTCCTTTTTCTTCAAACATTTTTTCGTCAAAATTCCTTGGAATCATACTTTGGGTGTCAGCTATTGCAGCCCTGGTATTTTTGATTTATCGTATGTTTCTGAGTAATTCGGCATTGTTTAAAATCAATAGAAAAAATATGGATGTGTTTTTAGAAGAAAAGGAAAAAGATGATGCAGAAGATATGACAGCGAGAAAGATAAGGGCGGTACAAAGTGGTAATTATCGTATGGCTGTGCGCTTTGCTTACCTTGAATTGTTACAATTTTTAACGGATAAAAGAATTATTGAAGTTCGATCAGATAAAACCAATTATCAGTACGTTAGCGAATTAAAATCTTATTCATGGGTTGATGCTTTTGCTGCCTTAACGCTTACTTATGAATATGTTTGGTATGGTAAATACGAAATTGGCAGCGAGAAATACAACCGGATAGACGAGGAGTTTAATTTGTTAAAGCAGAAAATTAAATGAGGCAAACGAAGTATATATATCATTTGGTGGTATTAATTTTTATTTGTGTAATACTAAGTGCATGCCGGGATAATGGCTCAAAAGTAAAATTACCCCGCATGATGCCAACCTATTCCTATAAAGATAAATTGCCGATGGGTCTTAATGTAGCCTATCGGTTAATGAACACCCAATTTGGGCAGGCGCCTGTTAAAGTAAACGCTTTTTCTTTTGAAAAAACATTACCATTACTCAATCTTTATAATTCAGGAACCATATATGTTATTATAGCCGAGGAGTTGAAGTTAGGCGAAGCTGAGGTTAGTTATATGCTGAATTATGTATCCAGGGGCAATACGCTTTTTGTTTCTGCCGAATCAATTGACACAGTTCTTTTAAGGCTTCTTAAAATTGATATCGTAAATAATGAGGAGTTAAATATATTAACAGACAGCAGTAATGCTTTGTTTATGCGTGACCAATTGGTGAGCATTGAAGACCCTTATACAGGCGAATACAATAAATATGGCTTTTTTTACGAAGACTTATCATCCGGTTTTGAAAGATTAGATACATCTGCTTCCGGGGTTTTTGGCATAGGCGCTAATGGATTACCGAACTACCTGGGTATAAAATACGGGTCTGGTTATATTTGGGTTCATTCTAACCCTTCTTTATTTAGCAACTATTTTTTGCTTACAAAAAATAACCACCAATATTTTGAGAAAGTTTTTTCTTATTTAACCAACAGACCTGTTATAGTTTTTTGGGATGATTATTATCACAAGAGTCATTTTAAACAGTCTTTCTTTTCGCTACGGGTTTTTTTTAAATACCCTGCTTTAACGATGGCATTGTTAACAGGTATCTGTTTATTGCTTTTGTATGCAGCTTTTTCGGGCAAAAGAAAACAAAAGATTATCCCGATATTAAAGCCGAATATAAATTCAAGTGTTTCTTTTGTAAAAACCGTTGGTCTGCTCTATTTACAGCAAAATGATAACAAGAACATTGCTTTGAAAATGGTTACTCATTTTTGGGAATATATTCGTAGCCATTATTTTATTACCAGTCATACAATGGATGAAGAGTTTATAAAAGCTCTTTCCAGAAAAAGCGGAGTTAATGAAGTAAGAGTGCGCCAATTGGTGAGTATTGTGGAAGAAATGCCAGATAAGGAGCAAATAAGTAATATGGAATTATTAGAATTACATAACAGAATACAGGAATTTTATAAAAAGTAAAAAATATGCAGGAAAATTTTTTTGAACAAAGAACCAATCTTGATGGATTAAGTGAAGCAGTACAGAAAATACGAACGGCAATAGGCGAAGTAATAATAGGTCAAAATCAAATGGTTGACTTACTGATTGCGGGATTGCTGAGTGACGGGCATATACTGATAGAGGGTGTGCCGGGAATAGCCAAAACTTTAACAGCTAAGTTATTGGCTAAAATAATGGATGTTAATTTCAGCCGCATACAATTTACTCCCGATCTTATGCCCAGTGATGTATTAGGTACTTCTGTATTTAATCCAAAGGAGGCCACTTTTCAGTTTAAACGCGGTCCTATATTTAGCAATCTGGTGTTGATTGATGAAATTAACCGTGCACCTGCCAAAACCCAGGCCGCTTTATTTGAAGTAATGGAGGAAAGACAGGTAACGGTGGATGGGATATCCTATCCTATGGACTCGCCTTTTTTAGTACTCGCAACACAAAACCCGATTGAACAGGAGGGAACTTACCGGTTACCCGAAGCGCAATTGGATCGGTTTATTTTTAAAATTGAGGTAAAATACCCGGTAATTGCTGAAGAAGTGGAAATTTTAAAAACGCAACACCAACTAAAGCCTGTACAATTAACAGAGAAAATTCCCAAAGTTTTATCTGCCGCAAATATTGATGAATATAGAAATGTTATTCGTCAGATAAATGTAGAAGAAAAACTTTTAGAATATATTGCCCGTATTGTTAATGATACAAGAAATAATTCATCCTTGTATCTTGGCGCTTCTCCCAGGGCTTCGTTAGCTATTTTAAAAGCCTCTAAAGCAATCGCCGCTATGCGTGGCCGGGATTTTATCACCCCGGAAGATATTGTGGAAATAGCTCCTCATGTACTTCGTCATCGTATAATTCTATCACCGGAAAAGGAAATGGAAGGATTAACTCCTGACGAACTTATTGAGAAAATTATTAAATCTGTAGAGATACCCCGGTAATTATGCTGTTATTTTTGATTTTACTGGCAGGGTTTATTTTTTGGTTTATTGCCAATAAAATTTTTAAACCATTTTTTTTAAAAAGCCGGTTTTATGTAGCCGGTAGTCTATTGGTTTTTCTATTTGTTCTCGCTTTCTTTTTTCCTTTTCTTTTCCTGCCTTCAAAAATTTTATTTGGATTATTTATTGGGTTATTACTGGCAGACACGGCTTTTATTTTTTTATGGAGACAAGCTCCGTCTGCTAAAAGACTTATTGCGGAAAGAATGAGTAATGGAGATGTAAATTTAGTATCGGTTTCCGTGACAAATAATTATCCTTTTGTTGTAATAGCTGAGATTATAGACGAAATTCCCCAACAATTTCAAGTTAGGAACTATTTGTGGAAAGAAAAATTTGCTCCTGGAGAAGAAAAGACATTTTCTTATACTTTACGACCCCTGGAAAGAGGGGAGTATCATTTTGGAAATATAATAATCTTGGTAAATTCTTTAATGGGCCTGGTAAGCCGGCGTTATGTAATTAAAGCTGCACAAATGATTCCCGTATATCCTTCTTTTGTACAAATGAGAAGATACGAATTACTTGCTGCTACGGCACAGAATAATGAAGCAGGAAATAAACAATTGCGCAAAATTGGACATAGCCTGGAGTTTGAGAAGATTAAGGAATATGTACGCGGAGATGATATACGTACTATTAATTGGAAAGCTACAGCCCGCCGTGGTAACCTGATGGTTAATACGTTCACTGATGAACGAAGTCAGCAGGTATATTGCATTCTTGATAAGGGCAGATTAATGAAGATGCCTTTTGAAGGATTAACCTTACTTGATTATGCCATTAATGCTTCGCTTGTTTTATGTAATGTTTGTTTACACAAACAGGATCGTTTTGGGTTACTTACTTTTTCAAATAAAATCGGTACAATACTCCCTGCTGATCGTAAGCCCACTCAATTGGGAAACGTTCTTCAGTTGCTGTATAATCAATCCACCCAATACCTTGAGAGCGATTTTGAAATGTTATATACTCGTGTAAGAGCCCATATTAAGCACCGGAGCCTGCTTGTGTTATTTACTAATTTTGAATCCATATCCGGTTTACAACGACAACTTCCGTATTTAATTAAGTTAACAAAACATCATCTGCTGCTGGTAATATTTTTTGAAAACACGGAAATCAAAAGCATGATTATGCAAAAAGCAAAAGATGTGGAAGGTATTTATACAAAAACTATTGCCGAAAAATTTGCATACGAAAAAAGATTAATAGTAAAAGAATTGCAAAAACATGGCATACTTACAATTCTTACACCGCCTCAAAGTGTAACCGTTGAGGCAGTTAATAAATACCTTGAGTTAAAGACAAGACAGGCTATATGAGTGCAGAATTAACTTCCCTTCCGGTTAAAGTCTTGTTTCTTTAACTGGTTTATTATCCCAACAGCTTATTATCTTGCAGTTTATATGACAATTGAACAAAATAATCCTTTTGCCGAAGGTAAAATGCTGTTGTTAGATAAATCGCTTGATTGGACTTCATTTGATGTGGTGGCGAAAATACGTTCGCTTATTGGCATAAAAAAGATTGGCCATGCGGGAACATTAGACCCACTGGCAACCGGCTTACTGATAATTTGTACAGGAAAATTTACAAAAAAGATAAATGAATACATGGCGCAGGAAAAGGAATACACCGGTACTTTTACACTTGGTGCCACTACGCCTACCTATGATTTGGAAAGTGAACCGGAAAATTTTAAGGAATACCATACCTTAACCTATGAAAGAATTACAAAGACCACGAAAAATTTTGTAGGTGAAATATTACAAAAACCACCTGCACATTCTGCTGTTAAAGTAGGCGGGAAACCTCTGTATAAATCTGCACGAAAGGGGATAGAAGTAAAAGTGGAACCACGTAAAGTGGTTGTAAAAGATTTTCAGATAACAAAAATTGAGATGCCGGTTGTTTATTTTACTATTGTTTGTTCAACAGGTACTTATATAAGAAGTATTGCTAACGATTTTGGAGAAGTATTGGGTTGTGGGGCCTACCTCAGTAGTTTGCGAAGAACAAGAATAGGAGAGTTTCATGTTAAAGACGCACTCACTATTAAAGAGTTTGCAGAAAAGTTACATACCGGATTTTACAATCATCAAAAAGCATAGTTAATTCCAAAAGTAAAATTGTAGTTATTGTATCGCCATTCTTTTCCGGCTGAACCAAACACGTTTCTAAAGTTTATATCTGGTATTTGCCAACCGTTATTTTTACTTACGTCAGGTTTTTTGAAGCGGAATCCAAAGTCAAAACGAATTAAAAAATAATTAAAATCGAAGCGAAATCCTGTACCGATACCTACGGCCAACTGCTTGTATAAATTTTTAAACTGAAAGTATTTGGGGTCTTCACCAGATGTTATTGTTTTATCTTTTTTTATTGCCCATATATTACCGGCATCCATAAACAAAGCCCCTTTTAATGCCACTACATTGGGAATTATTTGAACAATATTATACCGATATTCGGCATTTGCTTCAAGTTGTATGTCACCTACACGGTCGTTGAATCGGTTTACACCGGGACTATATATGGGATAAGGAGCTCCTCCCTGACCAAGTGTTCGTATAGGCCATGCCCGCATGCTGTTAGGTCCACCACCAAAGTATTGTTTAAAAAAGGGCAAACCGGAGTCGCCTCGTATAGGCGAACCAACAGCCACAAATGTTCGAAAGACCCAGGCAGATTTTTTTAAGTTTATGATGTATTTGTATTCTACATCGGCTTTTAAAAATTCTCTCAGGTTATTAAGAAAGTTTTTGCTCCCGATAGCTCTTTTTAAAGTACCTGCAATCAGACCCGACTCTTCAAGATTAACACGGATAGTTGTAATTCGATTAGGTCTTTTCTTATTTGGCAATTCAATTACATAACCAAATATTTGTCCTATAACAAGCGAGGTTTGAAAAGAATTTCGGAGAAAAACATTGCTTTCTCTTGCTTTGTTAAAAGTGTCGGAAGCGTTAAATAAGTTAGAATAATCTATGTTAAGGGGTTTCCAGAAAGTGGAAGTATTGGCTTTTTTCTTCCAGTCGTAACCGAAGCCAAGATTAAAGGAAGCCAGATTAAAAAAGCCGATGCGATTAAGTGAAGAGATATTAAAATTAATGGTGCTGTTTTTTGATAATGTGTTTTTAGGAAGTAAAAATTTTAATGGCGGCATAAATTTGGGAATAGAAAAATTGTTAGAATAACCCAACTCCCTGGAATTTTGAGAACCATTGTTTAATAAATCATATTCAATTCCTCCCCTTATGGTATGTGTTATCCGGGCGCCTTCTTTTACAACATTTCTGTCGGTAAATGAAATATTTCCTAAGAAGCCTAAAATATTTCCATTGCCGGTAGCGGCTGCCACGTTAGTAGAAAAACTGGATTCGAGATTAATAGAGAAACCAAGTCTTTTTGTTGGAGTAAGAGTTATAAGAAAATCAACTACGGGTAAACTGTCGTTTAGCATCGTATCTTTTGAAAAAATATTTACTATTTGCCATGTGCCAAGCTGGCTTAAATTGTTTAAGGTTTTTATATAATCGTCTTCCCGGTACAGTTCGCCTTTCTTAAGGAAAATATTATTGCTGATGAAACTGGAGTGGTATTTGTCTTTGTTGTATTGAATGATAATATTGCTATCCTTTGAAAATTTTGTTTTTAAAGGTTCTCCTCCCGTAAGACCACTAAAATCGGGGAAAACCGTAATGTCTCCAATATAATAACGCCGGTATTTATTGCTATCCGGAGATGGTTTTGTGAGCAGTTGTACATTAATGGTGGGGCGTTTGTTTTTTAATTGAGTTAACAACAAAATTCTTTCAAAATCACTAAGATTGGGATTAAGTAAAGCTTTATTTACGGAGTCCACAAGTGCAAAAATATCATCGCGGGAAATTTTATAATAGCCTTCGTTTCTGTAAATATTTAGTAAGCGGTTTATTTCTGCAGAAATTTTTTCAACAGTAAAGGGTTCTCCCTTTTTAAGCAGGGCTTTATCTAATGTTTCGTTTGTTATTTTTTCCAATTCTGTTGTAGGTAAAAGGTAACTGATGGAATCCATAACGGTATTCCTTTTAGCGTCAACTGTAAACGTGGTGGTAACCCGATATTGATTTTTTGATGTGTAAAGCTTTGATGAATCTATTTTATAAACCGCGCTGATGCCAGCCCTGAAATAACCAAGATTATTCATTAATATTTTAATGTTATTTATGGATTTATTGAGGGATGCCGTATCAAAAGCAGGAGGAGATTTAATTAATCTTGGCAAAATAGCCCTGTCTAGTACCCGTACCTTCATGCTATCGTCAAGTTGAGCGGATATTCTTAATTTTAAATCGGCTTTTTGGGCAGCAGAAAGGGCTTCTACCTTAAGAATGATTTTATTAGAAAAAACAAAAGGCTTGTCTTTTTGATATTTTTTTACTTTCGTCGGTAAAAAACAGGAAGAAAGCAACAAAAGGAAAATGAGTAAGGCTAATTGATAAAACCCGATATTTCTTCCGTACTTTATAATCATAACTTATAATCAATGCTAAGCAAAACGCAAGTCAAATATATTCAAAGTTTAAGCCATAAAAAATTTAGAAAAGCGGAAAAAGTATTTATTGCCGAAGGACCCAAGATTGTAGAGGAATTACTTATTGAAAGACCTGCAGCAATACAGCAAATATATGCATTGCCTGGTTGGTTAGAGGATATGAAACATCTTGTCAAAGCCCAAGATATTCATGTAATTACCGAGATAAAGGAGAACGAGTTAAATGCTATTTCACAATTAAGTGCTCCTAACCAGGTTTTAGCCGTTGTTAGTCAATTTCCGGAACCTCCGCAAATTGATTGTAAAAATGAATTGGTAATTGCCCTGGATGGGATACAAGACCCCGGTAACCTGGGTACTATTATACGTATTGCAGACTGGTTTGGTATAAAAAATATTATTTGTTCAAATGATTGTGCGGATGTTTATAACTCTAAAGTAGTGCAGGCTACTATGGGGAGCATTGCCAGGGTTAATGTAATGTATCTTGATTTGGTTGATTTTTTGAATCATCATAAGGAAACAACAATTTTTGCTGCTGTGTTAGAAGGGCTGAGCGTTGAGAAAGTAAAAGGCAAAGCAAATGGGATTTTACTAATTGGTAACGAGTCAAAAGGTATTAGCGAGGCGTTGCTTACCAGGGCGAATAAAAAAATTACCATACCTAAGCTTGGTAAAGCCGAATCGTTAAATGCAGCGGTAGCTACAGGAATCATTTTGTCTCACATGATGACCGGAACCGTTAAATAGATGTTTTGTTTTTGAAGACATCAGTAGCAAGAAAGCCATAGATTTACTTTATTCAAACCGAATGGCTTTAATGGGCGCAATCCGGTTTACCAGAAAAGATGGCAATAATAATACCAAGAAGCAAATGAATAAAGTAGCTACATCAACCAGTAATACCTGCCACCATACAACATTAACCGGAGCGGTAGATAAGTAATAAGCCTCCTCATTTAAGCGGATAAAACCAGTAGTAGATTGCAGCCAGCAAAAAAATAATCCAAAAGCAGTTCCTAATAAAATGCCTCCTGCACTAATAATAGTTCCGTGGTATAAAAATATTTTTTGAATGCTCCAGTCGTATGCTCCCAAAGCTTTTAATACACCCACCATATTGGTTCTGTCGAGCACTAATATGATTAAACAGGTTATTAAATTAATAATGGCAACAACCATAACAATAATCAGGGCAAGCCATTTTGTTCTGTGTTGAAGATTGAGCCAGTCAAAAATATTGGGATATATTTCATAAATAGTGCGACTGCCCCATTGAATGGGAAGTGCATTCTTTATTTCTTCATTTAAAGGCTTTATCAGCTTTTTATCATCTACATATACCTCATAACCCCCTATTAAGCTATCGCTCCATAAATTAATGCGGCGTATAAGATTTAAGTCCCCTATAGCAATATTACGATCGTATTCATCAATCCCGGTTTTAAAAACTCCGCATACTTTTGCTTTCCTTACTCTTGGATTGGCCCCGTTTTCCAGGAAAAAAAGAAAAACAGAATCATTAAGATTTACTTTTAATTGCGAAGCGGTAATGGATGAAAGCACAATATCTGTGCTGTAACCACTATCCGGAAAATGCATCCATGTCCCTGCTTTCAAGAAGCCCCGGTACATCCTGTAATCAAATTCTTTTTCTATGCCTTTTAGTATAACGCCCTCTAAAGTAGTATCACTTTTTATTAAAACAGATTTTGTGGCAAATGTGTTAGCGCTCTTTACGCCGGGAAATTGGTTTAGCTTTTTAAAAACATCATCGTCTTTTTTAATAGGAGTTTCCTCTGCCAGGGCAATCTGCTCGGTTGTAAGATATTG
>DASSYR010000026.1:0-3829 GCA_035703165.1 Chitinophagaceae bacterium
TTCAAAAGCCATTAAACTTTCTGTTTTGTTTTTTACTTTTTGTAATTCCGTATTACTAACCGCTTCTGTTTTCATTTTAGCCAACTCTTCCTCAATTGCTTTTTCTGCGTCGTTCATGTTAACCCCTTTAACCAATTTTCCTTCTATTGTAAGAATTCCGGCATCCACACTGCCAAAATGATGGCAATCAATATTGCTAAAAAGCTTTTTCTCTTTTACAAGGGATTGAAAAAGCCGGGATGATCCGCCGCCGCCTAATATATCAGTTATTAAATCTGCTACATAATATCGTCTATCTAGCCTAGAATATATGTGCCAGCACTTATACAATGCATCCACCGGTACTGTTGCCCTTACCTCTATCTTGCGAGGCCCGGTTTGTTTCGGTTCTACGGGTAGGTCTCGTTTATATTTTTCGCCGGAGGGAATATCACTAAACCATTTTTCTGCAAGTGCTTTTACTTCGGCAGCTTTTACATTACCTGCCACTACCATAATCGCGTTTATGGGACGATAGTGTTTATAGAAAAAATTTTTAACATCTTCCAATTTTGCGTTTTCAACATGGCTTAATTCTTTTCCAATAGTCATCCAGCGATACGGGTGCATTTTGTATGCCATTTCTCTTAGTTTGTGCCAAACATCTCCATAAGGTTTGTTTAGATAGTGCTCTTTAAATTCTTCGCACACTACTTTCCGCTGTACATCAAGACTTTTTTCACCAAATGCAAGAGACAACATCCGGTCGCTTTCAAGCCAAAAAGCGGTTTCTATGTTATCTGCTGGGAGCTGTATGTAATAATTTGTTACGTCGTTAGTTGTATAGGCGTTATTTTCTCCTCCGGCTCTTTGTAACTGTTCATCGTATATGGGAATATTTATACTTCCTCCAAACATCAGGTGTTCAAACAAGTGTGCAAATCCTGTTTGTTCCGGGTTCTCATCTCTCGCACCTACATCGTACATAATATTCACAATAGCCATGGGGGTAGAGGCATCTTCGTGAACTAATACGCGTAAGCCGTTATTTAAAACAAATCTATCATATTGAATCATGTTGCAAATTTAACTGTATCTATTCGGGGAAATAAAAATTTATGCCCTATTTAATGCTCTTAATTTTGAGTAAAATAAGCATCGCTTTTTCGTTTCTTATAATTACAACAGGTAGGGTTTGTCCAACATTTTGAATCATTTCTTTATACTTCTGTACATCATTGCTGAAATTGTTGCCTATACCAAAAATTATATCCCCGGGTAAAAACCCCGATTTTTCTGCCGGCGAGTCTTTCATTACTTCTCCAACCACTACTTTTCCATCAACAAAATAGATATTCAACCCACTATAAGAATAATCAAAATCCTCATGAAAATGGTTGTTGGGAATAATGTGTATTTCTCTCGCGGGGTAATTGACTATGGTATTAAATCGTCGTAAAATATCGTTGCCAATTAACCCGGCCAAAGTAGGATATGATAAGACGTTGTTTTCGTCAGAAAAAATATATGTCGGCACTTTTCTAAATACGTAAGGCCCCAACTTTAATTCTTTTATAATGGTTAGTTGCATTTGTGTTTTTCCGCCCAGTCCCTCCACTTGCGATGTAACCGGTTTTCTTTTTTTTAGTAAAAAGCTGCTATCATTAATAAACTGTTTATTTAATAATAAACTAAGGCCGGCGCCAATATCAAAATAATATCGGGTATCAATTTTTCTTCCTTCCTTTATTCGTCCCTCTACAATGGGGATTTTAGTAAACCCCGGTTTTAGTGTGTGTCCTCCTCTGGGGTATTTAATTTGGCCGGGAGAATATATTGCAATTTTCAAGCTATCGTAATTAATATTAACTATAAACTTGCGAAAGAAACTATACCCGATTATTCCGTCAATTTTTACCCCGTATGTTTCTGAAAGCACTTCATAATCCACAATATGAAAATCAAGATTAGGAATAGACAGTCCTGGTAAATGTAATGTTGTGTTGTTAATAAAAGACAGTGACCTGGATCCCGCAATTCCGATTATATCAATGTCGGAAGGTTCGGGTGTAAGCTTAAACCCACTAACGGTTGCTGAATCAAGCGAAATTCCGCTGCTTCCAGTATCTAAGATAAAATTCAGGCTATCGGGAAAATCATTTATCGTGGCTGAGATTGTTATAATGCCGCCACTAAACTGTTTAAATCCGAACTCTGTAAGTTTTTTTGCTCTTTCTGTCTGCTCTGTTTGGGCTATTATTTTAACAGGCACAAATATTAACAAGCAAAATATTCCGTATAATAGTTTCGGTTTCATTATTCTATTCCTAAAGTAATTAAATATCCTCGTTTTACAAGCTAAAAAGTGTAAAAGAGCTTATAATATTCATAAACCATCTTTACTCCGTAACTTTGCAAACAAATTTTTGAGCATTTGCGTAATGCATAAAAAGAAATGAGTATTAAAATTTCTGATTTATATAAACGGGCATTGGATTTTCAGTTTCTTTCTAAAGAAGAGGGTTTGTTTTTATTTCAACAATCTCCATTAGCCGAACTAATGGGTGTTGCTGATGAGTTGCGCAAAAAGCAGGTTCCGCACGGAAAGGTTACCTGGCAGATTGATAGAAACGTAAACACCACCAATGTATGTATTGCTAATTGTAAGTTTTGTAATTTTTATCGTGTTCCCAACCATCCGGAAGCATATATTACAAATATTGAGACTTATAAAAAGAAAATTGAAGAAACTTTTCGGTGGGGTGGGGACCAATTGCTGTTGCAGGGCGGTCATCATCCCGAATTGGGGTTAGCCTTTTACGTGGATTTATTCAGTTCGTTGAAAAAGCTCTATCCTGAATTAAAACTTCATACACTTGGTCCTCCCGAAATAGCACATATTACCAAATTAGAAAAATCAACGCCCCGGGAAGTATTGGAAAAACTAAAAGCCGCCGGAATGGATTCCCTGCCTGGGGCAGGGGCAGAAATTTTAGTTGACCGTGTGCGACGTTTAATCAGTAAAGGAAAATGTGGTGCCCAAGAGTGGCTGGATATTATGCACGAAGCTCACATTCAAAACATAACCACCTCTGCTACTATGATGTTTGGGCATGTGGAAACTCTTGAAGAGCGATTTGACCATTTAATCAAAATAAGAGATGTTCAAAACCGAAAACCTAGTGAGGCAAAGGGGTTTTTAGCTTTTATTCCATGGACATTTCAGGATGTTGACACGCTGCTGGCAAAAATCAGGGGTGTACACAACTTAAGCACTCCGGAAGAATATTTACGTATGATTGCCATCAGTCGTATTATGCTTCCTAACATAAAAAATATTCAAGCCAGTTGGTTAACTGTTGGTAAACAAACTGCTCAACTTGCCCTGCATGGTGGTGCAAATGATTTTGGAAGCATTATGCTTGAAGAAAATGTAGTGAGTGCAGCCGGGGCGCCTCACCGTTTTACATACAAGTCTATACAAGATGCCATTCTCGAAGCCGGTTTTGAACCCCAGCTACGAAATCAGCAATATGAATGGAGGGAGCTGCCTAAAATGATTGAAGAGCAGGTTATAAATTACTAAGGGGTTCTTTTATAATCTGTAATTACCCAGGTTAAAAACACTGCTATTGCAAACGCGATATAAAAGTTCCTTGATAATTCTCCTTCAAGATTATTTAAGTAAAATGCCACGCCAAGTAAAACAATAGAAACAATTAATTCAATCATCCCGTGTACTTTAACAGGAACAATTTTAATAATTCCTAATTCGAAATTTGTTGTGGCTGTTAAAACCAAGTGTACTCCTCCAAGTGCATAAGTAAAAATAGAAGTAACCTGGGGTAAG
>DASSYR010000063.1:0-8280 GCA_035703165.1 Chitinophagaceae bacterium
GTACCAATTGAATTACGGAGATACATCATCATCTTCCTCCTGTTAAATCCATAATTAATTGCCTGGCGAATTTTTTTTATTCGTAAAGGAGAAGTTTTAGCAACCTTTTTTGATGTATCCACCAAAATACCGAGGTATTCAATATTGAGATAAGGATGCTTTTTTAATTCAATTTTTCCAATCCAGTCCTTACGTAATTCTCCATTTTTGGTTAATATTTCATCTTTAAAAGATGCATCAATATCATTAATAAAATCAAGCCTTCCCTGCTGAAATTCTAAAAACTCTGTTGCTTTGCTATCCAGGAAATTAATTTTTATCGCATCTAAATAAGGTAAGCGATTCCCGCTCTCATCTTTTTCAAAATAGTTAGCATTTTTTACCAGTATCAACGCCTCACCTTCTTCCCATTCTTTTAATTGAAAAGGACCTGTCCCACACGGATGTTTGCGAAAATTTTTTCCATATTTCTCCACTACTTCCCTCGGCACCACCGAGCAATATTGCATGCTTAAAATACCGAGTATCGGTTGAAAAGGTCTTATAAGTTTTAACTGAAAAGTACTGTCGTCAATTGCTTTAAATCCTTCAGCCGTATCCACCCTGTTATTAAATATCCAGGCGCCGGGACTTGCAACCGATTTATTAATAATTCTCTTAAAGCTATATTCCACATCCCCTGCCGTCATTAATCTCCCCTTACCATTTACAAAAGCATCGTTATCATGAAAAAAAACATCGGTACGCAAGTGAAAGGTAAAAGCACATTTATCAGGTGAAATATCCCAGCTTTTTGCAAGCGATGGTACAAGATTCAGATTACTATCCACCTCTACCAAGGTATTGTATAATTGGTGAACAGGCCACATTACAGACTGATTTTTGGCAAAGGCAGGGTCAAGTGAAGCAATACCCGTAGTTTCGTTGTACCGGAACACGGAAAGTTGGCTTCTCTTTTTTACAGGATTGCAGGCCATTAATATCAAAAACAAAAAACAATAACTTATTTTTATGTTCCTCAAAACCGAAGTCATGCAATTCATTGTATTTTTAAAAATTAAATTTACCAAATGAAAAGATACATTACGGTTTTCTGCCTTTATTTACTTTTCATGACATTTAATCTAAGTAAGGCTCAACCTTTAAATCAAAAAAATGAATTTACCCGACAGGATACTTTGCGGGGCAGTATTGGAAAAGAGAGAGCCTGGTGGGATGTAACGCATTACACGATTGATGTAAAACCAGACATAAATGCCAAAACAATTAGTGGAAAAAACAGTATTGACTTCAGAATTATAAACACCGGTAAAAAAATGCAAATTGATTTGCAGGAACCAATGCAAATAGACAAGGTTGAGTACCAAAACCAGGAATTAAAGTACGAGAGGGAGGGAAATGTGTATTGGTTATATTTCCCTGTTAATCTTAAAGTAAATAGCAGCCAATCCATCACCATTTACTTTAGTGGTAAACCAATGGAAGCGAAAAGGCCACCCTGGGCAGGGGGATGGATATGGAAACAGGATTGTAACAACAACCCTTTTGTATCCGTTGCCTGCCAGGGCTTAGGTGCCAGTGTATGGTATCCCTGTAAAGATCACCAAAGTGATGAGCCCGATTTTGGCGCCACCCTTAATATCACGGTGCCGGATACCCTTGTAGCGGTAGGAAACGGGAAACTCACTGCCACAATTAAAAATAACGATGGCACTACTACTTATACATGGAATGTGACACAGCCCATTAACAATTATAATATCATCCCCTACATTGGAAAATATATTAACTGGACTGAGGTATATAATGGTGAAAAAGGGAAATTGGAAGTAAGCTATTGGTTTTTAGCATGCGATGAGGCTAAAGCAAAACAACATATACCCGGAGGAACCGACAGTACTTTAAAAGCATTGGAATATTGGTTTGGACCCTACCCTTTTTATGAAGACGGATATAAACTGGTGCAAAGCCCCCATTTGGGTATGGAACACCAAAGCGCTGTTGCATACGGAAATAAATTTCTTTACGGCTACCTGGGTAGGGACTTATCCGGCTCAGGATGGGGGCTTAGATGGGATTATATTACCGTGCATGAAAGTGGGCATGAGTGGTTTGGCAACAATATAACTTCAAAAGACATTGCCGATATGTGGATACATGAAGGCATCACGGATTATTGCGAAACTTTATATACAGATTTTTATTTTGGTAAAAAGGCAGGTGATGAATATGTGCAAGGACAAAGGTGGGGAATCGGTAATAACAATCCCATTATTGGATCATACGGGGTTAATAAAGAAGGAAGCGGCGATATGTACCCTAAAGGAGCTAACCTTATGCACACCATAAGAAGCATTATTGACAACGACAGCTTATTCAGAAAAATTTTGCGTGGATTGAATCAAAAATTTTATCATAAAACAGTCACTTCCCAAGATGTAGAAAACTATATCGCCGTTAAAGGAGGGGTGGGTTTAACAAAAGTATTTGACCAATATTTACGAACCACACAAATTCCCGTATTGGAATATTTTACCAGCGAAGAAAAAGGAAAAATAATACTAAATTATCGCTGGACTAATTGTATCGAGGGGTTTAACATGCCTATAAAATTACCTGCTGGTAATGGGAAAATGGGCTATTTTTTGGCTACTGAAAAATGGCAAAAATTTAAAACAAACTTTATTACTACAGATCAATTGAAGGAAGATATGTTTGATAAGAATTTTTATGTAGAATATAAAATGGCGAAGTAAGAATTAATTTCTTTCTTCTATTATAACACTTCAAGTCTTCACCCATCCCCGCAACAGGCTTTTTAAGCTGAGGGTGATAATGGTACGGGTATAAAAGTAAATTCTTCGTTGATGCCCCGTCCAAAATACCACTAAAGGGGTATTGAATCCCGATGATAATATTATTTACTTTACGCCTTATTTTTCTTATTCATAAAACTTAACCCCCATTTTTGTGAAGAAAAAATTCTTTGTCGCTATACCCTGGAAAAAGTTTTGCTTTTTCTTTTTATCCGCAGTCTCAATTATTAGCTTTAAAAACCTTCATGCTCAAAACCCAATCCCTTTCAGGGGCGAAATCATTAAAACAGCAAATTTGCCTCCTTGCCCGCCCGAAGTTACCGGACGATTGCTTTATACAGAAACAGACCGGAAAGGAAATAAATTTGAAATTTTTTGTAACGGCCAGTACCAGGCAAAAATTACAAGAGCTGATGGAAAAGTTGTTTATGTAGGGAAATGTCCCTTCCCACGAGGACACAATACTTTTAGAAAGAAAGTAGATGTAAGCGGTTTCATTATTAAAAGAAACGATTCGCTGATTGTAAATATTACTTCCGAGGACTCAATAACAAGAACATTCTGGAAATCGGTCTTTCCTGTCGGACTTCCACCGGCTTCCGGTAGTGAGGGTCCGGTTGGAACAGGCGAAGATAAACTATGGGTATATGATGTGGGGAAAGACAGTATTGCAAAGCAAAAAACCAAACATACAGGAAGGTGGAAAAAAATAAAAATTGATCAAGATTCAGTTTGGACTTGGGTGGTTGACTCCCAAACCGCTGATGGGCCACCTTCGTTTGAAAAAGCCCCGGGCAGCTCAAGCGGGTTAGATTTCGCCAGTATTCCCGGGGGAGCTGATACCACCTGGCATGCAATGTACCAGTCTGATTTTGTATCCTATTCTCCTGTGCCTATCACGGCAATGGATGGAAACACCCCGGTTACGTTTACAATGCGGTTACCAATAAACAGTAGCACCTACATTGTCAACTCTGTTAATGCTTTTGCAGACAGCCTTTTTCTTTTTGATATTCAAATGCCGCATGAAGAAGAAAGAGCTGTTTCATATTCCTTTGACCTGGCCCCTGAAGGAATGAACATTGACTCCGTTACAGGAGTTATTAACTGGTTGCCTAATCAATCCCAGTCCGGAAATCATAAAGTAAGAGTGAAAATGAAATTTTATAATTCTGATCCTGTGATTGATGAGTTTATACTTACTGTAAAGACCGTTGAGGCTACTGAAAAAAAGAAGAACTATGCTACGTGGATAATTGTATTTATTAGCCTGCTACTGCTGTTCTTACTTTTTTTAAAAAGAAAAAAAAGCTGATTCAACGTGAAATAGCATTGAGGCGGGTGGCAACATATTTCAGTTCGCTATATTCACTAAAATACACCAAAGTGGTATTTTATTGCTTTGCTTTCTGATTTACTATACTTTTTACCTTTATTCATATTCATCACCGTTAAACCTTCAATTATGTCGCACATTACAGGTACATTACAAACCCTTGGCTCTCCTTTAAATATCGGACCTGATACCGGGCAACCACCAACCGGTCCAAATACATGGGCCAGTACTTTTCATCCAGTTCCGGCTCCGGCACCAGGAGGATTAAAATTTGCTATTTTACATTTTACCGGAGTCAGCCTTCCTGCTAATAACCGCTTAGAAGTGGACCTCGGTTATGATATGGATGTTTTTACATCTGCCGACGGAAACGATTTTTGGACCAGACCTGTTAACGTAGCCACTTTTGCAGGGGGTAATATTCCCATACGATATATTACTAACGGTGCCGCCAATGGTATTGCGCAGTTAACACAATACGGAAGAGGGGAAAGACATAGTGGCAAGCAAGACCCTACTGCATTGTCTAACAGCGATCCTTTTTTACTTGAGGCACAATATACTGAGGGCAAATATGATCCGCTGTGGATATGTGATGCCAATAATATTAACTGGGAAAATATTCAATGCCTGGCTAATGTAAATGATATAAGAAGAAAAACGGCACCAAGTGTGGGGATGATTGTACATGTGTATCATGATTCCGATTTAAACCAGGATTTGGTTTCTACTTGCTCCGTAACTTTAATTGGCGCCGACCAGATAATTACAGCCGGGCATTGTATTGAAGACAATGCTATGGAAATCGGAAGCGCTTCCGTAATTTTTAATTATGAAACCAATTGCGACTGGACTCATTCCAATACTTACAGCGGTAAATTTTATAAAGTAAAAAAAGTACTTAAAAGAAGATGGTTAGACCCCAATTTTCCCAGCTATGATTATTGCCTGCTACAGTTAAAAACACCCATAGGAGGTATCCCTGTTCCCCCTTGTCCCATAAGAAATGGTTTACCCGCCGTAGGTGAACAGGTATTTGGGATTCATCATCCCAATGGAGCTATTAAAAAATTGTCTCCCATAAGTCCCGCCTTTACTACGGTTAACAATACAGGAAGCACATTTATCAATGTATTAAATTTAGACGTATCTGGGGGAAGTTCCGGTTCAGGAATCTTTGACAGCAATGGGAGAATAATGGGTGTTTTATCGAATGGCGGGAAGTGTAATCTTTTTTATTTTCCTATCGTTACCATTTTACAGGATATAGCCGCCACCCCTGTACCATCACCGGGAAGGGATGTGATGCTGGTATTTGATAAATCAGGCAGCATGTCATTACCAGCCGGAACAGGTAAAACAAAAATACAGGAAGCCAGAGATGCCGCTTCTTTATTTGTACAACTGATACAAACAGGCGGTGGTAATAAGTTAGGATTAGCTTCTTTTAGTACCGCTGCTATAGTAGATGAAAATTTAAGCGCTATTAATGTTAACAAAAAAGATGCACTTATTGGTAATGCAGCTCCATATACCGGTGGGAAAATTGGCATGTTAAATCCAGGTGGATCTACTTCTATAGGCGGGGGATTACAGGCTGCACAAGGCCAGTTTGGCGGCGGAAATAATTTGCGTACTATTTTATTATTTACAGACGGTTTGCAAAACACGCCCCCTATGATTGATGCAGTAAATCCAACATTAACCGGGGATGAAATTCATGTAATAGGTTTTGGAACGGAAAGTAGCTTAGACGGGACGTTACTTACCCAACTTGCGCAACAACACAACGGGTTGTACACAAGAGCTGGCGATCCGTTAAACCTGAAGAAGTTTTTTGCAATGGCTTTTGGAAACATCTTTCTATCCGGCACACTGGCAGATCCTCTTTTCTTTTTACCTGCAGCTACCATGAAAGCTAAGCCAATGACTTTCCCTATTTGCGGTGAAGAACATATTACGGTAGTATGCGGTTGGGATAAAACTACTTCTCCATTATTTATGCAATTGCAATCTCCTGGTGGAAATATTATTTCTGCCGGGATGGCGGGAGTAGAATCTTCAACTGGCAATACTTGGACTTTTATTAAACTAAATCTACCTTTTGCCGGCGAACAAGACGGCAGTTGGACAGTGATTGTAAACAGAACCGGATCTGGTAGTGAATTTCCTGCACAGCAAATTGATCTTAATTATTTCATCAATGTAATAGTGAAAGGAGGACCTGAATTAAAGATTATGCAGCGCAAAACGAATTACTTCACTGGTGACACAATCAATCCTATGGTATCATTAGCTACATTAGATGGAGATCCGGCTCATGGTGCAAAAGTGAAAGTAAAAGTCATACGTCCGAATGAAAGCATTGGCAATATCCTTAGCCGTACCAAACTCAAAGCAGCCAATACGATAGATTCTGATACCCTTCCGTTAAGGCAGTCCAACCTGCAAACGATAGAAAGTGAAACGGGCAAACAGGCCATTAACTACGTAGAAGAAATATTTGATCTTTCTGATGATCCGGAAAATGCCGGTGGCTATTTAGAATCACATGGCATTTATGGCAAGGTATTCACTGATTTATTAAAAAAGGAAGGGAATTATACCTTCCACATTATGGCAACCTACGGTGAAGTGTGCAAAGCCACCAAAGAGTTAATATGGACAATACATGTAGATAGTGGAATTGACGGAGGTAAAACCGTTATCAAAACAACCGTAGTTTCAGTAAGAGCAGACGGAAAGAAACAATTAGTTTTCACACTTACTCCAAAAGATAAATACGGCAATAATATAGGGCCGGGAAGAGCGGATGTTATAAATGTTACGGGTGTTGCCGGAACAAGTACGGATGGATTAGTAACAGATAATGGAGATGGCACTTATACTGTTAATGGAACATGGGATGCAACAGGAACAGCACCCGGAATAACAATTACACAACCGGGAAGAAATGCTGTAGTGGTGACTGATAAAACACTTGCTGAAACAGGAGATAAAACCAACTGGAAACTCTGGTTCTGGTTATTGTTATTGCTATTTATTATTTTGTTGTTATTGTTTTTTTTGCTTAAATAATGCACCAACTCTTCCTGCCATGATTCTTTCAAATATGAATTGTGGCAGGAAGTTTATTACAACAACCTGTCATTAATATCTAATTTGTTCTTCCTTGCAGTTTCCTTTGCCAACTCATATCCGGCATCCATATGGCGTATCACACCCATCCCGGGATCATTACGAAGTACTCTTTTTAAACGCTGCGCTGCATCATCAGTACCATCGGCTACGATTACCATACCGGCATGTATGCTATACCCCATGCCTACTCCGCCTCCATGATGAAGGCTTACCCAACTGGCGCCACCTGCCGTATTCACTAATGCATTTAAAATAGGCCAATCAGCTACTGCGTCACTACCGTCCAACATTGACTCGGTCTCGCGGTTAGGAGAAGCAACGCTTCCTGTATCTAAATGATCTCGGCCGATAACAATAGGGGCACTCACGCTACCGGTCTTTACCAGTTCATTAAAAGCCAATCCTGCTTTTTCTCTTTCGCCTTGTCCAAGCCAGCAAATACGGGCAGGCAATCCCTGAAAAGCAATTTTCTCTTTGGCTAACTTTAGCCAGCGTTGCAAACTTTTGTTAGTGGGAAACAGCTTTGCAATCACCTCGTCGGTTATCGCAATATCATTCGGATCGCCACTTAATGCCGCCCACCGAAAAGGGCCTTTACCCTCACAAAATAACGGTCTTATATAAGCGGGAACAAAACCAGGAAAGTCAAAACATCTTCCTTGTTTGAAGTTATCTATTACGGAGCGAACATTATAAATTGCTTCCCCCTCAGCTCCTGTTTTATGATTCATTACTTTTTCTTCAAATTCCTTCGCCCTGGCTCTGATGTTATTTCCGTAATCAAAGGTTACAGCGCCTTTATCCATTAACTGTAACATCAATTGTACATGAAGATGCATACTTCGGTAAGCGTAATCAATATATTGCTGTGGATTTTGCTCACGCAAAATTTTGGCCTGTTCGTATGATATCTCGTGTGGCCAGTAACCAATCAGCGGGTCGTGTGCACTGGTTTGATCTGTGAGTGTATCCGGTATAATATTTCTT
>DASSYR010000072.1:0-2624 GCA_035703165.1 Chitinophagaceae bacterium
CGGCAGAAAGCCTACAATGCTTTTACTGCTAACCTACAGAAGCAATTTTTTTTTATTTGGGGTTGTGCAACAGTGACCCATGTTAGCTGTTTTGCTATTATTCTTTTTCAACTTTAGTGAGTTTGTTAATAAGGCCTCTGAAAATAATACCATGAAATGGAAAAGCCACATACCAATAAATTCTACCTGACAATCCCAATGGCCTAAAGGTCGCTGTTTGCGTTAATATGTTGTTATTATCAATTTTAAATTCCAGCCAGGCTTCACCGGGTAATTTCATTTCGGCAAATAATAGTAATCTCTTCTCTTCTTTATTGGCGATAAGAACCCTCCAAAAATCAAGCGTATCTCCAGCCGAAATGTCAGTAGCATTTCTCCTTCCCCTTCTCATCCCAACACCCCCGACTAACTGATCCACAAAACCTCTTATTTCCCACAGCCAATTGCAGTAATACCATCCATTCTTGCCGCCAATTGCCCAAATTTTATTGATGGTAAATTCAGCATTATTTGTTTTCCTTTTGTGGATATCTTTGAAGCATCCATAAATCGGAACTTCCATATAGCTCAAAATTCCCCTCTTGAAAACGTTACTTGTCTGAGCATCTTTCCAGCTTGACAATACCTGGTTCTGTTCAATCTTGTCGAAAGCAAGTTGAATAGAAGCCCTGTAATCAATCAAAGAAATATTTAAAAGCGACGCCAGATTGTTGGGTTTGCAGATCACTTCAATTTTCATGCTATCAACCAGATTAGATGCTAAAGTATATGAGGTAGAAGTTACAAAATATAACCAGTACGATGAAAGTTTGGGAGTCATTACCGGCACTACAATAATATATCTTTTCAGGCCTCTTACTTCTGCGAAATTTAAAAGCATTTCCTTGTAGGTAAGTATATCCGGACCACCTATATCATAGCTTTTATTAAATGTTTCTTGCTTATCAATTACTCCAATTAAGAATTCAATTACATTGCGGATAGCGATGGGCTGGCATCTTGTTTTTAACCATTTAGGAGCAATCATTAAAGGGAGTTTCTCAACCAAATCGCGTATGATTTCAAATGAAGCGCTTCCCGAACCTACTATGATACCCGCTCTTAATGTAGTTAATGCAATGCTGGATTGTGCCAGTATTGACTCAACATTTTTTCTCGAAATCAAATGTTTTGATAAATCACTTTCATTTACAATTCCACTTAAATAAATAATCTGCTTCGCATTAGTTTCCTGCAACCGCTCCTTGAAATTCTCGGCACATTGTTGTTCCATGCTTTCAAAGTCACCCGATTGTGTTGACATAGAATGAATAAGGTAATAAGCTGCATCTATGTCACCGGGAATATATTGCAAGCTTTTCTTATCCAGAAAGTCAACTTCTATTACGCTTACCTTCGGTGAAGCATACTTATTTTTAAATCTGTTTTTATCTCTTACACAACAGATTATTTCATGACCCTGCTCCAGTAAAACAGGCAATAATCGTTGTGCAATATATCCGGTAGCTCCGGTTAATAAAACTTTCAAATTATTTTTATTAATATTTATTAGCTGGCAATACTTATTCTTGCATTACAGCTAACAACCATATTAACGCATTGCTCTACTATCTATTATACCCATACCACTTTTTCCCGCTAAAACATCAAAGCCCCTCCTGCTTTTTCTCCCCCTCAGCGTATGTTGCACCTATGCTGCCTCTTAACATAACTTGTAGTTGTAAGCTAAAAAAAAATTACGGTGTAGGCACAGCCATACGTTGGGTACTACTACTTTCGAGGGCGCAACGTCCCTCCCTGCTCTCTTCGCTCGGGAGGAGACTTTGCTTGGAAAGAAGGAACAAACTCTTTTGTCAAAGTTTTAATCCCTTCTAAGTTTTTATTTAATGTAAGCGAGTCATTTAAGAAATTAGAAATATCAAATGAACTAAACCCTTTCGATTCTTCAAATCCTTTTAAACTTGTAATCCAAGTAACCAAAGTATTTATTAGTTTTTCATCATTTTCATTATATACAATTATTGTCTTTATTGAATTGACTATAGTCTCATCTACATTTGAATTGTCAAAAAAAAGTTCACTAGTAGGTGCTTCCGAATATTGCTTTAATGTTGTTGATCTTTGCAAACCGTCAATTAATGTATAATACGTAATATCACCTTCAGTTTTCGTTTTGTAAAGTAATAATGCTCCAACTGGATAACCATTTTTTATTGAATCAATAAATTCTTTCTTTTGCTTTGAACTCCAAACAAGTGTCCTTTGAAATTTTGGTATTAATATTTTGTTTTTATTTGAATTGTCGGTTATTGAATTCACTAAGTCAACAACTGTCCAATTCTCAGTTTTGGTATGATTCTTTATCATTCTATTGTCTTATAAAATGTTGCATAACAGTTGTATTAACGCATTACTCTAATATCTATTATACCCACACAATTTTTCCCGTTAAACATCAAAGCCCCTCATGCTTTTTCCCCGCATAATAAATACCCACGGCAAACAGTATGTTTTTAAGAATATTATTGACATTGTGAAAACCCCATACCAACATACCTGCATCAGTGGGCAAATTGGTAAATACGTAATTTGTTATAATAAACAAAAAGAGGTTAAGACCAAAA
>DASSYR010000007.1:0-14993 GCA_035703165.1 Chitinophagaceae bacterium
CATCCCTGTCTTCCAGTTTTTCAATCAATTCGTTGCCGGTTTTGTTTAGTATTACTTTTTCACAAATCATTTGCAGACAGTGAACGGTGGTTTCATGAATATAATTTGGAGGCAGGGAGGGCATTGTATCAAAAACATAAACGCTTTCTTCATTTTCTATAAACGCATCCAGCTCATAAAAAATATTGTGCTTATCCGAAAGATAACCTACCCAGGGAGCTACATAACGCTGATATTTTTTTATTTCGCTGGTGCCAATACTAAATAACTGGTGCTTTTCCGTTAGTGCATGCCAGGCCGGGTTATTTAATTTATGGTAGTTGTGAATCATTTTTTGAAAATCGCTTCTTAAAGATGATTTTTGATTAAATTAATCTCAGGCCTTTTTTATTAATTTATATTGAAGTTCAGCAATTTTTTGTATAAATGATAGTGTGTTTAAGGGGAACTGGCTATATTGTTTTGCGGGATATTTTTCTTTTGGGTATTAACAGGATTTATCAGAGCTAAAGATTTTGAGATTTATACTCTCTCTCCTGACCGTATGGTATTTACCTATCGGAATATTGGTTTCAATTATTGTAAATATGATACTTGTTATTGCCAGAATAAAAATTGGCATATGAATTAAAAGGTGGTTGAACAACCTTTTCGCTCCATCTAATGTTGTAACAGGATTTAGGTCAACGTAATGCTTCAAACAACAGATGCAAAAATATAATTACTACTAACATCATCAAGTTCGAAAACTTTTTGAACAAATAATACGGTATTCTGCCACAACGACGGAAAAAACTATTAATAAATAAAAATTTAATAAAGTAAAAGAAAGAAATACTGATATAAATCAGCTTTGGAGAAACAACCCGTCACAATTATTGAGACCCGATCTATATTATCTTTCTTGTGAAAAAAGCGTTTTTATGAAAAAGGTAATTCTATGTTTGCTAATAAGTTTTTTAGTTTTTTCATCAGTTGGTCAACAATTAACCAAAGAGGAATATTTGCAGAAAAGCAAAGCGCAAAAAACCTGGGGCTGGATTTTAACCGGCGGCGGAGCCGCTTTGATTATTAGCGGAGCTATTATTAGTTCATCAGACATCAGTTATTTTCCAAGTGAAACAGTTGGGCCCGTAATGATTGGCGGCGGGGCTGCAATAGCTGTTGGTGGCATTGTTTTATTATCCGCATCAAAAAGAAATGAAAGAAAAGCAAATGAGCAAAAAGTAACATTTAACCTGAAATTGGAAAATTCAGAAAAGATTAGCAAAAGGGTTGCTCTCAAAACGTATTATCCCGCATTGTCTATGCGTATCCCCCTAAATTAAGCAAAAGAAAATAGTAAAATGCGCCAACAATTTTTTGTTGGCGCACAGAATAGTAAAATAGTAAGCCACTAGTTGGTAACAATTTTTACGCCATTATTGTTATCTCCCAATAATTCCTTCCTGGTTTTTGCAAATTCTGCTGGTGTAACTTTCTTTCCTTTTGTTGGGACTTTAATATCTGCTTTTTTTACATTCCCGATTTCTAATGCTGTATAAACAAACTCCCCCTCATTTACATCTAATCCTAAAATCAGTCCGGGTAATCCGCCAAATTGAGCCGGGCCGGATGAGATGACAATATCTTCTGTGTACCATGCAACAACATTATTGCCCCTTTCCGTTTTGCCGGTTGCCTTTTTGCATGTATGATTTAAAATGGTTTTTGTTTCACCATCCGCCAGTTTCCAGCTAATATTTCTTAAACTGTCTTCCACTATAAACTCTTTATCCAGCAATTCCCTTTTTTCAATAGAAAGCAACGTAGTGAAATCTTTATAAAAAATATTATATATACTCCCAAAACGTAACACAATGCCGCCTTGTGGCTGTTCGCTCAGGTCTGGTTCCTCCTCCTTTGCTCTATAAAGAGATTTATTGTCAGCAAACAATAGTTCGAACATATTGGTACGAAACTGGGGCATCCTGGCTCGCAGTTCTTCATTTTCTTTCGGGATACGCCGGTGAGCATCAACTTTTTCTTCATAAATTATTTTACCTTCCTTTACCTGTGCAGCAGCCCACTTAAAGGCAATACTGGCCATTAATAAAACAAGAATTTTTTTCATTTTTCAATTATTTTAACTCAAATTTATTTTAACCAGGCCGATGGTATGGTTAACCATCGTTTCATTAAAGTTAATTAAGGTTAATGTGCCGTAACCCTATACTGTAAAGAATTACATTTGTTGACAGAGCATGAAAAAAATAATTGCAATCCGCTTTTTAATGCTGGCAACGATTTTGGTTATTGTCAGTTTCCAGGCGTACTGGTTAAAAGATAATTATACCAGGGAAAAGCGATTATTAGAAAGCAAAGCCGGCATTATTTTTAGAACAAAACTATTTGAACTGCAAACAAAGAAATTAAATCTTAATTTAATTTCAAAAACGGACACTACACCGAAAAATGTAAATTTTTATTTTAGAAGCGAGGAAGGAGAGGCCGTTTACGTTAAAAGATCAACCAAAGAGCAATTAGTAGGAATAGGTGATGTGCTGCGTACCCAAATGAAGGATTCTGCTAAAAATCATAAACACGGAGCGGCCAAAGTTTTTGTGTCTGTAAACAAGCCGCCTCGTTTGTATGACAGAGACTCATTAAAAGCAACTGTCCTTGAAAAAAATGATAGCGGTAAAGATAAAATTTTTCAAATTCTTTATGGGATAGATTCGCTCCAGGATTCTTTAAAAATTGACGACATAAGAAAAGAGCTTGGCAACGCATTCAAAAATGAAAGGCTGGATATTTCTTTTCAAATTACAAGAGTGACATCAGCCGATTCTAAAAAAGATGATACATTATCCATACCTATACCACCCTCTGCGAGAGACGAGCTTAAAACCAATGAGGTAACCATTGGATTTGCTCATCCGCTTACCTATACCATGGAGTTGGGCGGCAACTCTGTTTATATTTTAAAAAAAATACTCTCTCCCTTATTGTTTTCTATATTTTTAGTGGGAGTTACCATAACCTCCTTTCTTGTGTTGTACAGAAACCTGAATCGTCAGCGAAGATTAACCGAAATTAAAAATGAGTTTATCGGCAACATTACTCATGAATTAAAAACTCCAATTAGCACCGTAAGCGTTGCTATTGAAGCGATGAAAAATTTTAACGCATTACAAAATCCGGAACGCACCCGGGAGTATTTGGACATTGCTGATAATGAGTTACAACGATTGGGATTGCTGGTAGATAAGGTTTTAAAACTTTCCATGTTTGAAAAACAACAGGTTGAATTAAAGCAAGAATGGTTTGATATAAAAAAATTGATGGAAGAAATTATCAATTCCATGAAAATTCAGTTCGAAAAGCACCAGGCTTCCATTACCCTTAAAACAGAAGGAAACGATTTTATGATTATGGCCGACAGGCTACATATAATGAGTGTGGTTTATAATTTGTTAGATAATTCACTTAAATACAGTAAAAATAAACCGGTAATTGATGTAATTGTAACACAAGCAGAAAATGCGTTTGTGTTGAAAGTAAATGATAATGGCATGGGAATACCCGATGCATATAAAGATAAAATATTTGATAAATTTTTTCGTGTACCCAGTGGCGACAGGCATAATGTAAAAGGGTATGGATTAGGATTAAGCTATGTAGCACATATTGTTCAACAACACCACGGAACAATTAATGTGTGGAGCGAAGAAGGCAAAGGGACACAATTTACCATTCAACTACCAAAAGAATATGGCCAAGGTTAAAATATTATATGTAGAAGACGAGCTGTTTCTCGGCAAAATTGTAAAAGAAAGCCTGGAAACAAGAGGGTACGATGTATTGATGGAGGCTGACGGAGACAACGTGCTTTCTGTTTTTACATCAACACATCCTGATGTGTGTGTGCTGGATGTAATGTTGCCCAACAAAGACGGCTTTACCATTGCCGAAGAAATCCGGAATATTGATAACCAGGTTCCCATTCTGTTTCTTACAGCTAAAACGCAAACTCCGGATTTGGTAAAAGGATTTCAATTGGGGGGTAATGACTACATACGAAAGCCGTTTAGCATGGAAGAATTAATTGTGCGAATTGAAAACGTATTGCGCTATAAAAATGGCGACAGGTTACCAGACGATAGAAAAGATGAAATAAAAATAGGTAAATATACTTTTCATCTAAGCAGACAAATATTAAAGGATAATGGCGACGAACGAAGATTATCTTTTCGGGAAAGTGAACTATTAAAACTACTGTACGAAAACAAAGACAAAATTATTGATCGGCGGGATATATTAAACCTGCTTTGGGGTAACGATAACTTTTTTAACTCAAGAAACCTAGATGTATATATTACCAAATTGCGAGGCTATTTAAAAAACGACCCTTCGCTGGAAATAATAACCATTAAAGGAGTTGGTTACCGCTTTGTAGTTGGCTAATCCATTTCTGTTTACTTATTTCATAAACACAATGCACTGCTATTCCTCCGGAATAAACTTTATCGGACATACCTGTTAATACGGCTCCCGTTTTTTCCAAAGCTTTGCGACTTCTTATATTTGTTTCGCCAACATGAAAAATTACTTTATCAACAAACGAAAAAGCATGATTTAGCATTAACCTCTTCATTGATTGATTGTACTTGCCACCCCAGCAATGCCGGGCAAGAAAAGTATAGCCGATTATAATACTACTATCAGCCTCCCCGTAATCATAAAAGCGAGAACTGCCAATAAGTTCACTGGTTTTTGAATCAAATACAGCAAAAGCTCCGCCGGACTCCATAGCTTCTTTGAAATAATCTTGAAACACTTCTTTTTGGTACCGGGTTTTAATTGGATGCTGCTCCCATATCAGCGGGTCTGAAGCCACTTTATAAAGAGCTTCAAAATCCTCTTTTTTCAAAGGACGCAGAGTTACCCATTCGTTGGCTAAAAAAGGCTGTAGATTAAACGTCATTAATATTTATTGAATAAATGGTAAAGTTACAATTTGAATAAATGATAATTACAATACGCTTAAGGAGCCGGGCTCAATCTTATAATGGCAAAACCATTTCTGGCGTTTTTTGCGTAAGGGATAGCTAATTCTCCCTCAGCTATTTGCCGTGCTTTTTGAAAAAGAAGAGTATTTTTTATATTCCAATACACAATACCTTCCTGCAACGCATTACCGTTATAATCCAGAATAGTAGAGCTGCTGTAATTATCCCTGTTTTTGTAAAAACTGTTGTACAGAAAAAACAATTTATTACCCGCGGGGAGAAAAACATACGATAATGTGGCTGAGTTCAATTCTGTTACCTGTTCTTTGTTAATAATACCACTCCAGCAACTATCCTTTCCTGTGGCAGAAAAATAATATAAGCTCAAATCGCCCCTGTCATACAAAGTTTTAACGCCAGCCAAATAATTATAACGAGTATAATTGTTTTTATTAAGAAACAAACCCGCTTGAGATAAATCGCCAGAAGCGAACTCGTCATTTTGTGATAATTCATCGGGATCGTATTTACTGTCGTAAGCTCTTCCATATTCTTTTAACAGCAAAAACCCCTTGTTGGGAATAGTCATAAAATATTCTTCATAAATAGTTTTTGGCGTATTCTTAGTAGCAGCAACTGTTTTAAATTTATAAAGAGAATCGTATAAAATTTTACAAGTGTCCAACGAATAATGTAATACCCGAACGCTTTTGGCCAGCGGTGAATAATACTGAGATAATATGCCAATCAACACCTCTCTTTTTTCGTTGTTGAGAGATAAACAAATATCCTGAGTAGTACTATTAAGCGGTAAGCGAATTTCTTTTATTTCCGCTTGCTTGTTATTGGCGCTAAAATGAAATAACAAACTACTTTGATTAATACGGGCAGACGAAAGCATTAACCATTCACCGCTGTTTGCCAGTTTAACAGGGCAATTGGAAAAATCCTCCAACGGATAATCTACTACATCGTATTGAATAAAAGGCTTTGTAATACGCTGGTCTTTTAGCAATGCGTAGTTTAGCAAATGCCAGTTTTTATTAAACAAAAAAGAATGAACACTCAAAACAGAATCTGTATTCGATTCAAAACCTAACAGAAGGGTATTATTTTTATCCTGCGATCTTACAAGCAAAAAATCTCCCAAATTCATGCGAGACGGAAATTTGCAAGGCAAATAAAAACAATCTTCCAATACTCCGGAATTTGTATAGCGACGCAGCAAAATACCGGTTGAGTCATACATGCGGGTAAATACCAGTTGATCCATATATTTCTCCTGGGAAACAAAATACTCCTTCAAAATAGTATCGTTTAAGGGAGCGGAGATTGTTTTTACAAAATTCATTCGCTCATCATAAACCTCAAAAGCCGTTACCCCGGGGCTAATTGAGGAATTCAAACGACTTTTCTTTTTGCTTTTCTGTATCCAGTAATAGTTACCGGCTTTGCCAATAACTTCAAACCGAATTTGAGAAGATGCTTCCAAAAAAGGAGAGTACAATACCTTTTGAGCAGAAACAAAGCATCCGTTCAAAATAAATCCCGTGAAAAATAATATAGTAAGGCAATATTTCATTGTTGTATTAACTATATAAGTTACGAATTTTTGTTTTTAATTTATACCTCGTAATAATTTTTTATTCCTATGGTTTGTAGAATATCTTTGTCTTGTTGTAATAAAAATAAAGTAGCATGAAGTTTCGCAATTTTAAAATGGTTGATTATGTGGTATATGGACGTGGATGCTTTAACCAACTCGATGAAATTATCGCTCCACACCGTAAATCCGGAAAGCCTATGGTTTTTTTAATAGATCATTTTTTTAAGGGGAAACCATTGGTAAACCGCATTCCGCTTCGTGGAAATGATAAAATAATTTTTGCAGACGTTACCTATGAACCCAAAACAACACAAGTAGATAAACTGGCAAAGGAATTACAAGATGAGTTTGGAAACATAAGTGGAATTATTGGTATTGGCGGAGGCTCCACTATGGATTTGGCTAAAGCCGTTTCGCTAATGATGGGTAACCCGGGCTCTTCGGCTGATTACCAGGGGTGGGATTTGGTAAAGCTTCCCGGGGTATATAAAGTTGGTATTCCCACATTGAGTGGAACAGGAGCAGAGGTTAGCCGTACATGTGTACTCACGGGCCCTGCAAAAAAACTTGGAATGAATAGTGATTTTACACCCTTTAATCAAATTGTGTTAGATCCTGAATTAACCGCAAATGCTCCTATTAACCAACGGTTTTATACCGGAATGGATTGTTATATTCATTGTATTGAAAGTTTGGAGGGAACATATTTAAATGAATTTAGCAAATCGTATGGCGAAAAAGCATTAGAATTATGCCGAGAGGTATTTGTAAAAAAACAAATATGGGATGATGAATGTGACGATAAGCTGATGATGGCCTCTTATGCTGGCGGTATGAGCATTGCTTATTCACAAGTAGGAGTTGCCCATGCCGTGAGCTATGGATTGAGTTATTTGCTCGGCACCAAACATGGCATTGGTAACTGTATTGTGATGAATCATTTGGAAGAATATTATCCGGAAGGAGTAAAAGAGTTTAAATACATGGTGGAGAAAAACCAAATAGATATTCCGCAAGGTATTTGCAAAGGATTAACCGATGAGCAGTTTGACATTATGATCAATGTTTCCCTTGGCATGAAACCACTTTGGGAAAATGCACTTGGGAAGGACTGGGAAAAAATAATGACAAGAGAAAAACTCAGGACTTTATTTAAAAAATTATAAATATGGGATTCATTGCAAAACAAACTTTTTTAAAATTCGAAAAGCTGGCGCATTACCTCGCCGGCTTTGTTATTTTATCAAAAGGGGTAGATAAAGCCGAACATTTTAATGAGCATCCTAATATCACGATTTTCTTTTTTGCAATGGCATTTTTTATTTTTTTTGCCACTGTTTGGCATCACTATTTTGAAAGGAAATTTAAAGATTTTAAGTACTGATGTTCCTTTGCGAGGCGATGACATTGGCGGTTGTTACCTGGTATTACTTTAATGAAAACAAAAAGTATTTACCCCATGTTTATCTATTAACTACCATTTTATATTTTATAGTGGCAGCCGGGATGTATAGTAAAAAATTAAAATAAAAGGAATAAAAGTTGTCGCAATTAATTCTTAATTTTTCAGTATTAATTTGTTCATGACACGTAGTCGCAAATATCTTAACTATTTACTCAATCCATTTGAGTTATTGCGTACACAAAAAATTTTGCACGTAAATCCTACTGTTACACCCCAACGTAAAGAGCCGGATAAAACAAAAATTTATGTGTATGATTATAATACTGCCGACCTGGCCGAACATTCTTTGGAGAAAATAGACGATTGTTTCCAATACCTGTACAGCGGTAAAACAACCTGGATTAATATAGACGGATTGCGTAAGGATGATGTGGAGAAAATATGCAATTATTATGGTGTTCACCCTTTGGTACAGGAAGATATACTGAGTGTTGGACAGAGACCCAAGATGGATGAGATTAATGGTATTATTTTTTGTTTGCTAAACATGCTGTATTGGAATGAAGAACAGTCGGCGGTGGAGTCTGAGCAAATAAGCATTGTACTGGGAAAAGATTTTGTGATTTCCTTCCAGGAAGATGCAAGTAAAGATTTATTTAACCCCATGCGGGAAAAGCTAAAATTTAATGGAAGTAAAATACGACAAAGTAATGCCGATTATCTTTTTTATAACCTTGTTGATTTGATTGTTGATAATTATTACACGGTGATGGAACGACTGGGGGAAGGAATTGAAACTCTTGAAGAAGATATTATCCGAAGTGTTAATACCCGTTCTTTGGCAAAAATTAATATCCTTCGAAAAGAAATGATTGTTTTGAAAAGAATTATTTCCCCGGTTCGTGAATTAATTAATGGTATTTTAAGAAGCGAAAGTGAGTTGATTGAAGAACGTACGGAAAAATATTTTAAAGATGTGTACGACCATATTGTGCAGGCCAATGACCTTGCGGAAAATTATCGGGATATGATGATGAACTTACAGGATTTGTATTTGAGCAATGTAAACCTTAAGATGAATGAGGTAATGAAGGTGATGGCCGTTGTAACCTGTTTGCTGGCCCCGGCTACAGTAATAGGGGGAATTTTTGGTATGAACTTCGATCGTATTCCCTACCTTCATCATCACTATGGTTTTTTTATTGCCGTAGGATTAATGCTTATTATTCCTTTATGGATGATTTATATATTTCGTAACCGAGGATGGTTTTGAAACTGCGCAGATAAAAAGGCGCAGGTATAATAATTATTCTTTTGATAAGCAAACATTCATTTAAAAATTCAATACAGTTTATTAACAGATCCCCTAAAATCCCTAAATTTTTAATTTAATTCAACTTTCGTCTAAATATAAAGGCATTTGTTACATGCTTCTTGCAGCACTCGGATTTTCATTAATGGGTGGTGCAGCTAAATTATTAAAAGGTTCTTTTAATGCAGGTCAGTTGGTGTTTTATCGCAACGCAGTTGGACTGCTTGTTTTACTAGCAGGCTTTTTGCAAAAACCGCCACAGAATAAAGGCGGAAAATTTTATTTATTACTTTTTAGGGGAACGATGGGAACGCTTGCACTTTATACTTTGTTGTATTGCATTCTTCACATGCCCTTGGGTACTGCTATGAGTTATAATCTTACTTCTGCCTTGTTTATTGCTTTGTTTTCTACCATCCTATTTAAAGATTACCCTGCCGTGCAGGTAGTAATAGCGCTGCTCATCGGATTTACCGGTATGCTGCTTATTTACAAACCTAATATTCATTTGCCCTGGTATTATCATTTTGCCGGGCTTTTATCCGGCATTTCTTCAGCAATTGCCTATTTAACGGTAGGCCGGTTAACTGCTTTTTATGATACCCGGATTGTAGTATTATCTTTTGTATTGACAGGTGTTTTGGTTCCATCTGTTTTTATGTTAATGCAACAAATTTTTTCTTTACCTACGGATGATGTTTTTTTTATTTCTTTTTTATTACCTCGCGGAATACAATGGATTTATGTTGTGCTGTTGGGATTAACCGCTTTGTTTGGACAATATTTTGTTACCAAGGCCTATGGTGCTGATAAAGCCGGCATTGTTTCAGCTATTGGCTATGCCAATATTGTATATTCTGTTTTTATTGGTATGTTACTGGGAGATGCTTTTCCGGATTGGATTTCGTTATTAGGGATGATTTGTATAATTAGCAGTGGCGTGTTAATTTCCTTGTACAAGAGAAAAACAAATTAAGCGGCCTGCTCTTTGTTTCCCGATATTAACTTAGCTGAAATACTGAAGAAAAGCTCGAAGGCTCAACTTCTTTATGCGCTGTAAAAATTATTCTTTGTTATTTATCCCATAGTGCCCCTGATAACACCCCCATCTACACTTATTGTTTGCCCCGTTAAATAGCGACTGTGTGGACTAAGAAGCCAAATGGCCAACGAAGCAAAATCTTCAGCTGCCCCTAAAAAACCCACTCTTGTTTGACTTATGTACTGAAGCATAGCGTCATCAATTGTTATTCCATTTTGTTCACTTTTCTTTTTAAAAAGCCTGTCCATTGCAGACGTGGCGTGATAACCGGGAGCCAAAACATTTAAAGTTATTCCTTCATGTGCAATTTCCTGGCTTAGTGTTTTTACAAATCCAACCACACCCAAACGCATGGAGTTACTTAACACCAGGTTTTCCATAGGTTGTTTAACCGAAGCACTTTCAACATAAAGCAAGCGTCCGTATTTATATTTTGTCATTACCGGCACAAGCCCCTGCGTTAATTCAATCTTCCATCGCATTACATTTTTATAAGCATCATCCCAATCTTCCAATTTTGTTTCCATTGTAGTCATTGCAGGTGGGCCTCCGGCATTAATTAAAGCGCCGTGTATTTGTCTGCCATTAATTTTTTGCAGCAAGTTTTTTATTGTTTCACTTTTCGTTAAGTCTCCACATACAATTTCTACTTTATAGGGATGTGTCGTTTGTAGTGCGTGCAATTTTTCTACTGTTCGGGCAACAGCAATAATATTAGCTCCTTCTTGTAACAAAGCCTCTGAAACAGCTTTACCAAATCCGGATGTGGCCCCGCCAACGATAAAAAGCTGGTTATTTATTTCAAGGTTCATAATGGTTATTTTTTATTATAAATTACAAATGCTTCTGTTCATAAATCATTTTATTTTCTTCCATAACAATACAAAGTTAACGCAACCATTTATCACTCCTCAGTGGTTTTACACGGCAGAAAAAAGAACCCACGTTATAAATATTTTAAAAGAAGCAGGCGTTTATTAAGCACTCATAATCCACCAGCCAATAAACTGGCATAACAATCCCATCAAAAATCCAATATAAATATCTGCAGGTTTGTGGTTAGAAGCAATAAGCCGAGAGGTACACACAAAACCTGTAATTAAAAGAGCAAGAGTTAGGGGAAGAGCAGATATAATCGAAGGCTCTGTATAAATAGAAGTTAATAACAAACCCAATAAACCGCCAACACCAATAGCATGCATACTTACTTTATGGTATATATTAAAAAGTATCGCCAGTGAAGAGGCAAGGAATACGCCCAACGTCATCCCTTTCATTATTGCAGGTGTCTCAGGAGTATTGCGAAAAATCCAAAAGGTCCAGAAAAAAAAGAAATTAGTAATGATATATGGAATAATTCTTTCCTTTTGTGAGGGAAGGAATATGGATTTTACAAACCCCACGGCTTTTAATAGTAATACAGCCACCAAAGGAAAGAAAATGCCATTTACACAAACAATAATTAAACGCCACTTTTTATACCGGTCGTCAGCGCCCAGGTAAGCAGTGGGGTGCTGAAAAATAATATACCAGGCCATTACCCCGATAATAAGCAAAGGATGAAAAATGTAACTGATTAAAGCAGCAATAATTCGTATAACTTTGGGGTAGGTTTTACTGGGATATAGTTCACCGTTATCATTTACCAATAATGTTTCTTCCATACTATAATTGTTTACGAAGTCTTGCTACAGGAATGTTTAATTGTTCACGGTATTTGGCTACTGTACGCCTGGCAATGTTATATCCTTTCTCCTGCAAGAGTTCGGTAAGCCGTTCGTCACTTAACGGTTTCTTTTTGTTTTCGCCACCAACCATATCGCTTAAAATCTTTTTTACCTCTCTTGTTGAAACTTCTTCCCCGCTATCGGTACTTAGCGATTCGCTAAAGAAAAATTTAAGTCTGTAAGTGCCAAACTCAGTTTGTACAAATTTACTATTAGCAACCCGACTTACAGTAGAGATATCAAGATTGGTTTTTTCTGCAATATCTTTTAAAATCATGGGTTTTAACACAGTTTCATCTCCCGTAAGAAAAAACTCCCGCTGGTGTTCCATTATCGCCGTCATGGTATGAATTAATGTATTCTGTCTTTGCTTAATAGCATCAATAAACCATTTGGCAGCATCTATTTTTTGTTTGATAAATATAACAGCCTCTTTTTGTCGTTTATCTTTTTTACTCCCTCTTTCATACTCTTTTAACATATCTCGATACCCTTCGCTGATGCGTAAATCGGGTGCGTTTTTTGAATTAAGCGTAACCTCTAATCGTCCCCCGGAATTTGTAATAAAAAAATCAGGCACCACATAATTTTGATTTTTGTTGGCATCACCAACATTGCCACCCGGCCTTGGATTAAGTTTTATGATTGTATGAATCACCTCTTTTAAATCATTATCATTAAGACCTAAGCCCCGTTGAATTTTTTCGTAATGTTTTTTGGTAAATTCATCAAAATATTTATCCAGTACAACAATAGCTGTATCCACTTTTTTCCCTTCTGCCTCTAGCCGTTGCAATTGAAGAAGCAGGCACTCCTGTAAATCTCTTGCTGCCACACCCGGCGGATCAAACAGTTGAATCATTTGTATGATCTCTTCCACCTCCAGTTCATCACTTTCAACATTTTGGCGAAATGCCAGATCGTCCACAATAGAAGTGTTTTCCCTTCTTAAATAGCCATCCTCATCAATGCTGCCAACAATCTGCTCCGCGATACGTAGTTTACGTTCTTCTAAATTTAAAAGTCCCAGTTGCCCATTCAAAATGTCATGTAAATTCGTTTCCACCCGTATGGGCAATGTTTTTCTCTCCTCTTCGTCCGGGTAGTTTTCATCTCTTAATCTGTAATCGGCAATTTCATCATCCCCATCGCTAACGTATTCACTCACATCAATGTTTTCATATTCATCCTCACTACCATCCAATTCCAGGTCTTCCTCATTACTGCTATCAAATTCATCTTTAATTTCTTCTGCCTGAGAATCTTCATAATTATCCTCACCCAGTTCCAGGGCAGGATTTTCCTCAATTTCTTCCTTAATCCGCTCCTCCAGATTAACAGTAGGTACCTGCAGCAGCTTCATTAACTGAATTTGCTGTGGAGATAATTTTTGTAAAAGCCGTTGTTGTAATCCTTGACTTAAGGCCATGATATTCCTTCAATCTTAATGGTGTAAAATTACACACAAACAAATAGGAATCGAAAAATTGGAACAATTATTGTGGAGGAAATTTGCTTTTTTAATAAATTTGTCTAAAATGCAAGCCCATACAGCATTTGGGCTTACATGCATAAGTTTAAACTTTTCAACAACCAGCCTATCCGGGCAGTTTTTATAATAATATTAAAAAAAATTATAATTTATTTATAACCCGGGTTTTTATTAATCCAAGACCCCCCGGTGGGATCGCTCCAACTTTGTTTAAAAAAAGAATTCAATTTAAAATGATTATTAAGTTGGCCCACTACAAAAATTGAAATATTTACTACCATCAGATTGTAAGATGTAAACAGAAGCAAAAAACCCGCAAGGGTATTTAAAATGCACAATGCAGTGTAGTAAACAATGCACACAAAATATTATTATAATAAATATATGTTTGCGCTGATTTTTGCATCAATAAATTAGTTTTATTTGTAATGAATTTATAAGTAAACCTATTTATCGTATTTAAATCATTTATCGTGTGCCCTGTTTACCTTATTCACCCTGGCAGGCTTTACACAGCCTGTTTACACTTAGTGTCATTTCCCCGTTATTCCTTTTATAAACAGTTACCATACAAGTTTCATTTCTCAATTGTTGGATTTACAAAAATTGGTAAAGCAATTTCCTGCCTCGGCAGGAGATCCTGCTTCGTAGGAAATCCTACCTCGGTAGGAGATCCTGCTCCGAAAGGGGATACTGTTGTGTCTGGAATACCATACTCATTAAATTTCTTAACCCTAAACTTTAAATAGTATGCACTTATCTAAAAACTCTTTCCCCGTAGCTCTGTTGGCTGTTACCAGTATTACTTTTTACCAATGTGCCAAAAAGCAACAAAACGAGGAGCAAATAAAGCCTGTGTTTAGCACCAAAACAGGGGCTGTTATTTCTTCGGAAACTGCCAGGCGGTGGTTAAGCTATAATTATACTACCGGGGCCAAGCTTGAAAATCATTTACTCACACCTCAAAATATTACGGGCATATTGCAAACAAAGGGCAGCCTGGGTGTGGCTTTACATCATACCCAGGATGACAATGGGGCTTACCACCTGCTGGCTATAACCGTTGTATCTGGTAACGCCTTATGGAACTCTCCGCTTATTATTGATACGCATAGTGGGGAAGTGGTAAACAGCTTTACGGCCAAAACATGGGCAGATAATTATATACAAGCCAATGCCCCGGGCAGCATACGGTACCATTTTTTTGGTTTGCATGTGTTTGAAGACATACAAAAGATAGAGTTTTATAAAAGGGTGGAAATACAACCTGCTTTAAATGACGGGGGTAAACCGCAGCTATTGCTGATGGTAATGGGGGGTGATTCGGGTACGCAGTTATTGGAAGCCGTGGATGCGTCCAGACCTTGTCCTCCGTATTGCCCTGAAACTAACGCAATAAATTAACTTAGATAATCCTT
>DASSYR010000015.1:0-22301 GCA_035703165.1 Chitinophagaceae bacterium
GTTGATTAACTTGTTTAGCATAAAATAAATCTGCAAGATTTTGAAAGCAATTTCCTATTTTCTTGCAGATTTATTCCCTATAAGTTTTACCCAAACCATTTCCTGTTGTGGATTACAGAATTTTTAAGGGACGACTAATTATTTTAAAAAGGGATGCCCATCATCATAAAAATCAAGTAAGTCAATTAACTAAAGCATTGATTTACAATATTTTATATTTCAAATTAGCAAGACCGTCTCAAATGTGTGGTTAATTCTCTTTACAGCCCCCTGTTTTATTTAAAATTTGATATTTACATTATTTGTTTTTTGAAGCAAAATATTTACAGGCTTGTTTTATGCCGCACTTATCACAATGCGGACTTCTTGCTACACAAACATAACGCCCATGCAATATCAACCAATGATGTGCTTTATGAATAAGGGTTGAAGGAATTTCTTTTACCAACTCTTTTTCTACCGCCAGGGGTGTTTTTGCTTGTGGTGAAACTAATCCAATTCGCTTACTCACTCTAAACACATGCGTATCTACAGCCATATTGGGTTGTTGATCTATAACAGAAGTAATAACGTTGGCTGTTTTTCTACCCACACCTGGTAATTGAATTAATTCGTCAACAGATAGAGGAATCTTGCCGCTAAATTTTTCTATCAGCATTTTAGCCATTCCTATCAGGTGCTTGGTTTTGTTATTGGGGTACGAAATGCTTTTTATTAAAGGAAATAACTCTTCAAAGCTTGTTTTAGATAATGTTATGGCATCCGGGTATTTTTCAAAAATAGCGGGAGTAGTTATATTCACCCTTTTATCGGTACATTGGGCCGATAAAATTACGGCAACTAATAATTGAAAAGGATTGTCGTAAACTAATTCTGTTTCCGCATTGGGTGCGTGATTCAAAAAATAATTTATAATAACGTGGTAACGTTCTTTTTTCGTCATTACACAAAAGTAATAACGGATGTTTACTCAAAACCAGACAAAATTAATTTTCCTGGTGGGCAGAGGTGGTAACTGCGGTATTGCTATAACGCAAAACATTTAATACTACTTCTGTGCGTGGGGAGTAACTGATCTCTCCCAAATGGCGGATAGAGGCTTTTAAAACATTTAGTTTTTCTCGCAATGTCCAGTCCTTTTGAAGTTGCACTTCAATTGCTGTTTTTTCTTCCAGACTAGCCTCGTTGTACAAATAAAGTAACAAATCTTCAGGTGTAAAATTGTTCATAATTACTGTTAAAAAATAAACGAATAATCAAAGGATATTAGTTTACAATAACAGATATTGGATTGTTAACAAAAGGATAAAGAAAATGGTATGCGAATAGTACTATTAAAACGGGGCTTTTAAGTAATTATTGTATCCGGAGGCAAAATTTATTGCCTGATTACTTATTAGAAATAATATATATATCTTCGTTTTCCCGCCGAAAATAGTATTTTTCCCTGGCCAATTTCTCAAGGTAATAAGTGTTAAATCGCAGATCTTTTATTTCCTGGCGGCAGTTTGTAATTTGACCGCTATAGTAATTGGCACTTTGCTTTAATTCCTTTAATTCACTATACCGTTCGTATTGAGTAAAAACGTCGTTTTTATCAAAGAAAAACATCCAAACGATAAAGCCAATCCCGGCAAGGAGGAATTTATTTTTAACGAATGATGAAATATAATTTAATATTTTCATTACCAAATCAGATCCCTGCATTCAACTTGCAGTTGACGATATAAAAATAATCAAATACCCCGAATTGTCAACTCCAAATTGGTAATAGCTGTTGCAGTTATTTTGCAAACTTAATTTTTCCTTTTGGGTAAATGGCAGCATCGCCCAGCATTTCCTCAATGCGGAGCAACTGGTTGTATTTAGCCATACGATCCGTACGGCTTGCACTGCCGGTTTTAATTTGTCCGCAGTTTAGGGCAACCGCTAAATCTGCAATAGTAGTGTCCTCTGTTTCGCCACTGCGGTGGCTCATAATGGTATTGTATCCATTATGTTGAGCTAAAGTAACAGCGTTGATGGTTTCCGTAACAGTACCTATTTGGTTTACTTTTACCAGTAACCCGTTGGCTATACCTTTATCAATACCTTCCTGCAGGCGGGTTACGTTAGTTACAAATAAATCATCTCCTACTAATTGACACTTACTGCCAATGGCATCTGTAAGCATTTTCCAGCCCTTCCAGTCATCCTCAGCCATGCCGTCTTCAATAGATACGATAGGGTATTTCTTTACCCATCCTTCCCAAAACTTCACTAATTGTTCGCTACTCATTTCCTTACCACTACTCTTGTGAAATATATATTTTTTCTTTTTGTTATCCCATAATTCACTATTGGCTGCGTCCATAGCAATGGTAATTTGAGTGCCCGCTTTGTACCCTGCGGCAGTAATCGCTTCCATTACTGTTTCAATAGCTTCTTCATTACTTTGAATATTAGGAGCAAAACCACCTTCATCACCAACGTTCGTGCTAAATCCTTTTTTCTTTAACACCGTTTTTAATACATGAAATATTTCCACTCCCCACCGTAAACCCTCATTAAAAGATGATGCACCAACAGGCATAATCATAAATTCCTGGAAATCGATTTTATTATCTGCATGAGCGCCACCATTTAAAATATTCATCATGGGTATAGGTAACACTTTGGCATTGCTTCCACCGATGTAGCGATATAATGGCAATCCCGCTTCCTGTGCAGCGGCTTTGGCTGCAGCCATACTTACAGCCAATATAGCGTTGGCGCCAAGCTTTCCTTTGTTGGGGGTACCATCCAGGTTTATCATCAACTCATCAATATGCACCTGGCGACTTATTTCTGTGCCGATTAGGGCATCAGCAATTTTATTATTTACATTATCAACAGCTTTTAATACACCACGCCCTAAATATTTTTTTTTGTCACCATCACGCAGTTCAACAGCTTCGTGAATACCGGTACTGGCGCCACTAGGCACCGCAGCACGCCCCAAAGCGCCATCTTCTGTTATAACATCTACTTCAACGGTAGGGTTTCCGCGACTGTCTAAAATTTGTCTTGCATGAACATCCACAATGTAACTCATAATATTAGTTTGTTGTTTGAGATTTGTAGTTTATTGTTACCAGCGACAACAACTTTTTGTACTTCTGTTGTATCACTTCCCACAAACATGCGGGATACGTTCCGTAATACTGTTCAACTGATTAAAAATTTCAAAAAACCAAGGTTTTATTTTTTAATTTTTCACTTCGCCAGCATTCGTCAAACTCCTGAATACTTCTTCCAAACTTTTGTTTTCGGTTTGCAAAGAAACGATATTGAAGTTGTTCTGCAATGCCAGTTCCAGCAATTGTTTTTTTATTTGATTCAAATCGGCCCCATCCAACTCAAAAGTTTCTTCATTAATTTTATTTACCATGCTAACGCTTGTTAAGCCGCTTAATAATATCGTATCAACTTGCTCTTTAAATTTTACCTGCACTTTATTGCTGCTGTTGTTTTGTTGCAAGCGGCTCAATTTGTCATCAGCTACAATTATTCCTTTATGGATAATGATAACTCTATCACAAATAGCCTGTACTTCCTGCATAATATGAGAAGAAAACAACACTGTTTTATTTTTCCCTAACTTTTTAATTACTTCTCTTATTTCAATAATTTGATTCGGATCTAAACCAGAGGTTGGCTCATCCAATATCAACACCTCGGGATTATGAATTAATGCGGCTGCTAAACCAACCCTTTGCTTATACCCTTTGGATAGTTGTCCAATCTTTTTATGTGATTCGGACATTAGACCAACGGTATCAATTACATTTTGAATGTTGATTTTTGAATTTTTAATTTGATGAACATCTGCAATAAACCCCAGGTATTCTTTTACATACATGTCATAATAAAGCGGATTAGCCTCAGGCAGGTAACCAATTTTCTTTTTAGTTTCTATTGGGTGGTTTGTTACATTTAATCCACATACCGTTGCCGTGCCCGAGTCTGGCAACAGGTAACCGGTAATCATTTTCATAGTGGTAGATTTACCGGCCCCATTGGGTCCGAGAAAACCTACAATTTCTCCTTTATTTATTTTGAAGGAAATTTCATTAACCGCTTTTTGTTCTCCGTAAATCTTAGTGAGGTTAGATACTTCAATAGACATGACACAAACTTAACAATTATAACTATAAAATGGTTTGTGATATTGATAATACCCATGTTAGCTAAAAATTTTCAATTGGCCAGTTTTTTAATTAAAAAATTGCCGGTATCATTTTAATGCACCTTCTTTTGCTAATTTTCATTACTGTTATTTTTCGTTAATCAATTATTCTTAAACTTATCAGAGCTTATTGTAATTTTAAAATTAAATTTACCAGATAAAAGATTGCTTATGTCATACCCTTTTCAGCTTACATCTTTAGAAGAGTATAAAGTTGCCTATAAAAAAAGCGAAGAAGATCCGGAAAATTATTGGAGTGAAGTGGCTGCTCACTTTAAGTGGAAAAAAAAATGGGATAAAACGCTTGACTGGAATTTTATTGAGCCACATGTTCGTTGGTTTCTTGGTGGTAAATTAAATATTACAGAAAACTGTATTGATCGTCATTTGGCAACTCTGGGAGAAAAACCTGCTTTTATCTGGGAGCCCAATAATCCTGAAGACAGAGTGCGGGTTGTAACCTATAACCGATTGCACAAACGTGTTTGCCAGGTAGCACAAATGCTTAAAAATAATGGTGTAAAGAAGGGAGACCGGGTTTGTATTTATATGGGTATGGTACCCGAGTTAGTTTACGCAATATTAGGATGTGCCAGGATTGGCGCTATACATAGTGTGATTTTTGGTGGGTTTAGTGCCCAAAGTATTGCAGACAGACTATATGATGCACAGGCAGAATATATTATTACTTGCGATGGCGCTTATCGTGGCGGCAAAGATATTCCACTGAAGAGTGTAATTGATGATGCGCTGATTGGAAACAGAACAGTTAAAAAAGTAATTGTGTACACCCGTACCCGAACACCAGTTTCTATGATTAAAGGAAGAGATGTGTGGTGGGAGGACGAAATGGATTATGCAGAAACACAGGTGGAAAAAGATGGCGTTGTATCTTTTCCCGCAGAGGAAATGGATGCAGAAGATCCCTTATTTATTTTATACACCAGTGGCAGCACAGGTAAGCCCAAAGGTGTAGTGCATACCTGTGGCGGCTATATGGTATGGACAGCTTATACTTTTGTAAACGTATTTCAATATAAACCCGGAGATATTCATTTTTGTACGGCCGATATCGGGTGGATAACCGGGCATAGTTATATTGTGTATGGCCCGCTAAGTGCAGGAGCCACCTCAGTAATGTTTGAAGGCATTCCTACATGGCCGGATGCCGGTAGGTTTTGGGATATTGTAGATAAACACAAAGTAAATATTCTTTATACAGCGCCAACTGCTATAAGAAGTTTAATGGGTTTTGGATTAGAACCTTTAGAGGGGAAAAATTTATCTACTTTAAAAATTTTAGGAACGGTAGGGGAACCAATAAATGAAGAGGCCTGGCATTGGTACGACGAACATGTGGGGAAGAAAAAATGCCCGATTGTAGATACCTGGTGGCAAACAGAAACGGGGGGAATTTTAATTTCTAATTTAGCAGGGGTAACACCGGCAAGGCCATCCTGGGCTACATTGCCTTTACCGGGAATTCATCCGGTATTGGTAGATGAGAATGGGAAAGAAGTAACTGAAAAGGATGAAAATGGATTGTATAAAGGAAATCTTTGTATTAAAAACCCCTGGCCCGCTATCATACGAACTACTTATGGTGATCATGAACGCTGTCGCACCAATTATTTTGCTACATATCCTAATTTATATTTTACCGGTGATGGCGCATTAAGAGATGATGCTGGTAATTTCAGAATTACAGGCAGGGTAGATGATGTATTAAACGTAAGTGGTCATCGAATTGGAACTGCGGAAGTGGAAAATGCCATTAATATGCATGCAGGAGTAGTAGAAAGTGCTGTGGTTGGATATCCCCACGAAATAAAAGGACAGGGAATTTATGCGTATGTAATTTATAATGGTCATCACGGAAGTGAAGAATTGAGAAGACAGGATATTTTGCAAACGGTAATAAGAGTAATCGGGCCTATTGCCAAACCGGATAAAATTCAGTTTGTAAGTGGGTTACCCAAAACAAGAAGTGGTAAAATTATGCGTCGTATTTTAAGGAAAATAGCAGAAGGGGAAACCCGGAATCTCGGTGATACAACTACTTTGCTTGATCCGGGAGTTGTGGATGAAATAAAAAAAGGAAGATTATGATAATTTATAAAAGAACAGATTCTAGAGATGAAAATTTCAAAATATTGGTAAATGCATTGGATAATGAACTGGCTGACCGCGACGGAGCCGACCATTCATTTTATGCATTGTTTAATAAAATAGATACCATTAAACATGTTATAGTTGCTTATGAAAATAATATAGCAGTTGGTTGCGGAGCAATAAAACAGTTTTCTCCTGATACCATGGAGGTAAAAAGAATGTATGTGAGACCCGATAAAAGAGGAAAAGGAATTGCTTCAGCGGTTTTGCATCAATTGGAAAATTGGAGCAAGGAATTAAATTGTACCCGATGTATTTTAGAAACAGGGAAACGACAACCCGAAGCAATTGCGCTATATACGAAAAATGAATATAATATTATTCCCAATTATGGTCAATACACGGGAGTACACAACAGCGTTTGTTTTGAAAAAAAATTGATAAAATAAAAAAAGTGGTTTGATTTTTATGAAAAAAATACTTCGATTTTCCCTTCGTGTTCTTCTGATAATATTTGTTCTTTTTAATTTCATCGCCGCTTTTCATGCGTATAAATTCACACACTTTTATAACGATGGCGAAGTAACCATTAAAGCAGCTGGAAATATAACGGGTTGGGATAAGGCCAAAGCTATTCTTTTTGGCATTAATTACGTAAAATCAAAAAACTTGGAAACTCCCCAAAAAGAGTATGAGACAGTGTATTTCAATACTGCTGACAATATTAAACTTGAGGGTTGGTACATAAAAACAGACTCAGCCAAAGGAACTGTTATACTCTTTCATGGGCATGGAAGCAGTAAATCTAAGTTGCTGGATGAGGCCAATTATTTCAATTCAATTGGTTACAATACGTTGCTTATGGATTTTAGGGCGCATGGCGGTAGTGGCGGAAATACCTGTACTATTGGGGCAGACGAAGCCGAAGACGTAAAACTGGCCTATGATTTTATACAATCCAAAGGAGAGAAAAACATAGTACTTTGGGGAATATCTTTAGGCGCTGCTACGATTACCCATGCCGTAAGTAAATATAAATTAACCCCCCGGAAAGTGATTTTAGAAATGCCATTTGCTTCCTTATTAGAAGCCGTTAAAGGCCGAGTAAGAATAATGGGGTTACCTACGCAGCCAATAGCATCTTTTCTTACTTTTTGGGGCGGAGTAGAAAGAGGTTTTTGGGCATTTAACCTGAAACCATGCGAATATGCCAAAGCGATTCAATGTCCTGTACTATTACAATGGGGCGCCAAAGATGTGAGAGTAACAAGGCAAGAAATAGAGTGTATTTATAAAAACCTGGGAACTTCGAATAAAAAATTAATTGTGTACGAAACAGCTAAGCACGAATCGCTGTGCGATAAAGAGCCCCAAAAGTGGAGAAGTGAAGTAAAATTATTTTTGGGCAACTAAAGATTATTTTTGTATTGTTATTTTTGTTCCAACGGGTAACAAGCTGTCTAATTCAAAGATATCAGAATATTTAAGCGAAATACAGCCCCATGTCCAGTTTTGATAACGATCTACAGCAAATTCCTCATTTCTTCTTGTTCCATGTATGCCAATTCCCCCTCCAATTTTAGCGTAAGATGGAATTTGTCCGGTTAATTTTCGCCATTTAAATTTTTCAAAACTTTCTTCATTGGGATAATCTATTAACATAAACTTACCCCATTCGCGATGACTTTTTTTAGCAATAATATGAAAAACTCCTTCGGGAGTATTACGGTCTCCCTCCATTTTTTTGTCGGCTAAGGTTACATTGCCAAACACAACAGGATAAGTAGCCACCCATCCTTCGTTATCATACACCCTTAGTTCGTAGTCAGATTTGTCAATAATGACCGAATACTTGGAGTAAGGGAATATATTTTTTTCTTTTGCGGAAGATTTTAGAGAGAAAGGAAGAATATTTTTTTTACCGGCAAAGCCTAAAAGCAAAAAAGTAAAAAAAGGGTACACAAATACTAAAAACAAAACTCTTTTCATATTAAAAATGCTGCGTTTTAAATAATCAAACGATGTGCCGATTTAAATATTTTAACAGGATAAAACGGAAATCGGTTTTGAGAAATTATTAACAATTATTGATGGGATAAAAATTAATAGACGAATTCTCCTGCAATAAGAAGTATTCAGTAAATAATAAAATACGCCTGAATCATGATTAGAATTGATGCCTTAATATATTCATATTAGAAATTATATTTTCTAAATAAAAAGAGAGGAGCCCTGTTGGGAGTAAGGGGGATAAAAAAACCCATTTCTTTTGAAATGGGTGAGCATATTGAAACAATACATTTTCCTCAGGAAAAATAGCTACCAGTTACTAAACCGGAAACCGATTGTATAAGGAGTCCAATCCAAGCCCTTTTTCCATATATTTTTAGTGGCGTAGCTGCCGTAAAGTTTTACTTCGCCCAGGCTGACTTCTCCTATATATGAAATTTTGAAAGGTTCCAAATCATAATCGTCACGAAACTTTTGTTTGCCATTTTCTTTACTAATTAGTTTTTGCCTGGCCGAGTACAGGTATCCGAAACTCATTCCAACTCCAAAACCAAATCCGCGTCGGCGTTGCGGAGTAAAATCAAAATTTAGTAAAAAAGGAGCCGTAATATAATCTACCGCTAATTTGTTTTTACGGTAATTTATATTATCCATTATTACTTTGGTGGGATTTTTTTCAAACTTAATATTTTCAGTAAAACGATAGTTATTTGTTTCCAACCCTATTCCATACTTTAAATTAAAAACATGTTTTATAACATTTAATTTTTGTAGAAAGAACCAGATATTAACATTCACCGTTTTATTGATACGGGTATCAAACCATTCTTTATCGCTCCCGGGCGCAAAAGCTTGTGCACCAGCAGAACTGTAGTTGGTTTTATCGTTAAATCCGGCAAAGCCAATATCAATAACACCCCAGTTGGTTTCTACATTATCTGAACGGCGCCCGTGTCGCCTTGTAATATTTATAAATGTTCCTGACTCCCTTTCTTCGTCTGTTTTAGGACCTTTTCTTTTAATAATAATTAATCCGCCAACTTTTATGGTATCAGGCTCGCTGGAAGCTGTGGAATCAGTTTGAGCTAATACACTAATTCCAGCCATGGTACCTGCTAATAAAAATAAAATTTGCTTCATAGTTCATCTTTTCGTTTAGTTATATAATTAGTTGTTATTTATCTGGCCAGCGCTATGGAAAATGCGCCTATTGAAAGTTGCTTATTTTTTTCTTCATCGTTATTTTTAAATCGGCCAACCGCACGTTTTACTTTTCTAAATAAGCCCCTTAAACCGCTCTTTTGCACATTTTCATCATTTACGGCAAAAACAACAAGGCTGGTATTACTTTTTTCTTCATCCTTGTAAGAGGCAGTTGAAGCATATTCATCGGCAGTTACGGATCCTACCGGCGTGTCTATTATTTCCACTGGCTTTAATGCGTTAAGTGATGTTGCTTTAATTAACACTTTTTCCAAGTTATTTGTGCCGATAGAAGCGGTAGCCTTAATCGGTTCTAAAGTCTGTGTCATTATTTTGTTTTCCTCTGTCTTTGATAAATCAGACGTATTAACGACTTGATTGGTTACAGCAATTTTTTGTTTTTTATTTTCTTTCACATTCAAATTTACAACGGCAGTTTTTTCAACCAGGGGGTTAGATTGATTTTGCTTGTTTTCAACAAGTAATTTCTCTGTTTGTGTATGGGTAATGTTTGCAGCAACAGCCGTATTCTTATTTGCGGCCGGGGTTTGCGAACCAGTACCAGGGTTTTCTTTTAATAGAGAGTTATTAGAAGCAGGAAGAGTTTGCTTCTTAACAATTGGGGATATGTTATGTGTTGATTTTTTATTCAAAAAAAGAAATCCTGAGTATAAAATAAATCCTACTGTTACAGCCGCTGCGGAAATTCTTAGCCAACTAATGCGGATGATTTTTGAAGGTTCTTCCCGTTTGTATAACACCGATTTGTTAGCAAATACAATAGTTTTATCCACTTCGGATTTTGTTAATTGTATTAAATCGAACTCTTTTTGTAGTTGAGGAGAAGATGCAGCAAATTTTTCGGTTTCTACATTTTCATCGGGTGATAATTCATTGTCTGCATATAGTAAAAAATAAGATTCATAATTTTCTGCTGTAACAAAGGCTCCTTTTTTATATAAAACAGATTTGTTGTTAAAAAAAACAGGTTCAGCAGGTAGCTTAGTATCAACTAATAATTGCAGTTCCGCTTTTAGATCGGGATTTGATTCCAGAAAATTTTCTACTATTTGCCGGTCTGAAGACGTCAGTTCATTATCTGCGTACAGCAGTAAAAATTCTTCATAATTATTTCTGTTAATATTCATGCTTTGACAGTGTTACTATTAAATGATCATAGCAATAATTTATATTACATTTTCGGAACTAACCAGGAAATTTTTTAATTGCAACCGGGCTCTGTGTAAATAAACTTTTACCTGGCTTTCGGTTAGTCCGGTTATTTGTCCGATTTCCAGGTAGCTATATCCTTCATAATCTTTTAAAAGTACCAGGCTTCTTTGAGTTTCACTCAACCTGCTTAGTGCTATTTCCAATACTTTTTTAATATCATGAGTTGGCTTTTCACTTATTCTAACATCGTCCCTAAATTCATTTTTTAATGTTACCCGTTTGTGCTTTCGAATAAAATCGATCATCTGGTTATAAGCAATTGTAAACAGGTAAGATTTACTTTTATTGCTATCCACTTCTTGTCGTTTTATCCAAAGTTTTTCAAAAGCAGTTTGTACTACGTCCCGGGCATCCTCCTCATTACGTAGATTTTTTAAAATAAAACGATATATGCCATCAGCATAATCAGTTACGCATTGGTTGTATTCTTGAACAGTCATAACAACGTTCTTCGGGGCTAAAATTAACTTCTTATCGTCATTTAGTCAGGTATAATACGTTTTAAAAGGGAAAATGTTACAGTATTGGCCAAGGGGGTAATTTAATTAAAAAACGCAAGAAGTAGCTTGAATATTAAGGACTTGGCTGGAATAAATGTCCCAAAAAATAAAACCGGTGCTTGAATTTCTATCTTCTTTAACATCTTGTCCGGAACAAACTTTTTTACAGTAGTTTTTGTTTGCCGATGGGGTAATGGAATATTTCTTTAGTAAGGAGAAAGTAAAAAGGGTTATCAACAAAACTGAAACCATTGCTATAACTGTTTTTCTCATAAACAGAAATTTATTGTACCAAAATTAAAGTAATGGAAAAAGTATTTTAATCCGGCTACGTTAATTAATGTTAAACTTTTTATGCATTTAATATTTAGACGAATTGTCGTGAAAAATGTTACACCACCACTTATTTTTTAAAATCCGGGATTGGGATGAGGTAAAAATTATCGTAGGTTTGCACCTCTAATTTGACCGATTATGAATGAAAAATTTGTACAGCGTATCCGTAAAGAAGTAGAAGAAATAAAGCAATCCGGGTTGTACAAAACGGAGCGAATCATTGAATCACCACAAGGAGCTGAAATAAAAGTAAACGGGAAAATTGTGCTTAATTTTTGCGCCAATAATTACCTTGGCCTTTCTTCCCATCCCAAAGTTTTAGAAGCCGCTAAAAAATATATTGATCATCGCGGGTATGGAATGAGCAGTGTGCGATTTATTTGTGGAACACAGGATATTCATAAAGAACTGGAGGCGAAAATTTCTCAATTTCTCGGAACAGAAGACACCATTTTATATGCAGCCGCCTTTGACGCTAATGGAGGTGTTTTTGAGCCTTTGTTTAATGAGGAGGATGCCATTATCAGCGATGCTTTAAATCATGCATCTATTATTGACGGTGTACGCTTATGTAAAGCACAACGTTATCGTTATGAACACAATAATATGGATGATTTGGAAGCAAAACTGAAAGAATCAGGGCATTTGCGAAATCGCATTATTGTAACGGATGGCTCTTTTAGTATGGATGGAACTATAGCTCAATTAGACAAAATAGTGGTGCTGGCAGAAAAATATGATGCAGCTATCATGATAGACGAATGTCACTCATCCGGCTTTCTTGGTAAAACAGGAAGAGGTACACATGAATATCGCGGTGTGATGGGTAAAATTGATATTATAACGGGAACACTTGGTAAAGCTCTTGGGGGAGCAAGTGGAGGTTTTACCAGTGGCAGAAAAGAAGTAATTGATATGTTGCGGCAAAAATCAAGACCCTATTTGTTTTCTAATACACTGGCGCCATCTATTGTTGGGGCTTCCATTGCCGTATTGGACATGCTTAGTGAAACAACTGAATTAAGAGATAAACTGGAAGCAAACACAAAATATTTTCGTAGTAAAATGACAGAAGCTGGTTTTGATATAAAGCCCGGAGAACATCCCATTGTTCCTATAATGTTATATGACGCCGTATTAGCCCAAAATTTTGCAGCTAAATTATTAGAAGAAGGCATTTATGTAATAGGCTTTTTCTTCCCTGTAGTAGCTAAAGGGCAGGCAAGAATCAGGGTTCAATTAAGCGCTGCACATGACCAACATCACTTGGACAGAGCTATAGCTGCTTTTACTAAAATCGGAAAGGAATTAGGAGTACTAAAACCTATGAGTGTGTAATCGGGTACTTTACTCTTTTTTAAAGAGTCTATACTGAAACAACCTTTATTATTTTATTACAGGTATCATTCCTCTTACACCCATATCCACAAGAGTTTCACCTTTTAGAGGTTCCCATTTACCATTTGCTATAATATCTTTCCATTCAAAACTTTTATTAGTAGAAAAAGAAGCTTCAATTACTATGTCTTTAGTTTCCGCACCGGTAATTTTTAGTTTGCCCGGCATTAATGCCGCAGTTATAACACAAGATCCCGGTGGAATAGGAGAGGTTGTAAACAAAGGGTTTACTACGGTAGTGCTACCTTCAGGTGCCTGTCCGGAATTTGTAATGGGAACGGAAATTCCGGAAGCGGTTATATTGGTTTCAAATCCCCAAAAACCCTGTTTTCGATTCCCGTTTATAGTAAGAGACTGGTTTTTTATAGTAAACGTATTGAGGTAGGTGTTAAAACCAATAAAAGAAGCTAAGGTACCCGTATTATCCTGGTTAATATTAAAGCCATTTATGGTAGTATCAATCCGATATTTTACATCTGCATTTTGGTAAGCTAATGAAATCCGGAGCCACTCATATTCTCCGGGAGTTATGTCTTTTATCGGAATTTCATAAAACACTTCATTATTACCGGCAAAGCGAGATTGGCTAAAATCAATGGCATTGCTTCCTCCTGTATTTATTTCTGCAGAACGGTATAATACAGCACCGGTACCCAATTGCGTTAATGCATTTGGGGCCAGTTCAATATAATGAGCACTCATTTTATTCATAACCGGACTCAACGCGGCATTGCCCGGAGGAATAAAGGAGGGTTGTCCGATGTTATTTAAGCGAGTCTGCGTTGAGTCGAATTTAAATTTGAAAATTAGTTTAGCCGTATTAATATCAGTTAAACTCTCTTTTGTTTTGCAGGAAATGATTGCAATGCAGGTAATAAAAGCAAGCAGAATTTTATTCACCGTGTACAGATTTATATTGGGAATACAAATAAACGGGAATTTTGCAAAAAAATTGTAATAAATGTCCTGCCTGTTGACGCTAATACTCATGCGCTAACTACTTTTGTGGCTGAAAATTATTTTCTATGAGATGGTTTATCCCTTTGTTTTTATGTTTAATAATCGGCTCCTGCACTCTTAATAAGCCCAAAACCGACGATTTAAAAAAATATTTTGATGCATACCAGGTAGAAGGAACTTTTGGCTTGTATGACAATGGAAGAGGGGAGTTTTCAATTTATAATATCAATCGATTTAAGCAGCGTTTTACACCCGCATCAACTTTTAAAATTGTTAATTCCCTCATAGGATTGCAAACCGGTAAAATTGTAAATGAAAATATGGTAATTAAGTGGGACGGAGTAAAAAGAAGAGAAGCATGGGATAAAGATATTACCATGGCCGAGGCATTTAAAGTTTCAGCAGTTCCCTATTACCAGGAGGTGGCAAGAAGAATTGGCAGAGATACGATGAAGTTGTGGATTGATAGTTTAAAGTATGGTAACATGGAAATCAGCGGCCCGATTGATTCCTTCTGGCTCAATAATAAACTAAAAATTTCCCCCGATGAAGAATTAGGCCTGGTAAAAAAACTATATTTTAATCAGCTTCCAATTCAGCAATTGTATTGTGAAATAGTTAAAAAAGTTATGATACAGGAAAAAAATTCCAATTACGAATTGGCTTATAAAACGGGATGGGGGTTTGATGATGCTGGAAACAGTATTGGCTGGGTAGTTGGCTGGATTGAAGAAAATAATCATCCTTATTTTTTTGTATTAAACCTTCAGACCAAGGATCGAAATTTTGACATGTACAATAACCGGATTAAGATTTTAAAAAATATTTTAACAGATAAAGGTTTTTTTAAGGGGGAAAAATAGATTTATATAAAACCCCGTATAAATACCAAAATTGAGTAGGTGTGATTTCTTTAACATATCCTATTTGTTTTTAAAATGAAAACTTTGGCTTTTCTTTTGCTCATATACTGTAACGATTTCCGAAATTAGCGTTTGTTGAAAGGACATTTTGAACATATTGAATATTTATATTTTCTTGGAGCTGTACCACTGCTAATCTTTTTATTTACCCGAGTGGTAAAATGGAAAGAGGAACGTGTAAAGTTAATTGGAGACGTAGCGCTGGTAAAACAATTAATTAAAGGATATTCCCCTCGCTTTTTTTTGTATAAATTTTTGTTGCCATTATCAGCTTTGGTTGTAGGTATAGTAGCTATTGCTAACTGGCAAGTGCCTAAAGGGAACAGCAAGGTAAAAAGAAAGGGCGTAGATGTAATTATTGCGATAGACGTAAGCCGGAGTATGTTGGCGCAGGATATTAAACCCAATCGGCTGGAGAAAGCTAAACAAATAGTTTCAAAATTGGTGGATAGACTGTCAGATGACCGTGTTGGGCTAATTTTATTTGCGGGGCATGCTTATTTACAAATGCCACTAACTACAGACCATGCTGCCGCAAAAATGTATTTATCTGCGGCTGTTCCGGATGCAATTCCTACACAAGGAACTGCTATAAGCGAAGCGTTAATATTAGCACAAAATGCACTGGATATTAAAGACAAAAAGTTTAGGTCGGTTATCATAATTTCTGATGGTGAAGATCATGAGGAGGGGGCAATCAGTGCTGCCAGGAGTCTTGTATCAACAGGAGCTATGGTAAATACTGTTGGTATCGGTTCATCCCTGGGGGCGCCTATTATTGAAGAAGGGAGCTCAGAATACAAAAAAGATGCGCAAGGCAAAACTGTTATCACGCGGCTTAATGAGGCTGAATTGAAACAAATAGCAAAAGCCGGCAGAGGTTTATACCAATTAGCATCCAATACCGATAATGTAGTAAATAATTTAATAAACCAGATTGAATCAATTGATGCAAAGGAAATAACGGATGTGGCGTATCTTACTTACAAAACTTTTTTTCAATGGCTCGTGCTAATCATTATTTTAATTTTAATGGTAGAGTTATTTATTCCCGAACATAAATTATCACAATCCTGAAGCAATTTATTACTATATTTTTTCTTTTATTACAGTTGCAAATTCTTTTGGCACAGGAAAAGAATTTGCAGAGAGGTAATATACTTTACAAAAAGCAGGAATACGAAAAGGCTTCCGAAGAATACAGAAAATCTGTAGAAAAAAAGAATACACCAGAGGCAAACTTTAACCTGGGCAATGCTTTATACAAAGCCAAGAGATTAGAAGAAGCACAAAATGCGTATGAAAATTCAGTAAAAGAGGCAGATAAAATGTTAAAAGCAAAGGCATATTATAATAAAGGAGTTTCCCTACAACAGCAAAAAAAAATACCCGAATGTATTGATGCATATAAAAGGGCTTTGAGAATTAACCCGGATGATATGGAAGCAAGGCAAAACTTACAAAAAGCCCTGGAAGAGCAGAAGCAGCAACAAAAAGAAGAACAAAAGAAAAATCAGCAAAAAAAACAGGAGCAAAAAAAGCAACCTCCCCCTCAATCTCCTCCACAAAGTAAACTTTCTCAAAAGCAGGTAGAGCAATATCTCCAATCTCTCAGAGAAAAAGAAAAGCAGGTACAGCAAAGAATAGCCCGACAAAAAGCAGGGGTACCCAAGCAGCCTGAAAAAGACTGGTAAGCAAATTGCCTTTTAATATGTACATTGCCATTTATTAAAATATCAGCATGAAAAAACAATTTTTTTTATTAAGCACAGCAATTATTTTTCTATTGACATCATGTCTTGACACGGAAGAAAAAATTGAAATGAATGAAAACGGTAGTGGTAATTATTCTATTGCGATGGATATGAGTAAAATGATTGGATTATTAAAACAAATGGGTGGCGGAAATGAGGCTTCTGAAAAAAAAGATACAGTTATTTATTTTAAATCTTTTACCGATACTGCCAGGAATTTATCAGTAATGGAAAAAGAATTGCTAAAAGATGGGAGGCTCTTGGTTAAAATTGATTTAGATAATGAGCAAATGAAAATTGTTATAAACACTCCTTTTACAAAAATTTCTCAATTATCGTATTTGAAAGAAAATCTTTCTCAAATGCTTGATAAAATTAAAGTTGTTGATCAAGCTGCAAGTCAAAATTTATTGGGTGAAAATAACAGCCAGCCTGCATCCGATGTAAAAAGCCCGAAAACACAGGCAAATCCTGTTGCTGATTTATACAAGTTTTCCTTAACCGACAAGCAGGTTAGTTATAAACTCATCAATAAACAAGCTGCTTTAGATTTTATATCTAAGGATTCGAACATACAAGGCCTTAAAGAAATGAAGCTGGTGGTAGGAGAGGTACAATATAAAACCGTTTTAGTGTTTCCTCATGCTGTAAACAAGGTTGTTGCCGTTAATTATAAGCTGTCTGACGATAAAAAGACAGTAACCATATTTAGTTCCTTATCAGAGTTGCTTGAAAAGCCTGAATTATTGGAGTACGAAGTAAACTATTAAAGAAAATAAAACAAGGATGTTTAAGACCCCGTTTTTAACGGGGCTTTTTGTTGTTATTTTTGCATATTAAAAGAGTTGGCGAAAGGATCCATAATTTTATAGCAATGCAATTATACTCACCTTCATTAACCAAGTACGAAAGATTAGCAACCAAAGAAGTCAGGGTCGGTAATTTACTCCTCGGTAATTTTCATCCTATTCGTGTTCAAACAATGACTACTACAGATACGATGGATACCTTAGCTACGGTAGAGCAATCCATTCGTTGCATTGAAGCCGGTGCAGAAATAGTTCGTATAACAGCCCCATCTAAAAAAGAAGCAGAAAATTTGCTCAACATAAAAAATGAGTTGCGTAAACGAGGATACAATACTCCTTTGGTAGCCGATATTCATTTTACCCCTAATGCAGCAGAAATAGCTGCGAAAATTGTAGAAAAAGTACGAATAAACCCCGGTAATTATATTGATAAAAAAAAGTTTGAATTAATTGAATATAGCGATGCTGATTACCATGAAGAAATAGAAAGAATCAGAGATCGCTTTACACCACTGGTAAAAATTTGTAAAGAATATGGAACTGCCATGCGCATTGGAACAAATCATGGCTCTCTTAGTGACAGAATCATGAGTCGTTATGGCGATACAGCAATAGGAATGGTAGAAAGCGCTATGGAGTTTTTGCGAATAGCAAGAGATGAAAATTTCCACAATATTGTTTTAAGCATGAAGAGTAGCAACCCCCGGGTAATGGTGCACGCCTATCGCTTACTTGTTAAACATATGATGGAAGAATTTAAAGAATGCTACCCATTACATTTAGGCGTAACCGAAGCAGGGGATGGAGAAGATGGCAGGATTAAATCTGCCATTGGTATTGGCACATTGCTTGAAGATGGAATCGGAGACACTGTGCGAGTATCTTTAACGGAGGATCCCGAATTTGAAATTCCTGTTTGTAAAGATTTGGTGAAGCGATACAGCCCCCCCACCCCCCAAAGGGGGGATAATAAAGTGCCTCCAATTACAGAACGCATGCTCAATTTACTACCCTCCTTTGGAGGGGTTGGGGGAGGCAGAAGAGAAACATTTGCAGTGAAAAACATGGGCGATAAACATGTGCCAGTTGTAATCGCCGATTTGAGTCGTATTCAGAATATTACGCATTCCGATTTAAAAAGTGTTGGTTACACGTATGATGTTTTAACCGATAAGTGGTTAATAGGCGATGCAGCTGCAGATTATATATTTACCGGTCATCAGGTATTAAATTTTGCATTACCAGGGACCTTAAAAGTAATCGTATATCCAGGCACCTGGTTGCAGACGATAACACTTCCGGCTCCTGAGAGCTCAGGCAGTGCGTACTTCCCTATTTTTTCAGGTAAAGGCTTTGCCGAAGCAGAGCTTACTAATAATGAGCTCAACTTTGTAATGATTGACTGCTATAATGATGAAACTCCGGTAAACGATTATACTTACTTAGAGTCAGCCGCTAATGATAAGACAGTGGTACTGTGTTTAAGTAGTACCAATAAAAACGCTTTGCAATCTGTTCGTCGGATGACGATAGAATTAATCAGTCGTAACATCAGAAACCCAATAGTATGGATATGTGACAGCAATTGGCAAACTGGTAATGAGCATTTAATTCACTATGCTATTGAAACAGGCGGCTTATTATTAGATGGATTCGGTGATGGAATCTGTCTTGGTATGTCCGATAAAAGCTATGAACTTTTTACCAACGAAGAAAACAAATTAGCCGGAAGACGTTATTCTTCCGCCAAAGGAGCAGGCTATGAACAAGTTGAGCAATTTATTAACAATACGGCTTTTTCCATACTTCAGGCAACGCGTACAAGAATTTCTAAAACAGAATATATCAGTTGTCCCAGTTGCGGAAGAACCTTATTTGATTTGCAGGAAACAACAGCCCGCATTCGGGCAGTTACCAATCACTTAAAAGGAGTGAAAATTGCTATTATGGGATGTATAGTAAATGGACCGGGCGAAATGGCTGATGCTGATTTTGGCTATGTGGGTAGCGGACCGGGAAAAATTACTTTATACAGAGGGAAAGAAGTAGTAAAAAGAAATGTAGATAGCGAGGTGGCAGTAGACGAGCTGATTAAATTGCTAAAAGAAGATAAAGTTTGGATTGAACCACGTTAGTTTATAGCAATGAAAAAATATTTTTAATTAATTTTTTTTGAAGGTATTAAATATGCAAACAGATTTTTTAATAATTGGTTCAGGAATTGCAGGGTTAACGTATGCATTAAAAGTGGCGCAAAGTTGTTCGGATAAAAAAATAATTGTTGTTACTAAAACAACAAGCGATGAAACCAATACCAAGTATGCACAAGGGGGTATTGCCGGCGTGATAGACGAAGAAAAGGATAGTTTTGAAAAGCACATTGAAGATACCTTAATTGCCGGAGACGGTTTGTGCAACAAAAATGTTGTGGAAATTGTGGTTAAGGAAGGTGTTGACAGAATTAATGAAATTATTAATTGGGGTGCCCATTTCGATAAAGACGAAGAAGGCGATTACAGATTGGGAAAAGAGGGGGGGCATTCCGAGTTCAGGATACTCCATCATAAAGACGTTACGGGAAAAGAAATGGAAAGAGCACTTTTGGAAGCAGTAAACAAATACCCTAATATTCAAATCATTAATCATTGGTTTGTGGTTGATATAATAACCCAACATCATCTGGGATATATCGTTACAAAATCAACACAGGATATTGAATGTTATGGCGTGTATGTACTCAATTTGCAAACAAGCCGAATTGAAAAAATTCTTTCAAAAATTACCTTGTTTGCTACTGGCGGGAACGGTCAGGTTTACAGAACAACTACTAATCCTGAAATAGCCACGGGAGACGGGCTGGCTATGGTTTACCGGGCAAAAGGAAGAGTGGAAAATATGGAATTCATACAATTTCATCCAACCGCTATGTACCAGCCCGGGGTAAGCCCTTCTTTTCTGATTACAGAGGCAGTGAGAGGAGATGGCGGTATTTTACGAAATAAACACGGAGTAGCCTTTATGGAAAAATACGATGAGCGCAAAGACTTGGCGCCACGTGATATTGTAGCCAGGGCCATTGATAGCGAAATGAAAATTACCGGTACGGAACATGTTTGGCTAGACGTTAGGCATATACCGGTTAAAAAATTTACCGAACATTTTCCTAATATTTATAAAAAGTGTAAATCTGTCGGGATTGATATTTCAAAGGATATGATTCCCGTAGCCCCTGCAGCGCACTATAGTTGTGGTGGTATTAAAACGGATGAATGGGGAAGAACTTCTATTAGAAATTTATACGCAGCTGGCGAATGTGCTTCCACCGGGTTGCATGGAGCTAACCGGTTAGCCAGCAATTCTTTGTTAGAAGCAATGGTATTTGCCCACCGATGTTATATGGATAGTGTTCAAAAAATTGATAAGATTTCTTTCAGGGAAAATATACCAGATTGGAAGGCAGAGGGTACAACAGAACCTCGGGAAATGATTTTAATTACACAAAGTTTAAAAGAACTGCAATCGGTTATGAGCGATTATGTGGGTATTGTACGAAACGATGTTCGTTTACAAAGGGCTTCCAGGAGGTTGGATTTGTTATGGGAAGAAACAGAGGCTTTGTATAAAACCACCACAGTCTCTCCCCAACTCCTCGAACTTAGAAATATGATAACAGTTGGGTATCTTATAGTAAAGGGGGCAAGCTTCCGTCATGAAAGCAGGGGTCTTCACTTTAATACCGATTATCCCTATAAAAGCCCGTTGTTGCAAAACGTTATTTTATAAAATATTTGCCTGTAATTTGTCCTCGAAATTGAATTTATGTATTACATAGTGTACGGTTTCTTATACGCATTATCCCTATTGCCTCTAAGAATATTGTATCTTTTTTCTGATATAATATATATGGTGGTGTATTACCTTATCGGTTACCGTAAAGATGTAGTGATGCGCAATCTGCTCATCGCCTTTCCTGAAAAAACAGAAAAGGAGCGAATACGGATAGCCAAAAATTTTTATCTCAACCTGGTAGATGCTTTCATTGAATCTATCAAAATGATCACGATCAGCAAAAAAGAAGTTCAAAAAAGGACTGACGGAGATTTTGAAATAATTAACAATCTTATTTCAGAAGGCAGAAATATACACATCCTTGTCGGGCATCAATTTAACTGGGAGTTTGCTAACTTGTTATATGCCTTAAATCTCAAGATTCCTTTCGTGGGTATTTATATGCCTATTAGCAATAAAATAATTGACAGAATATTTTATCATTTTCGAGAAAGATTCGGAACCGTTTTGATATCCGCTACCTCCTTTCGGTCTAAGATGCATACTGTTTTTGATAAACAATACATGCTTGCCCTTGCTGCAGACCAAAGCCCCAGCGCCCCCGGAAGCGGTTTCTGGATGAATTTTTTTAACAAACCAGTTCCTTTTGTTATTGGCCCTGCAAAAGGAGCTGTAAAAAATAATACAGCCGTTGTATATGTAAGTTTTAAAAAAATTAAAAGAGGGTTTTATCAATTTAAAGCAACATTGATAGCTAATAATGGAGCCGATTATACACCCGAACAATTAACCGTTTTTTATAAAAACGAATTGGAGAAGGCCATTCGTGATGATCCGGCTAATTATTTATGGAGCCATAAGCGCTGGAAATGGGAATGGGACGAAGCATACAGGAGCAAATGGGCAGAATAATAAAAAGAACATTCCCCAACTGAGAGTACTGATAAAAATACTTTGATACTCACAAGCTTTATTTTAAAACATGTAGTAAAGAGAACGCATTGTTACTAACAAAGCGTTCTAAACCGAAGCTTTTTAGCAAACTCTTTAGTTCTTCTTATGAAAAA
>DASSYR010000019.1:0-10156 GCA_035703165.1 Chitinophagaceae bacterium
GCATAGCTCTGGGGAGAAGCATACACCTGTTTCCAGGTATTGTTTTTATACTCAATCTGTGTGATTAAGCTGCAAAGGATGATGATAAACATAGGTAACAGGAAAACAGAAAAAGCCTGCCACACATTACCAATATGAAACACCCAGGGATTACGGCCATTGAGGTATAACCTTTCTATATTTTGTTTTGGCTGCAGCAGATAGGATAACATCATTATAAAAGGAACAAAACCGGCACCCAGTACACATACCCATAATGCAGCGCTACGCTTTGTCTTAATTAGTTCAGCTTTGAATATTGTGGCGAAATTCATTAGTTATTTGAAGTTATATCCATGAATAATTGTTCCAAATCATTGTGTTGCGGATGAAGGGCATATACCTCCAGTCCGCTTTCTACCAGCCTGCGGTTAATAGCAGCAACATGTTGTTTGTCTTTATATGGTAAAATGATTTTGCAGTCAGTATATGCTATTTCAGTTATGCCGTTTAGTATGGCAACAGCCTTGCTATTATCGCTGGTTTCAATTTCTAATGCAGATTTGGATGTCTGCATCAACTGCAATTCTTTTAATGTTCCCTGAAAAAGCATATTGCCCTTGTGAATGATGCCCACATGGGTAGCCATCTTCTCCACTTCTGCTAATATGTGACTGGATACTAAAACGGTTGTACCAAATTCTTTATTCAATCTTTTAATCAACTCTCTAGTCTCTATAATACCATTGGGGTCAAGTCCGTTGGTAGGCTCGTCCAATATCAAAAATTCAGGTTGAGGTAACAAAGCAATAGCAATAGCCAATCGCTGCTTCATGCCCAGGGAATATTGTCTGGCTTTTTTATTCAGCGCGGCGGCTAAACCAACAATCTCCAATACTTCATTAACGCGTTGTTTTTTACAGCCGTAAACGAGACGGTATATTTCTAAATTTTCATACCCGGTTAAATGAAGATATAACGAAGGTTGCTCCACCAATGAGCCCACTCTTTTTAAAATATCAATACGATACTCTGAAAGATGATGATCGAAAATTTTTATATCTCCTTTCTGATTACTCAGCAAACCGAGTAATAATCGCAGCGTAGTGGTTTTTCCTGCGCCATTGGGTCCCAGAAAGCCATAAATGCTTCCCTTGGGCACCTGCATATTAACCCCACTTAAAACAGGTTGTCCTGATTTAAAAGAAAAATAGAGGTCTTTTGTTTGAACAATCATTGAACTCATAAAAAATCAGTTAGTATAACAGTAACCGTTATATTTTTTTGCTTATTTTACCTTAGCCAAACGATTCCTGAAGGCTGATTAAGCCACTTATTTCATTTAAAAATTAAATACTGTGTATAAACTATTATCAGCAGAAATTGATTAATTCATACTCCCTATGGTACTCATGTCCAGGTTAAAAGAGAGTGGTGACATCATCATTGTTTCCCCATCTTGTTTGGTAGTGACATTATTTTTCACGGGTTTTTTGTTACAGGTTCCGATAGCCTCACAATGATTGATTTCCCGTTTTTTGCTAAAGGAAACAATTACCAGTAAAATCAGTATCCAACTTACCTTTTTCATCGCTTTAATTTTTAAAATTATTTGTTTAAAGCTTTTTTGAGATTAGAGCCTTTAAGGGTTATGTTTGATTTTTCATCCATATTAAGCACAATCTTTTCTGCGTTAAATCCCTGGTCGTTCATCTCATTATCCGTTAAAGTAAGATTGAGTTCTTTAAATGAAGCACCTTGCAAAAATTCTATACTTCCCCCATTTCCCATAAAAGCTATGGTACCGAAATAAGACAGATCTTTTTCGTTGCCCCGCCAATCACCCAGTCTGACATCTGAGTTGGTGGCCATAATCGTGTGAGAGAAAGAATGTGTTGTATCTTTTCCGCCATTAAATCTCACATTGCAATCAGTAAAGTTTACGGATATATTGGACGGCATATAAATTACAACAGAGGTATTACTGCGGGAAATTTCCTTTTCCCCTTTGCTATTGATAAAAGTCAACCCTCCGTTAATCGTTAATACATCTCCCTTTTGCTTATACGTAATATCACTCTGTTTTGCATTTGCTCTCTCTATATCCACCCTCAGGGTATCGGAAGGAATGATTTCCAGGCTGCCTAACCCGCTCACTTCTACTTTTGTGATACCGGCAATTACATGCCGGTCGTAACCTTCTTCATGCAGTTGTTCTATGGTAACAAACTCCCCTTTCTTATATTTTGCATAAAGGCCCACTTGAATGGCTGTAAACAGCAACATAATAAACACCAATGATCCCAATAATATTTTATTACTTGTCTTCATTATATAAAAGTTTTATCAGGCGAAATTTTTTTTCTTGTAATTATCAAATTTGGTCTTCAGGTCTTCCAGTTCCATACCCAGCAAATACATGTTATGAAATACTTTGGGTAAATCTTTTTCGGTAAATTCAGACTTGCGATATTCCATAGCATGTTTTATGGCATCCGGCGAAACAAAATAACCTATACCCCGCTGGTTGTAAATAATTTCCTGGTTTTGCAAAAAGTCATACGTACGCATTACCGTGTTGGGGTTCACTTCCAGTTGCACTGCCAATTCTCTTACCGCCGGTATGCGTTCTTCCGTCTTCCATTCTTTGAGCAGGATTTTATCGCATACATAGTCCGCAATCTGCAGGTATATAGCTTGACTCTCTCTGAATTGCATAATTATAATGAGTTTAAATTGTCTAAATTTCTTTTTCCTTCAGGCGGAAGTAGGTGATCACCCAAAACAAAGGGGCAAATCCATACTTGAATAGCGTTTCTACCATTGTTTCCACCCAACCGGGTAACATAATTACTTTGTTTGTAACAGTTCCATTATTCATCAACCTCCAGTTGGTTAATCCATTAAAATAGTTTCCATCGGGCATTATTGCGCTTAGTATGTTTGCTACAAACATGAAGAGGAATAACCACAACAGCAACGCAACAATAACCGTTTTAATAAAACTGAACCTGGAAAAGTAAACGGAACCTAAAATAAAAGCAGACTGAATGGCGAAATAAGCCAGGTGTAATCCGTAAAACAAGTCCTCACCTTTACCCTTGCCAAATTTGAAAACATTAACCAATTCAAATTTTACAAAAGGATAACCCGCCCCTTCGGCTTTCCATTTTGTTTCCCGTACTGCATTGGATATAGCCATCATGGGCGGAGTAACGATATAGAAGATGGCCAAATACGCTACGAAAAAGATAAGCACCCCAAAAAACAAATTGCACAATACTTTTTCTAAATGAGAAGCAGGTACAGATAAATAACTAATGCCCCTGGTTCTCTCTGCCAGGTCGGCAAATAATAAGCTGCCATAAATACAACCAATTATAAACAGACCCACAAAATACGTTGGGGCTTGTACATCTTTATCTAACCCCGGGCCTACTAAAATCATAAACCCATACCACAATAACATTATGGAGGCAATGGCAATAATACCCAGTGTATATTTTTTCCGGTTTTCACTCCAGTGCTTACCCATCAGTAGTCCCCACCGGTTCATTGAAAAGCTTTGGTTCATATTTTAGAATTAAGAATTAAAAACTGCGTTGATTTTGTCTCTGTTGGTAACGATGGCTTTGTACAGCATTTCCAAATCTAACTTGCTGTCTTCTTCATACATGTTAAGCTCAATAATAGCATTTCCTTTCAGTGAAGATTCGCTGTACAAAGCGTTCGTTACATCATCTCCCTCAAAAGAAATCCGGAAGGATAATTTGCGGGTGATGTTTTCGGTCGTCTGGTCAAATAAAATTCTTCCTTCGTCAATGATGGTAATCCTGTCTATTAAGTTTTCCAAATCTTTTACCTGGTGTGTGCTGATGACGATGCATTTGCTTTCGTCTAAAGCTCCTGCCATTACTTTTCTAAACTGGCTTTTGCTCATAATATCCAATCCGTTGGTGGGTTCATCCATCAGCAAAACACTGGTATTGCTGGCAAGTCCAAAACTTATTAATACTTTCTTCTTTTGTCCGTAACTCATTTCCTGCAGGGTGGTGTCTGTGGGGATGTCGAACTCCCTCACGTAGCGGTTAAATTGCTCCACACTAAACTTAGGGTAAAACTTTGCCTGGTACTTCAGCAACTCGTCCATCTTCACATTGGGCAGGTAAAATTCTTCGGGCACCATAAACACTTCTTCCAAAAAGGCCGGTTTGCGTTCGGCCGGATTGTGGCCCAGTACTTCAATGTTGCCCTTTCTGGGAAAAAGCAAACCGCTGATATTACGGAGCAGGGTTGATTTGCCTGTTCCGTTTTTGCCGAGCAAACCGTAAATGTGGCCCGGCTGTAGCTGGAGGCTGAGCCCGGTAAACACCGGTTTGCGTTTGTAAGCGAAATGCAGGTTGTTGACTGATATCATAAGTTGACTTGGTGTTTTAGTGTACTACTTTAATAGTACACACAAACATACGGAATGTTTATGGGGTTTTCCAAATTTTTTTGGAAGTTTTTTTAAAAAGGTGGATGGGTGGTAGAAAATGGCTGCTTTTAAAGGGAATTGCCAGGCTGAGTATGTCAGCATTATTAGACTATGGATGTTTAGAAGAAGATTTATGTAGCCAATGTTCGGTTCATTGGGCATCGGCGGTTGTGTCACTCACTTCAGGGTTCGGTTTCCAAATTTTTTTGGAATTATTTTAAAAAAAGCAGATGGATGGTGGAAAATGGCTGCTTTTAAAGGGAATTACCAGGCTGAGTATGTCAGCATTATTAGACTATGGATGTTTAGAAGAAGATTTATGTAGCCAATGTTCGGTTCGTTGGGCAGAGACGGTTGTGTCACTCACTTCAGGGTTCGGTTTCCAAATTTTTTTGGAATTATTTTAAAAAAAGCAGACGGATGGTGGAAAATGGCTGTTTTTAAAGGGAATTGCCAGGCTGAGCCTGTCGAAGCCTTGCCGGGCGGTATAATACTGGTGCCGAGTAACACTTCGACAAGCTCAGTGTAACATGGAGGTGGTAACTGGTTGATTAGCATAGAGCTAGTGTAAAGATTTTGTACTGATTTGAAATTTTTCAAGTGTATTATTAATCAAGGAATAACTTGATTAAATCCCAATTTTCTTTATAAGACATGTAATTTGGAATTTTCCTAATATTGATTTTACCCCAAGAACTTCTCGGTAAATTTTGCACTACTTGAGTTGGGAAAATATAAAATTCAGGAGACCTTTTATCTTTATCTCCTTCTTTAGCAATTTTTCCGAAACGATATCCTCTGTTTAATGCTACATGAACAACAAAATCGCTTTCAAACCTTTTTATTGGGAATCCTTTATCATAATTAGTTGCCCAACGACTCTTAACTTGAATCCTTGCGACTTTTTCTGTTTCTGGATTTACAGCCACTAAATCATAGCCTTTAAAGTTTGTGTATGATTTGTAACAGGAAATTCCTTCAATCAACATTAACCCTAAAACAAGGAATTCAGCACCTTGAGATTCAAGCTTTGTGTCCTGTCGTGCCATTAAAGTTTATTGACTTTCAAAAATTGTTCAGCGGAATTAAAAGCAGTAAAAAACAATGGAGTGCCGGAAAAAGACAATGGAGAAATTGGCCCGACAGTCATAAAAGAATATTGCCGAGAGCTCTCGCTAAAAGCACTATGGGGATCACGGAATGATTGATAAAGTTTCAAGGACTTCTGTTCACCGCCAGCCAACTCTCTCAACGCTTGAAACTCTGAACCCATTGATAAACCAAAACCGAAAAAATTTATTCGGAGTTGGTCAATAATATCCTTATCCAAACTTGAAAGAGTTTGGCTGATGAATAGCCAACCTAATCCATACTTACGAGTTGTGCGGACAGCATCAATTAATCTGTTTCTAATTTTATCTTTCTTTTCTTTTTCAATTTTCCCACGAGGTGCGAGACGATGTGCCTCATCAATTACCACAAGCGTATTTAAACTCTTTTCATCCTTATATGCTTTCTCAGCAACCGTATTAATGACACTCAAAAAACTATAAGTGATTAAAGGCTTAATATCCTCATCCCAAGTATATTGACTTACACCATCAGGTGGAGCAGATAAATCAATACTAACTAATGGTCTGTTATCTTTTGCAGTAACAACATAGTTGATTATTTGCCACGGTGTTCTTTTTTTACTGTCTGCTTCAAAGAATTTCAATATTTTTTCCCATGTCTTAACCACTTTATGAGATTCATTATTACTTAAAGCTGAAAGTACTTCAGTGATGTTTTCTGTTACACGAACAGTTCCTGCGGCATCTTTACCAGCGTAAATCTTTGCGATATTTTTTTCTAAATGCTCTAAACAAAGCTTCAATGCTTCTAAATTTATCGCCTCTAATTTTATTTTTTTGCTGTCTTGGCAGAAATCAATTAAGTAATCTGATGCGGAATCTTGGTAGTTAATATTCTTTATTCCTAAATCAAAAAAGAATTTAAACTCTATTAGCAATTGAAAAAACAAATCCCAACTATCTAATAAGATGTTGGTCAAATCAAAAACAATAGGATTTCTGTCCGATTTAGTAAGTGTATGACGATTTAATATATTTCCGATTTCAGTTTTTACATCTTTCTTGCGAAGGTCTTTTGAGAATTCACCTTGTGGGTCAAGAATGAAAATTCCCATGTTCTTATGTTGGCTGTAACCAAGTATCATAGTTTTTGCAAGAACAGATTTTCCGGAACCGCTCTTACCAAAAATTCCTAAGTGATATGCTTCTCCTGCACCGCCCTGAAATTCTTTTGAACTTATGTCAAAGTGTTTGAACCACATTGGTAGTAAGGGATTTGAACCGTAAACATTTCCGAGATAAAAAATTTCTTGTTGCTGTCTTTCAAGTAAAGTGTTTATCACATTGTCATCAGCCAACTTTATGTAAGTTCCAGTTTGCGGAACAGTGCCTAACATGCTTGGCTCATAATGTGAATCTTCTTCTGCAAATACGGCACTAACAGACATATCACCTAAGTGAACATCTTGTTGACCGCTTACAGGATTTACTTGGCCTCTTTGCCGTGCAAGTGAACGCATAGTTGGGTCTTCCAGCCAAGAATTCCGTAATTCAATATCAGTTATCTGACCGAGAGCAACATGCTCTTTTCCGTCTTGCACAAAATCAAATAAAGCAAGCTCTCCAACAAGTTTCTTGTTGACTGCTTTGCCCAAAATGTCAAGAGTTAGTTCGGTAGTTGTGGAGGGAGAACCTATGGTCCCAATCCGTTCAAGGTTGTCAACTATTTGTTTTACTTTACTCATATTTATTTTCCGTTTTCGGTTCGGTAACTATTCATATTTAAAAGAAGGTCAGTTAAGTCGCCTTCTGTTTCAAGAGCCATTGAATTGGTTACAGTTTGCCTGAACGCAGGAATTGCAGCACTTAAGTTTTTAACCATCCTGTCAGCCATGTAAAGCGGGTATGGTTCTAAAATTCCTGGTGTTTGAGTTTGAAACTCTACACCTCTTAAAAGCATTTTCAGTTGAGCACTATTTGAGGCAAGCGAAGCAGGGATTTCAATTCGCAATGCGGGTAAAAATGGTTTGGGTTTGTAATACGTAATATGAAGCTTTCTTATTGCTCGAATACATTTTTGAACCTTTTCTTCAAGATGCTTTGGTTTGCCAAATACTTCGGTTGTGATATGCCAATGTTCCGAAGCCGCTGATTTGTGTTGAATCGGATGTATGTAATGGTCTGCATCCATTACAGTTGAAAGAATTGCCCTGTCATCATAATGTTTCGGCCAATTCAAAGAGGGATGCTCGCCAAGTTCACTCAAAGAGGTATGTTTCGGAATACCAACCCAAAGTTTATCGGTTCGGGTGTTAGAAAGCATTATATAATATGAATCTAGAAACTCTTCAAACCGGTCCATAATTTCTTTTCCTAATCTTGCCTTCTGTAGTTCCTTATTATCCTTCAACTTAGATAATGCAGCATTTACTTTCCCAAATGGGTTGATAATAGAACCATCAATAAAAACAATGTCATGAGGGGCTTGGGATGCTAAAGTTACCTCCATCATCCAAACTATCCCTTGTGTAATTATTGTTGTATCGGGGTTATGCTTTATCCCTTCAATAAATGGTTTGATGTGATGAGGTCTCGGCCAATATCTTTTTTCTTCTGGTGGAGTTAACCCTTCAATCGCAACAGCAGCACAGGCAACCAAGTCGGTCGCCATCAATTTCTCAACAATGTACGATCCATCAACAGCACAAGTTGTGGGTATATCGTTACCAGCAGGCAAATCCATTGACCGTTTTAGCAAGCCAAGTTTTTCAAGCCCTGCTTGAAATTCTTTTTTGTTGCCTCTTACATCATGTAAATTTTGAATTAATTCCTTAGCTACAGTCCCACATTGGCCTAACAGCTCTTCTACTAAAGCCTCGGGCAACAATCCAAAGGGTTGTTTATTCAATTGCTCCATCTGCTTATATTTCTTTTAGTAGCTGTTATAAATTTATTTCCATCAAAAGCTTTCCAATCTTCCTGCCTTAAGCTTCGTGGAATTGCCCATCGTTCTTTCCAATACTCAGCAAGCTGGGTTAATGGACGATTATAGGAAACTGGTCGTACTCCTTTGCTAATAACATTATCAATATTTTTTGCAATTGGGAAAATAAAAAATTCTCTTTGAACATTGTGATAATGATACTCACTTAAACCAAGTAAAGAAAATGCTTTGTCGATGAGTTTAACTTTTCGTGAAGGACCATAGCCAAAAGTTGTATTGATATCTACGCCTCTTCTTTTAAGAAACTTAATAATTTTTGAATACAATTCTTCTGAAATGTGAAAAGTGCCAGACCCTTTCGTGTAACCCAAACTTTCGGCCACATTTTCTCCGTTATATTTGAGTCTATTGTAAATACTACTTCTGCCAAAAGCACTTGTTGTTGTTACGAAAAGTAAATTTGAATCAATTTGCCTTTTCTCTAATACTGTTACAGAACCCTTATACTTCCTTTGATATTCTTTTCTAATTTCATTAGACGTTACAGTCAATGCAACCATTTTTCCGCCTAATAATTTATTGTAGGGAGGTAATGCCCCAAGCCTTTGAGCTTGGAGGGATTGATTAATAATATAATCTAAGTCATCTTTGGGTATGTTCAAGTATTTATCACGAACTGCCATTTTTAAAACCGGACTTTGCAATCCAATTAACCCAAATGGGGCATTATGATATTTATCCCATAACAAAAATCGCATTTGCCGACCATATGCTCTTTGATAAGGTACGCTCCACCATGCAAGATTCCACCAACGAAACAAAATATTTTCTTCTGTACCTTCTTCCACAAGCCTCAATTCTAAATCAATCTTTTCTGGCTCTATATCGATGCCATTAATTAAATATTTCTTTACAGTGTTGATATTATCTATTAAAAAATTCTTTTGAAGAAGTATTTGCTCTTTACGTGAGTGTTGTTGAATTTTTTGAAAATGTTTTTTAGTCGATGCAGAAGGAACAATATGCCCATTCACAGAGAAACCCTGATTAGTAAGGCTTTCAATAATTTCTAAGCGTAATTCTTGCTTTGTCATTGAACTGGTTATTAACAAATTTAAATAATAAGTTTTATTGAATACAAATCAAATTATTATTTGGTTTTGCAAAAGTAGAGACTACATTTTAGTATTAATAATATTGAGCCATTGCATACTCTGACACTTTCCAAAGAGCCAATGTCTCGGCACGTATCTTACGAAACAAGTATCAATATTAATGCTTCCACTCAATCACCAAAATCAAATAAATCATAGCTCAGACAATTTGCTGCTTAAAATTACTGAATGTACAAGAGTGCGACGCAAGCACAGCTTAATAGTGGTGCTGGCTTATGGTACATCATTTTTTTTGTTTTCAGTCGGTAAACTTCTCCTCCTTATACTTCGTCGTCGAAATGACAGTTAGACGAGACAATGATTATTCAACCAGCAACAAACAACCACCCCCACCCCCCACTTAATTCCATTTTCGTAAATTGCACTTCTTCGCCGCTGCTTGCCAATTTGTTATCTTAAAAATAGCGGTATAAAGTAAAACATCAAATATGCAGAAAGACCAGTCTCGTCGCCAGCAGGCATTAGAATACCATGCTAAAGGCCGGCCCGGAAAAATTGAAGTAATCCC
>DASSYR010000053.1:0-19106 GCA_035703165.1 Chitinophagaceae bacterium
GAAGGAATTACAGGGTCAGTAATGCTGGCTGTGCCACCCCCAAATTCCAATGTATAACCTTTTGTTGAAGGATTGAATCTTGTAAAGTGGCTAATTAGCAAAAGATATTCATGCCCCTGAGATAAAATTGGCATGGCGCTAAAAGTTGGATAAGCCGGACCACCACAATTCTGCAACGAGTTACCTGTAGAGGAAGTTCCGGTGGCTCCAAAATTTCCAGACCAATTACAAGCTACAAATAATGAACGGTTAGTATATATTTCATTTGGATTGCGTCCGGTAATATCAAAAATTTGCCAATCATAATCCTCATTTAGATCATCAGGGGTTATGATGAATCCGAGTGACCCGGTAACATAACAAGTAAATTTATACCAGAATGGATTAGTATCTGTCACGAGATCCATATCGCAAGGTCCTGGGATACGCGTACCTCCACAATTTGGCACTATACTCTGTTTAAAAATTTTTGTACCACACACAGGAAAAGCAGTAGAAGGTGTTTGTCCAAGTGTAGTGCAGGGTTGTGCACCTGCCATTGCCACAGTAAACAAAGAGATAATAAAAATTAACGGGAATTTATTTTCCATAAACCACGGTAAATTTACATCTGTATCTTTTCCTTTACTACTTTTTATTAACTGTTTTAGTAATTTTAACATCAATAACTAAAAGATAAGACAATTTTTTTTACTTTTTCGTTGTTTTACACAACCATTATTTTATTTAGTATTTTCATCTACAAATTATTCTTTATGAAAAAGCTCGTCCGTTCTTGCCTTTTTTTTCTAATCCCTATCCTGGCAGATGCACAGTCAGGCTCTGAAATTTATTTGTGTAAACTTTCTGTGAATAAAAATCAATTGCTTATATCATCCCCCAAAAATTTTACCAACCACAAGGGATATGATAGCCAGCCTTTCTTTCATCCTTCGCAACCCCTTATTTATTATGCTTCTTTTAACGATAGTGGGAGAAGCGATATCAAAATGTATAATTATAAAACCCGTATTACCAAAAACTTTGCCACAACAAACGAAAGAGAATACTCTCCCACAGTAACGCCGGATGGGAAACATATTTCGTGCATTATACAAAGAGATAATGGAGTGCAAGACTTGGGAAAATATCCCATTACAGGCGGCGATCCCTCCATTATTATTAATTACATGACTGTGGGTTACCATAGCTGGATTGATGATAAAAGCCTGCTTTTGTTTGTCTTGGATGATACAACGCATAATAGCCTGCATTATTATAACTTAATGACAACGGAAGATGTAGTAATTGCCTATAACCCAGGTCGTTCGTTACATAAAATACCAGGAGAAAATTCTGTGAGCTTTGTAGAAAAGAAAAGCGCAGATGAATGGCTGATTCAAAAATTTGATCCCAATACAAGAAAAATTACCACCATCACCAAAACTTTACCCAACCGGGAGGACTTAACTTGGTTAAATAACGGAGTAATTCTAATGAGTGACGGAGAAAAAATATTTGCTTATAATACAAAAGCAGGCAAAGAATGGGAACCCGTTAAAATACATTCAAATTTGCCATTAAAGGGAATTTCCAGATTGGCAGTTAACAAAGCTAATGATAAACTCGCTTTTGTTATGGCTGAATAAACAACCTTTAATTATCACTATCCACTATTTCACCATAATTAATAAACAACTCATCGCCGGCAGTAATATCTTTTATAGCTTCAAAATCTTCACCGTGATTAATTGATATAATATTGGAATTTTCATCATGGTTCAGGTACAGCGAAAGATCCATTACCTTGAATCCATAATCCGGCACAAAATATTTTTCTTCGTCAAACAGGCAATAGGTATGAATTAATTCCTTGCTGAAAGGAGGCAATTTCTCTACTTCTGCATAAGTTAATTCAATCCATCCGCCCATAGTGCCCGAAAAGATTCCCCTTGTTCCTTTAGGAATATCGCGAATAGCAAACACACCAATACCATGAATGGGTGAGGGTTTTATCATTATCCAGGTCTGGTGCTTTAATTCGTGTAGTAATTCTTCTTTCGTCATAAAAAAGTTTGGATAAATTAAATAGCTAAGGCTAAATCTTTATTTATTATAATGATGTACTCCTGTAAATACTTATAATATAATGCCTCACATCAATAAGCAATTTTTTTTTAAGGATAAGACTTATTAAGAAACGGAGCATTAAAAACAATCCCGTCTCTTTACGAAACGGGATCATAAGTATATAGTTGGAACGATAATTTTAGTACCCCATTCTCTTCTTTAAATTCTCATCAATAGCATCTAAAAACTCTTCGGTATATAAATAATGATCGCCATGATTTACTTTATTACCATGGATGCATAATGCTAAATCTTTCGTCATTTTACCTTGCTCTACGGTCTCAATACATACCGTTTCCAACGCATTGGAAAAGTCGATTAATGGCTGGTTACCATCTAATTTACCGCGAAATGCAAGTCCCCTTGTCCATGCAAAAATAGAGGCAATAGGATTGGTAGAAGTAGGTTTCCCAGCCTGGTAATCACGGTAGTGACGGGTAACAGTGCCATGAGCTGCTTCCGCTTCCATGGTTTTTCCATCCGGTGTAATTAATACCGATGTCATTAACCCTAATGACCCAAAGCCCTGTGCTATCGTATCGCTCTGCACATCACCATCATAGTTTTTACATGCCCATACAAAATTTCCATTCCATTTCAGGGCGCTGGCCACCATGTCATCAATCAGGCGGTGCTCGTACGTAATTCCCGCCGCATCAAATTGGGGCTTGAATTCGTTTTTATAAATTTCCTCAAAAATATCTTTAAACCGGCCATCATATTTTTTAAGAATGGTGTTTTTAGTAGAAAGATATAAAGGCCATTTTTTACTTAATGCCATATTAAAGCAACTCCGGGCAAAACCTTTTATACTTTCATCTGTATTATACATTGTCATAGCCACCCCATCTCCTTTAAAATTAAATACTTCAAACGTTTGAGGTTCACCACCACCTTCGGGAGTAAACGTCATGGTGAGCTTTCCTTTACCTTTTATCACCGTATCCGTAGCACGATATTGATCACCAAAAGCATGACGGCCCACAATAATAGGAGCTGTCCAGTTGGTTACTAACCGGGGTATATTATTAATTACAATAGGCTCACGAAATACCGTTCCGTCCAAAATATTTCGTATTGTGCCATTAGGGCTTTTCCACATTTGCTTCAGGCTAAATTCTTTTACCCTTGCTTCGTCCGGAGTAATGGTAGCACATTTAATGCCGACACCAATTTCTTTAATAGCATTAGCTGCATCAACGGTCACCTGGTCATTCGTCTTATCCCTGTATTCTATACCAAGATCAAAATATTTTATGTCAACATCAAGATAGGGGAGGATCAATTTTTCTTTTATAAACTTCCAAATAATCCTTGTCATTTCATCGCCATCCAGTTCCACAACGGGGTTGGCTACTTTAATTTTATTTGCCATATTATAATCATTTACGGGTTAAAACATAAATATCAGCGAAAGTAAAAAATATGCGGCAAACTAAAAGACTTATTAAAGATTCTTTTAAAATATTACGCTGCCAATCTATATATTAAGCTCGCATTATTAACAAACAGTTTCCTTTAATAATTTTTATGTACTTAAAAGCTTATTTATACTTTTAGTATTCTCCACTCTTTGGGATAATAATTATTGATACGATTTGGTAAAATTTTTACCCACCCAAGATTTGTATTTTCAAACGTAACCAAAAACCAGCCCCTGGCATTTGTTTCAACCAATAAATCCTGCTTACGCAGGTATTGAAGCGACTGCTCCCGGTTTAGTGAAAGAGAAGGTAAATTTTTATTTATAAAATATGACAAAGCCAGCGCATGCTCCGGTATTAATTCATCTTTATTTAATTGTCCCATTAATATACCGGCATAGCGCAATCGAAAAACAGATTGTAATAACAATATGTCCTGCAATAAATTTTTGGGAACGGCAAAAAAATCTTCTGTCAGCTTAACAAATTCAAATTGTTCCGGAAAGCTTATATAACTACTCAATATTTCCGTTTGTTTCCTAGTTGACTTACTAAAAGACTTTGTCTGTGTATAGTAAAACCGATGTTCCTCCTTCTTTCTAAAACACGAAATAAAAAAGCCTTCTCCTTTTATCTTATCGGGCCAAAAACGGTAACCCCATGCTTTATGCTTTGTAGAAACGGTTTCAGCAATATTCCATTCCGCTTTTATTGCCAGTCTTTCGCTTTGCATTTTTAGTTCATCACAAAGCCAGTCACAAATTACTTCGTCTTCTTCGCAAGAATAAGAACAAGTGGAATAAATTAAAATACCATCTTCCTTTAAAGCCGGTAATACGTCTGCCAAAATTCGCTGTTGACGGTGGCTGCACAGTTGCACATTATTTTCACTCCATTCCAAAATCGCTTTTTCATCCTTACGGAACAAGCCACTGCCGCTACAAGGAGCATCTACAACAATTACATCAAAAAAGCCTTCTACCTTCCCGAAATCTTCGGGATCATTATGGGTAACCGCCACATTTGCGCCACCCCATTTAATTATATTTTCTCTTAACACGCCAACCCTGGATTGTATTACTTCATTACTCACTAACAAACTATCGGAAGAAATAATTGATTGCAGGAGTGTTGATTTTCCACCCGGTGCTGCGCACAAGTCTAATACTCTGACTGGTTTTGATAAATCAATCAATTGCTTCATTACTTCCTCTAAAAACATACTGCTTGCTTCCTGTACATAATAAACTCCGGCGTGAAATAATGGGTCTATGGTAAACAAGGGTCGTTGCGAAAGATAAAAACCGTTAGATGACCAGGGAACTTTTGCATCCACCCACCTGTTAACATCAGCTATTTGTTTAAATGGATTGTACCGTATAGAAGTTATTGAATCGTTTTTTTTATGTACTTCAATAAAGGCCTCTTTGTTAAAGCCTGCAATTCCCTCCAGTGATTCTAACAGTTTTATTGGTAAAGATGTGTTCAATTTATACCCGGATTAAAAAATAAAAATTAGTTTCTTTTGCATAGTATCTGCATTAAAATCGTATGGTAAAATGTTGCTTTTCCTTAAACTGGTTACGAAAAAAAATAATACCCCAGAAAAACAAATCAATACTACTTGTTACTGAGGGATTTTTTTTAACAATATCCCAAGCTGTTTCCATCTCCCGACTCCAATGTATATCGTCAAAAACCAAAATAGAATCATTATGTACAGCAGCAAGCAGTTCTTCAAAATAATTGAGCGTAGCTTCTTTGCGATGATTGCCATCAATAAAAGCAAAATCAACACGTTGCATTTGATTAACAACCGGCGATAAAACGTCGTCAAAACTCCCCACTACTAAATTAATATTAGTAAGTCCCAATGTATCGAAATTATTTTTTGCTATAGCTGCAATGTCTTCGGAGCCTTCTATTGTCAGCACATTGGTATAACTGTTAGCCATAGCCATATAAGCGGTAGTTACTCCCAGCGAAGTGCCTAATTCCAAAATATTTTGCGGTTGGTAATAATTTATCATTCTAAAAAGCAGCCTTGAATATTTTAGAGAGCTAAGGGAACTACTGGCAATATCGCTTATTTTACGCCGGGAGGTTTTCATTTTTGCAGACCCTGCTCCAAAATCGTTCACGTTTACCTCAGAATGATTATGCAACAACTGCTTTCGGATTTCTTCCACCATATTGTATGCATAAAAATTTCTTTTATCGTTTAGTACATCAGTAATAAATCTATATACAAAAGGGGAGTGTATTCCATGCCCTTTACTATGGAAAGCCTTAATATAATAAGAGAAATACTTTGCAGCAATTTGTCCTTTGGAATAGATACCCCGATCCATAAGGGAAGGTTTAAATTTTATACAAGCTATTTATCGTGTACATAAGTCATTTACAGGAATTAATTCCGTTTCCGTTCCCATATTTGAAAAGAATAAGGGTAAGCATGTTTATCGTCCGCATCAAAATCTAAATTATACGTTTGTTCCCATTCTTTTTCGTTCAAGGGTGGAAATAAAACATCTCCTTCTATTTCCGCATGTACACGGGTTAGATAAATGCGATTGGCGATGGGCATTGATTGACGATATATTTCTCCACCACCCACAACAAATACTTCCCTGCAGTCTGTTTCTTTTGCTTTTTCAATAGCCACTTCAAATGATTTTGCAATGGAGATGTCGTTGCTTACTGGATTTCCGTTAAAATCTCTTGTAATAATAATATTAAACCTGCCGGGCAAGGGCTTACGGCCAATAGAATCATAAGTTTTTCTTCCCATAATAACAGGCATGCCCCAGGTAGTATTTTTAAAAAATTTTAAATCGTTTGGTAAATGCCACAAAAGCTTGTTGTTTTTACCAATAACATTATTTGTTGAAACTGCTACGATGAGTGAAATTATCATAATTCGAACCTCATTTTTAAAATATTTATTGAAAAATAATAATTAATGCTTCCTATGTAAAGCCTATTACACAGCTACCGGTGCTTTTATAGCCGGGTGACATTGATAATTTTCCAAAGTAAAGTCGTTGTAGGTAAAATCAAAAATGTTTTTAACAGCCGGGTTCAGTTTCATGGTAGGTAATGGGTAGGGTTCTCTGCTTAGTTGCAATTTTACCTGGCTAAGATGATTATTATAAATATGTACATCGCCAAAAGTGTGTACAAATTCACCCAATGCTAAATCGCACACCTGTGCTATCATCATTGTTAGCAAAGCATAAGATGCAATGTTAAACGGAACACCTAAAAATACATCTGCACTGCGCTGATACAACTGGCAGGAAAGCTTTTTATCTGCTACATAAAACTGAAAAAGGGTATGACAGGGCATTAAAGCCATTTTTGGCAAATCGGCCACATTCCAGGCGTTAATAATAAGACGTCGGCTATCGGGATTTTTCCTCATTTGTGCAATTAATTCCGTAACCTGGTCTGTAATTTTTCCATCTGCACCTTCCCAACTGCGCCACTGTTTACCATATACCGGTCCCAATTCACCTTTCTCATCAGCCCATTCATCCCATATACTTACCCCATTTTCTTTTAAGTATTTTATGTTTGTATCACCCTTTAAAAACCAAAGCAGTTCATAAATGATTGAACGCAGATGAACTTTTTTGGTAGTTACCAACGGAAATCCTTTGCTCAAATCAAACCGCATCTGGTAACCAAACGTACTGATTGTGCCCGTTCCGGTACGATCGTTTTTTTGAACCCCTTTATCTAAAATATGTTGTAATAATTGCTGGTATTGTTGCATTGCCGCAAGTTAGTAAAAACGAAATAGACAATTCCTAAAAGAACAGCATACCATTGTCCGTCTTCCGTATTTTACAGATGTGTGGATAATTACAACAATCTTATTATTTGAATCATTTTTAAGAACATAAACACTCTTTCTACCTCGCTGTTTTTCATTACTTTTGCGTTTCTTTTAAAACGAAAATTTAATCCCCTTTTGTCGGGGCTGGGTTTATGAAGAATATCCGAAATTTTTGCATCATTGCTCATATTGACCATGGTAAATCCACCCTGGCAGACCGTCTTTTACAAGTTACCGGCACTATCAGCGATCGTGATATGATGGACCAGGTGCTGGATGATATGGACCTGGAAAGGGAAAAAGGCATTACCATTAAAAGTCATGCAATTCAAATTAACTATAAACACAAAGATGGCACTGAGTATATTTTAAATTTAATTGACACCCCTGGTCACGTAGATTTTAGTTATGAAGTGAGCCGGGCCCTGGCAGCTTGCGAAGGAGCTTTGCTATTAGTGGATGCCACACAAGGCATACAGGCACAAACCATCAGTAATCTTTACCTCGCTATTGAAAATGATTTGGAAATAATCCCTGTTATCAACAAAATTGATATGGATGGCGCTATGGTAGAGGAGGTAAAAGACCAAATCATTGACCTGATTGGCTGTAAACCGGAAGAAATTTTGTTAGCCAGTGCCCGAACCGGCTTGGGGGTACCGGAAATACTGAATGCTATTGTTGAAAGAATACCTTGCCCCGAAGGAAATCCAAATGCACCCTTACAAGCCTTAATTTTTGATAGCGTATTTAACTCATTTAGAGGCATTATTGTATATTATCGAATATTAAATGGTAGTATTAAAAAGGGTGATATTGTAAAATTTGTAAGCACAGGACAGGAATATGAGGCTGATGAAGTGGGTATTTTAAAACTCAAAATGACGGAAAAAAAAGAAGTAAACTGTGGTGATGTAGGCTATATAATTACCGGAATCAAAAATGCCAAAGAAGTAAAAGTGGGTGATACCATTACGCTGGCATCTAACCCAACACCAGAGATCATACGAGGTTTTGAGGAAGTAAAGCCAATGGTTTTTGCGGGCATCTTTCCGGTAGAAACCGACCAGTTTGAAGAATTGAGGGAGTGTATGGATAAACTTCAATTAAATGATGCTTCGCTTACTTATGAACTGGAGACCTCGCAGGCCTTAGGTTTTGGTTTCCGCTGTGGCTTTCTTGGTTTGTTGCACATGGAAATTATCCAGGAGAGGCTGGAAAGAGAATTTAACCAAACCGTTATTACCACAGTTCCCAACGTAAGTTTTATTGCCTATACTACAAAAGGAGAAAAGATTATTGTTAACAATCCTACCGAAATGCCTGAGGCAGTTAAAACCGATCGTATTGAAGAACCTTATATTAAAGCACAAATTATTACTAAACCGGAATACATTGGTAACATTATGACGCTATGCCTGGGCAAGCGGGGTATCCTTATCAATCAAAGTTATTTAACCCAAACCCGGGTTGAACTTATTTTTGAAATGCCACTGACTGAAATTGTATTTGATTTTTATGACAAACTAAAATCCCAAACCAGGGGATATGCTTCCTTCGATTATCATCCCATCGGCTATCGTGATGCTGACATAGTAAAAATGGATATTTTATTAAATGCAGAAAAAGTAGATGCATTAAGTGCACTTATCCACCGTAGCCGGGCGCAGGATTTTGGAAGAAAGTTGTGCGAAAAGCTGAAAGAATTATTGCCACGCCAGCAGTTTCAAATAGCCATACAAGCAGCGATTGGCGCAAAAATTATTGCCAGAGAAAATATATCGGCCATGCGTAAAGACGTTACTGCTAAATGTTACGGGGGCGATATTAGCCGTAAACGTAAGCTATTAGAAAAACAAAAAGAAGGGAAAAAACGTATGCGACAAATTGGTACGGTAGAAGTTCCCCAGGAGGCTTTTTTAGCTGTGCTGAAGCTGGATGATTAAATTTACCCTGCGATTGTAAAGGCGGGAGCTATGTAAAATCTGGATTGCCCTTTTTATTGCGGAGTGTTAACTTTTAAATTCAATCATATGTCTCGTTTCTCTCTCCATCCCGACATGAATATTGAAGTAACTGCCCGTTTGCTTACCAAAGGCAGTGGTAAACCTGTAACAGGGAAAGAATACATGGTTCGTTTGTATGATCAGGATTTTTTTGAGGATGATTTCCTGGGAGAATCCGGGTTGGATGCAAACGGAGTTGCGCACATAACCTTTAACCCCGATGATTTTGACAGAGAAGAAGCTATTAAGGATGAATCCCTCGACTTTTATTTTGTGGTATTAAAAAATGGTAAGGAAATTTTTAGCAGCAAAGTAATGGAAAATGTAGATGTGGAACGATTTGAAAAATTTAAAATGGGAGAGGGGGAAATTTTCGACCTAGGTACTTTTTTAATAGAAGTGTGATAAAAAAGATGTTACTAAGCATTTACCTTCCTTCGTCATTTCATTAATACCTGTACGGTTTCCGGCGATTGTTGCTTAAGAACAATTTTTTTGTCTTTTGTTAAATCTTCAAGTACCCCTTTATTGTAATGTCGTATAGTAAGCAATGTTAACCCTTTTTCTACCTGTACATTAAAAATTTCTGATGCCTTTATCGCCAGTTTGTCAATCTTATCAGCCCGATCATCTAAACACATCATCAAGTTTACAGCGCCGGTTTGCATAAGATTGGGCTTTAGTTTTATTTCAGCCAGTATTTCATACAACCTGCTCAAGGGCTTTTCTCCCACAAAAGAAAAATCCTGTGAGTGTAAATGCAACAATACCTGGTTATCTTTTAATACAATAATGGGGGGTAAGTTTTTTAGTGCGCCATTGTGTATACATGTTCCCTCCAGCGCCGGATTTAAAAAACATTTTACATACAAGGGTATCTCTTTATTTTGCAAAGGTTTAATTGTTTTGGGATGTATAACTTGTGCACCATAGTATGCCATCTCAATAACTTCGTCATAGTTTAGTTCATGAATGGGTTGCGCATTAGGAAATTGTTTAGGATCAGCATTCATAACGCTTTCCACATCCTTCCAAATAATCTGTCCGGATGCATCAAGCATGTTAGCAAATACTGCTGCTGTGTAATCGCTGCCTTCCCTGCCAAGCGTAGTACTTTCATTTTCACCCGTACTGCCAATAAAACCCTGTGTTATTACAATATCAGTGTTTTTAAAAAGAGGCTTTACAATATTTGTTATGTTGGCCTGGGTGCTGTCCCAATCAACAATAGCATCCCTGAAGTTATCGTCCGTACGGATAACATCTCTTACATCTATCCATTTATTAGTTATGCCTGCTTCTGTTAAATAAGCGCTTACAATGGCAGTTGAAAGTAATTCACCTACACAAACTACCTGGTCGTAATAATAATCAAAATCTCTTACAGGTTTACCGTGCAGCAACCATTCGGCCTCTGTAAAAAAATCTGCCAGTTGCCTTTCTGTTTCATTATAATTTTTTACAAGCAGGTATTTGGCTGTTTGCAAATGACTTTGCTTTACACTATTAAATAATTCCAGTGCCCTCTGGCTATCACCAGAGAAAAAAGCTTCTGCCACTTTCTCCAAAGCATTGGTGGTTTTGCCCATAGCCGAAATAACAATTAATATTTTTTGGTTGCGGTAATTACTGAGAATATCGGCTATGTTCTTTACCCTTTCTACACTATTTACACTGGCTCCGCCAAATTTGAATACCTGCATCTTTGAGTTGGTAAATTGTAAATTATAATATCAAAAACTAAAAGTTAAACAAGGCTCTTGCAAAATTTTCTTAATCTTTAACCGGATTTATTTCTGCAATAATAAGATAATGTGGTACGATTGGGTAATTTTTATTGTTGTTAAAACCAGCTTTTTGCATCAACAATTTTTGAACCCGTACTTGTGGTAACGCAGTATGTAAAGCCTTTGGTTACGGCAAAACCACCGTGTTCGCCTTTTTTATTTACCGCTAAAAAGCCAACCTGTACATTTTTTGCCTTACCGCCGTTGTTTTTAACTATACGTCTAACCGCTTCTTTACAAGCTGCTGCAGGGGAGTAGCCCTGGCGCATCATCTCCACTACCGTATGCGAACCGCAAATTTTTACTACCTCTTCTCCAACACCAGTTGAAGACGCAGCCCCCACTTCATTATCAACAAACAACCCGGCGCCAATAATAGGGGAGTCGCCAACCCGGCCATGCATTTTGTAAGCCATCCCACTGGTAGTACAGGCACCTCCTAAATTTCCGTTTGCATCTAAAGCCACCATACCAATAGTGTCATGATTTAATAGGGGCAAAGGCCATTGCCGGGGCTCATCCTTCTTTTCATTTTGTATTTTTTTCTCCAGTTCGTTTACTGATATCATCGGATCGTATTTTGAAGTTTTTAGCCATTCTTTCCATGCCTTTTCACTCTCCGAGGTTAATAAATTTTCTTTCGTAAACCCTTGGGCTAAGGCAAATTGTAAAGCGCCTTCTCCCACCAATTGTACATGGGGTGTTTTTTCCATTACCAGTTTTGCTACCAAAACGGGGTGCATAATATACTCCAATGCCATTACAGAACCACACTGTCCGTTTTCATCCATTACACAACTATCCAAAGTTACTTTCCCATCCCTGTCCGGAAGACCACCATAACCCACACTGTTATCGGTTGGGTCTGCTTCGGGAATCTGTACACCCGCTACTACGGCATCCAAAGCCCTGCCTCCCTTACCCAAAATTTTCCATGCCTCTGCATTGGCTTTTATATTGGGCGCCCAGGTGGAAATAACAATGGGCTTTGTTCCTCCTGTACCATTAGCCAATGCTTCTTTAATAGAAAGCAAAGAGGCTGAAAAAGCAGACAATCGTAAAAAATTTCTCCTGTTCATATTTAAATTTTATATAGCAAACAATTGAACTTATATTAAGCGTTTGTTGCGTCGCATCCCGAAAGTTTTCGGGGTACGTTTTTTTCTATTCACCAGTTCAGCAACGTTGCCACACCGAGCTTGTCGAAGGTTGCTCAACATTTTTGTATCTGCTCATCAAGGCTTCCCCCTTCGATAAACTCAGAGCAGGCTAAGCTCAACCTGACATTTACTAATCACTAATATTCATCATTAAAAGCAAAAATCGGGTTTCTTGTTTCCCATTTGCCTCTTGTAAAATCAGGGATAGTTTGCAATGTCCCGCCTTCGGTAATTGATTTTTCACTCAGGGGAGTAATTGCGTACCAGGCAGCCAAATCATATACATCCATAGGAAATTCCACACCTCGTTTAATGCACTCAATAAAAGCATTATCCACAAACCAATCCATACCTCCATGCCCGGCACCTTCCGCATTTTTTTCATATTTCTTCCATAAAGGATGATCGTATTCTTTTAACCATTTTTCCGGGTTGTCCCATTTGTGGCTATGCTCCATTTTCTTTTCCATGTAAATAAATCCTTTGTCTAAACCACCGCTTGAATAATCCTGCCATATACCTTCCGTTCCCTGAACCCTAAAACCCAGGTTGTACGGACGTTGCAGTGAGGTATCATGCGTTAGCAAAATGGTTTCGCCATTGGCGCATTGTATATGTGTGGTAACAACATCGCCCTGCTTAAACTTTATTTTAGCGTTGGGATGATTTTCTCCTCCTTTAGGATGCTCGTTTATATATTTATGTAATCCTCTTGACTTAGAAGAAAAAGAGGATAATTTTGTAAGCCTGTTACCCCGGTTTATATCCAGCATCATGGCAACAGGCCCGAGCCCGTGTGTAGGATAAAGCTCTCCATTTCTATTAACATAGTGATTGGTTCTCCATTGTGCTTCGCTGAAACCCTTTGTGCCAAACTCCACACCACTATTGTAAGCCGTATTGCCATCGTTAAACAAAACGCCCCGCAAATCATGTTCGTATCCTCCCTGTGCATGAATAAGCTCACCAAACATTCCCAATCTTACCATATTCAATATGGCCATCACATCACGCCGGTAACACACATTTTCCATCATCATTACGGGAACTTTATATTTTTCTGACGCATTTACGATATCCCAGCAATCCTGCAATTTTATTGCACCACAAACTTCCATACCTACTATTTTTCCGGCTTTAATAGCGTCCAATCCCTGCGGTATATGCCATTCCCACGGAGAAGAAATCATAACGGCATCTATATCGTCTCGCTTTAATAAATTACGGTAATCATAATCTCCGTTTTTGTAAACTGCCGGTTCTTTACGGTTGTATTTCTTTACCAGGGCCAGCGCATCATTCATCATTCTTTCCTGTGGATCGGCCATTGCTACGATTTCCACATCGTCTCTCTGAAGCCATTCTTCCAGGTGAGACTGGCCTCTGAATCCAACTGCAATCATACCGATTCTTACTTTCGATTTTTTTTCGGATGCAAATGCTCTGATATCATTGGGCATTAAAGCAAAACCCGTTCCGGCAATAGCTGTATTTTTAATAAAAGTACGGCGATGAATTTTTGACAACATAGCAGTTATAATTATTTAGCAAATAAAGGTAATTATTAAAATAAGAGCTCCCGAATCATACCTTCATCGTTTCTTTTCTCTTTACCAGGAAGAAATAATCTCCTTCAATCGGCAGGTAGCCGTACTCATAACAAAAAAAATAAGTTGCGCCTTTTTTATTTGTATAAGTATTGGTAAAGTAAGTAAAGTTAAAACCCTTTTGTTGTAGCTTGTCTTTACTAGCTTTAGCAGTTTCTTCGCCGGGTGGTATCAGTTCTTCAATAACACGCCGGTTTTTTCGCAAAACGTTGTTTACATTACGTACGTAAGCCGTGTTGTCGCTATTCAACTTGTTGTTGTAAGCATTACGACACCAGTCGTCGCAAAATTTTTTGTCTGCTCGTCCTTTAACAGGTTTACCGCATTCCAAACAAAGTCTTTCTGTCTTTTTTTCCATGATAGGGTTGGGATTTAATTTCTAAAAATAGGAATTTATCCATTTACAAACGGTTACAAATGAATAAATGCGTCTATAAATGCTTATATACCGAATACGATTTCTTTGCCGGCCCATCTTTGCGTCGTTAATTGCTTCACCAACAGGACGGCAATATTTTAAAAAATTAAAAACAAAAATTTATGAACACGTTACGAAACAGAGTACAATTGATTGGACATTTAGGTGCAGCTCCTGAAATTAAAGACCTGGACAGTAAAAAGAAGCTGGCCCGTATGAGCATCGCCACTAATGAAATTTATATTAATATGAAGGGCGAAAAAATAAAGGAAACCCAATGGCACACGGTAATTGCATGGGGTAAGCAGGCAGAGTTTGCTGAAAAGTTTTTGAACAAAGGCTCCGAAGTGGTTATAGACGGCAAATTGCTTAATAAAAATTATACGGATAAAAACGGGATTAAAAAATACGTAACCGAAATTCAGGTAGCTGAAATTTTGCTTACGGGATCAAAAGGTTAATGATACCCCAATAGCTACTAATAGCTACAACAACAGGTAATACGGGTTTGGGTTGAAGATTTTTCCAGCCAGCCCGTATTTTTTTGTGTCAAATTTTCTAAAATGTCTTTGTGTATTGGTAAAAAACGGGACAGCTAAAGTTTTAAATACTTAATAAACTCTTTAAAAACTATTTAGATGAATGTAGCGCAAGCTTGTTTCCTTCGGTATCAAGGAATAGCGCCCAGAAGCCTTTTTCCGGTGAAATTTGTGTTTTGGGCATAATTACTTGTCCACCCGCCGATTTTACTTTTTCCAACGTTATATTTAAATCATCTCATCCTTTTTGCAATTGGATGTTCGGGGTTCAATTCCAATAAGTCCCATAAGTTCCCATATAAATCCTTAAATACCGCTACAGTTCCGTAATCCATTTTTTTCGGTTCCCTTACAAATTCAATTCCTTTTAAAATCATATCATGGTAGTCCCTCCAAAAGTCATCTGAATTTAAGAAGAGAAACACTCTTCCTCCTGCTTGATTTCCGATAAAATTATCTTGCTCAGGCTTGGAAGCTCTTGCCAGTAAAATTGTTGTTCCAACTGAATTAGGAGGGGATATTACAACCCACCTTTTGTCCTGCTCCGGTTGATAAACATCCTCTATCAATTCAAAATTTAATTTTTTCGTATAAAATTCAATAGCTTCATCATAATCTCTTACCACTAACGCAATATGTACAATTTCTTGCCTCATATAAATTTAATTTCTTCAATTATTATACTCTTCGCAGGAATGTCTGGCCCATCACGAAAAACAACTTGTTTACCATTAAATGAAAAAACTGTTTGGTCAAATGAGTCTTATTAGTCTGTACTAAGGTTCTTCGGCTTTCCGTTCAGTGGGTAATTGCTGGGGGGAAACGTCTGCCTTCAAGGAACTAAAGTAAAAGTAAGTTATAAAATTTAGACTATGGCAAAAAAGAAATCGATCTGCCGGATATTAGTTGATAGGGGAGATGAGACTGATTGTTATTCGCTCCCTGGTTCGGACTCTTAAATTCATCTCAAACGTCTTTTCAGTAGTTGTGCGTTAAATGCAACTATAATAGTGCTTAGGCTCATCAGAACAGCACCAACAGCAGGACTAAGCATTACACCCCACTTGTATAAAACGCCAGCTGCTATGGGAATGGCAATGATATTGTAACCGGCAGCCCACAAAAGATTTTGTATCATTTTTTTGTAAGTGGCTTTGCCAAATAAGATGAGATTGGCTATATCTTTTGGATTAGAGTTAACCAAAATTATATCGGCTGTTTCTGCCGCTACATCTGTGCCCGAACCAACCGCAATACCTATGTCTGCTTGTGCCAATGCAGGTGCATCATTCACACCGTCTCCCGTCATAGCAACAAATTCTCTTTTGTTTTGTAATTCTTTTACTTTCTCCAGTTTCTGATGTGGCAATACATTGGCCATATATCCGTCCATATTTAATGCATCACATACCTGTTTGGCTACAGCCTCTTTATCGCCCGTAAGTAAAAAATTCTTGATGCCTGATTTCTTCAAAACCCGGATGGCTTCTGCAGATTCTTCCCGCAACTGATCGGAGAAGGTGAAGTAGCCGGCAATTTCATGATCAATCAGTATATGTACTACTGTTTCCGTAAAATTTTCAACGGACGCCGGTACTTTGATGCTTTTTTCTTCCAGGTAATTGGGGCCAACTACTTTAATGTCTTTCCCCTCTACTTTTCCTTCCAGTCCTTTTCCCGGCATGTAATGAAAATTTTCCGCTTTGGGAATTTCAATATTCCATTCTTTTGCTTTACGCAATAAACCAGATGCAATGTAATGTTCGGAATGTTGTTCTATACCGCATGCCAAACGAAGTAACTCCCTTTCATTATAGGCAGAGTTCAACACTTTCACTTCATGCAACTGGTGTGCTCCTTTGGTAAGTGTTCCGGTTTTGTCAAAAATTACGGTGGTAATCAGCCTTGCATTTTCAAAAGCGGTTCTGTTGCGAATGAGTAGTCCTTTTTGTGCAGAAATACTGGTAGAAATGGCAACAACCAAAGGTACAGCCAGGCCGAGTGCATGTGGGCAAGAAATTACCATCACCGTTACCATCCTTTCTAAAGCAAACACAAATGGAAAACCTGAAAGTATCCACACAGCAAAAGTGATGACACCACCGCCCAATGCAACAAATGTCAAAATCTTTGCAGCACGGTCGGCAAAGTTTTGTGTTACTGATTTTGTTTTTTGGGCTTCCTCTACCAGGGCTACCACTTTGCTCAGGTAACCGTTTTCTCCGGTATTCATTACCTGCACGGTTAATGAACCATTACCATTCAAAGAGCCTCCAATCACTTTACCGCCTTTTATTTTCTTCACCGGCTTGCTTTCTCCTGTTAGTATGCTTTCATCAACATAACTTTCACCTTCTGTAACAAGGCCATCTACAGGAATTTTTTCGCCAGGCTTGACTAAAATGAAATCGCCCACCTTTAAATGTTTCACAGGCATATCGTGTATTTGCCCGTTTACAAGATGGTGGGCATTAGAAGGCATCATTTTTACGAGCAGCTCTAAGGAACGGGAAGCCCCTGTTACTGATTTCATTTCCAGGTAATGCCCTATAAGCATAATGTCTATCAGTGTTGCCATTTCCCAGTAAAAATCCATACCCTGTAATCCAAAGGTTATTGCAGCACTGTAAGCCCAGGCCACAGTTATAGCAACCCCAATTAATGTCATCATGCCGATTGCGTTATCCTTTACTTCATCATACAATCCTTTCAAAAAAGGGTAACCACCATAAATAAAGATGAATGTAGAAAGTGCTGCCAACAGATATTTATCGCCTGTAAATGAAAAGGTAAAACCCAACCATTGTTGTATCATGTGCGAAAGAGAAAGCACGGGTAAAGTGATAATGGTGCAGATGATAAAACGTTTCAGGAAGTCTGCCGTATGATGCCCGGCATGTTTGTCATGAACATGCTTATCGTGATCGGAATGTTCAATAGTTGTTTGTTGATAATGGTTTTTATGATCGTGTTCCATATTATTTTCAGTTACCGGCTTGCTATTATATGACGGAACATCAACCCTGATACACTCAGGGGTTGATGTAGCTTATCACTCAACTAATTTCATCATCATTTTACGACCATTTGCATCAAGTTCTTGTTTCCAAAGTTTTCTGTCCGTTTTGTCAAAATAGTAAGTATTTACATTATTTTTATCACTTCCAATTTCGTCTGTAACTGTAACAATCCAAACTTTTCTAATGCCGTTTTTATCCGTTTGACAGGTGCCGCTTGATACATTTTTAATTGATGCTTTTAGTGTCCCTATTTTTCCTGAGGGATTATAGTCGTATATTGAGATATCCTGGCTATAACCATCTCTAAAAGGAAGCCAACCTATTAAAACCGGATATAAGTTACTATCAAAATATTCAACTGTTGTGGTATCGTTGATTATTTCATAAGTCTTTTTTATTTTGTCATTGTAAAATCCCGTCACAACATTCCCAAAATTTAAAACCATATCTCTTTGCGTATTATATGAAGAATGCCTAATTGGTTTTAAAGTTTTTACATCAGCAACAGTGGAGTCAATCCAGGTGTTTTTAATATTCTTTATACTAACTTGGGTTATAACAGTAAGGTTTTTTTTGTTTACTGAAATTTGAGTTGTCACTTTCCCGATTTCAGTTTTGGCAGTGTCTTTAAGAAGATACCAAGTCATTTGATAACCCGAGTTTTTAATCCATTTCTTGTCAAAAGATTTTTTTGAAGGTACCAATAAATTTTGTGTATTTCCTGCAAATGATATAAATGTCAGGATTGAAAGTAATAATAATCTCATTGATTTTTAGGTAAAAGTAAAAAAGTGCTATGAAATCTGTATTACCGTACGTCAATTTGAAAGAATTAATTTTGTGGTGGCGGGGAAAAAACGCCCAGTTGAATTGAAATTGAATAGGGGAGTGCGGTTGAAGTTTTGCAGTTGGCAAGCCGCCAAAATGCAAACAAAGTATTGGCAGCAATTTTAATTTCCTTTAATAGCTCTGATTAGTTTTTCATTTCGTTTGTCAGCTCTTGAATTTTGTAAAGAAATGACAGCCCAAACAGCTGCAGGAATCCAACCAATTAAAGTAAGTTGAAGAATAAGGCATAAAATCCCGGTAAGAATTCTACCACGAAGTAAGAATGATAAGAATGGGAAAAAAATTGCAATGAGCGTCATGGAGATTTATTTTTTTAAAAATTTTTTGATAGAAATTTCTTCCAACA
>DASSYR010000059.1:0-23635 GCA_035703165.1 Chitinophagaceae bacterium
TGGATTACTACAGCTGTTTTTCTTTATTTTAGTTTTAACCTCTTTTTATTTATTATGGCAAATTACATATTAAAAAAATTTTCAGCCGAAATAGGTATGACAGTATGGGGTTTTCACAATATCAACAACATTGTTAAAAACGTACTGTTCGCCGTGGGTATTTATTATGCCGGGAAAAAGCAGGAGGCGCTTTGATGTTTTAACGGGAAAAATTGTGTGGGTATAATAGATAGTAGAGCAATGGGTTAATATGGTTGTTGTACGTCATGCTAAATTTAACATCCCATGCTTAAAAGGATAAATAGCGAAATCAAAGAAGCAGCCTTAGTCGACACAAATAAATTTTTGTACAAATTTCTAGAGCACGAGGATACAATAGTAAACGAACTTCGACACTTTGACGGCCTTCAATCAGAGCTGTACTTGAATCAAAATCCAGACGAATTACAGTTAATAAAGTTTGCATCCATTTTCACTGATTTTATATCGTTGTATGCAGGTGGACATCCTAAAAACTCTAATCACATAACCTTTTTCGACGAAGGAAGTCCTTATAACTATGATAGGCAATTAACAATACCTGCAAGACTAAGTATGGAAATTAATCCCAATTCCCATCTTCTTCCTTGTTATTCTCACAACGGAACTCCTGATATACAAAAAGCAATTAGGCAATTCGCTCCATTAGTTGACTCAACAAAGGCAATGTTGAGACCTATTAGAACCCTATGGGTCGACACTAATCATATTGTAGATGAAAAAAGAAGGGTGATATATTATGCACAAGGCAATACAGATACTCACCATTGGGTTCTTAAAGATACATTCTCAAAAGAGTGTCTCCCAATTGAAAATTACCTAAACTCATCTCAAACTCAAGTTTTATTTGATTTAGCGCTACCCTATTTCCGTAACACCACTCTGGAACATTTGACAAAGGTGCTAATTGATGAAAGCGATAATCTAAGTTCATTTCGTCAAGAGTTAAAGAAGATTGTCTTGAATTTTGATGAATTGGAAATGACGATAAAAGAAATTCAACAAGATCTTTTAAGACCTCAAATTGATAAAATCAATAGACAGTTTAAACATTACAAGAGCATACATGGTCTTAGCGTTATTGGTAGCGTAGGCTTATTTAGTCTTTCACTTATAAAAATTGTCGTTCCGGAAGCTTCAATTTCAGAATTTATAAACAGTTTGGTTAGTGGCTCCAGTTTATCAGGCTTGATAATATCTGAATTAAACTATCAAAAAAACATGAATTCTCTCCGTGACAACCCTTATTTTTTGCTCTGGAAAATTAAAAGGTTGGAATAAGCACGAACGCACAATATTGATCACTGTTGCACAACCCCAAATAAAAAAATAGCTTCTGTAGTTTAGCAGTAAAAGTATTGTAAGCTTTATGCCGGGCAGCTATTTTTAGTTTTTTACTTCGCACAGCAACAGATGCAAAAATTTTACGGGCAGCAAAAGGAGTAAGGCTTCATACTGTTTGCATCGGGTATTTATTATCCGGGAAAGTAGAATGGAAATAAATTTTAAATATAAAAAAGCTATTTTAAAAAATTACCATTTCTCTTCCGCACTGTTTTGGTTTGTGCTTTTTCCAAATTGTTTTTTATACTCTATTTTTTGGTTTTGTCTTTCAATAATAAGACGGGCAATTATTTTGCCGGCATTTTCAGTTGTGTTTTCTCTTATTAATTGTTTAAGTTTTGTTTCACTGATGTCAATTTTGTAAAGGATAAAAATCAGGTGTTGGAAATTAGTGTTAATAAGATGATTAATGTATGCCGAAAGCTTTTCTTCCAGTTCTTCAAAGGTAATTTTTTCGGGCAGCTCCATTGCCAGGTCATCACAAAGAGATTTAACCAATTCTTTATCCATATCTCAAAGCGCTTGTTTGTATTTACTCATCTATTCCTATGCCAAATAAAGCAAAATCATATTTTACGGGATCGTTTTTGTCTAATATACGTAGTTGATTTGTCAGTTCAAGTGCAGCCTGCCAATCTGTTTGTTTTCGATTTAATAAATTAAGCTTTTTTGCTACTCTTGAAACATGTACGTCTATCGGGCAGATTAACTGGGCCGGCAAAATGTTTTTCCAAATACCAAAATCAACGCCTTTATTATCTTTTCGCACCATCCATCGTAAAAACATATTTAGCCGCTTACAGGTTGATTTTTGTAATGGTGAAGAAATATGCTTTTCTGTTCGCTTTAAATGTTCCAACGTAAAAAAATAATTTTTAAACCCAACTAACCCGGATTCAATTGTTTCATGATTTGTATTCATGTTTTGCAAAAAGGCTGTTTCCAACGAAGAGGAGTTGCAATAATGGTGATGGAGGAATTCTATAAAATAAAATAAATCGTCAGCAGAAAAAGTTCGATGTTTAAACGAAAGTAGTTTTTTTAAATCTTTAGGCTTATGTTCAAGTATAAACTGGTGGGGCGCATTGTCCATCAATTGCATTAATTCCCTGCTTTTATTAATAATGGTTTTTCGATTGCCCCAGGAAAAGATGGCGGCAAAGAGACCAGCAATTTCAATATCTTGTTTTTTTGTAAAAAGGCGTGGTATTGATATGGGGTCGTTTTTAATAAAAGAAGGTTGATTATATTCATCAACCTTTTTGTTTAAATAATCTTTTATGTTCAGTGATTTCCTCATCCTTCTATTGCTTGCTTTAGATCTTCTATCAAATCATCTATATCTTCAATGCCAACACTTAAGCGGATTAGTGAATCGCTCAACCCGTTTTTAATTCGTTCTTCTCTTGGTATAGAGGCATGCGTCATACTTGCCGGATGATTAATTAATGACTCAACGCCACCCAGGCTTTCTGCAAGAGAAAATATTTTAGTGGAGGACAATACTCGTTTGGCATTATCAACGCTATCATTTTTTAATTCAAAACTTATCATGCCTCCAAAGCCACGCATTTGTTTTTTGGCTACCGCATGATTAGGATGATCTTCAAAGCCCGGCCAGTAAACTTTTAATACCTGAGCATGATTGCGAAGCCATTGCGCTATTGCTGCTCCGTTTTCGCAGTGTTTTTGCATGCGAACATGCAAAGTTTTAATACCCCTCAATACTAAAAAGCAATCCATAGGCCCGGGTACAGCGCCACAACTTTTTTGTATAAAATATAATTTTTCTCTCAAGTCGCCATCATTCATTACCAGTGCACCCTGAATGACATCACTATGCCCGCCTAAATATTTTGTGGAAGAATGCATTACAATATCGGCTCCCCAATCTAACGGATTTTGTAAGTGGGGAGAAGCAAACGTATTATCCACACATAACAAAATACCATGTTGTTTTGCCAGCTTACTTACTGCTTCAATATCTGCAATACTCATTAATGGATTAGTAGGTGTTTCCAGCCAAATAAGCTTTGTGTTGTTATTTATGCAATTTTTTATATTGTTTGCATCCTTATGATTAACATAATGAAACTTAATGCCAAATTTTTCGAAAACTTTGCTAAACAACCGATAGGTACCGCCATACATATCATTACCTGCAATTACTTCATCACCGGGTTGTAAAAGTTTTATCACGGCGTCGGTGGCCGCTACTCCACTGCTGAAAGCCAAACCATATTTTCCATTTTCAATAATTGCCAGGGCCTCTTCCAGTGCCTTACGGGTAGGGTTTTGACTTCGGGCATATTCAAATCCTTTGTTAATACCGGGAGCTTCTTGCACATACGTTGAAGTTTGGTAGATGGGCGTCATAATAGCTCCGGTACTGGGATCGGGATGCGTGCCGGCATGAATATATTTTGTTGCTTTTTTCATGTAACAATAAAATTAAATGAACAATTAGTGGGCAAAGGTGAGAAAATATTTTTAATAAGATTCATATTATTCGGGAAGCACATAAATACCTCCAATCATAATTACCCGGCAGGTACGCTGCCTTAGCTGTTACGGGATTGTTTATTGCTGATGCTTTTAATATACCCGCCGCAACCAGTTTTTTTCTTGCTTCCATAATTTGTTCTTTTACCAACGGTTGTTGCATCCATAATTGTTGCGGTGGTTCGTAACCAATTTTATCCTTTCTCCAGCTTATTTCTTTTGTTAATAGCGGCTCTGTTGATTTACGCAGTACCCATTTGGTAAAACCATTTTGTATTTTATATTCCGCAGGTAAAGAAAAAACAAATTGAACAAGTTCGTGATTTAAAAAGGGAAGCCTTACTTCTACCCCATGCGACATGGAATTTCTATCAGCGTACCGAAGCAGTTCTGGCAATAAAAGTTGTTTTGTGTCGTAGTATAAAACATCATTGAGTTTGTGTATTACCGGTTTGTATGTATATTCTTTTTTAAACGACTGATGAAAAAAATCCGGGTTTACATCATCAAGTTGTTTTATTGACAAAAGTGCTTTTTTTTGTAATTGCAAAGAAGTATGAAAAGGAGAAAACGCTGCTGCATAATTTTTCCACCCCCATTGAAAATTTGTATAGTTACTTTGTAAAAGTCTTTTTTCTTTTAGGGCTTTTTTAAATTTTCCTTTCATTAACAATTCCTGCAAATACCAATGCAGGTATTTTGTGTATCCTCCCAATATTTCATCGGCTCCCTGGCCATCTAATAAAACTTTTATACCGTTTTTTTTGGCCAATTCAAATGTTTTGTATTGAAGATAGGCGCTGGCGCTTTGCACCGGTTCTTCCTGGTGAAAAAGAAACCGTTCAAAATCAATAGCCAATTCATTTGCAGAAGGCGAAACCTGGAAATTGGGTGACGGATATTTTAAAAGTGTTTTTTTAATAAAAGAAGATTCATCTTTTTCAAAGCCAGGGAAAATGGCCGAAAATGTTTTTGGACAGATTTTCTTATTTTGAAGATACATTGTTGCCAGGATAACGGAACTGTCTATCCCACCACTTAAACTAGTTCCCAATTCCACATCACTTCTAAGCCTTTTTGATACAGAGGAAGAGAAAAGTGATAATAAGGTTTCCGAAGCTTCTTTTTCCGGAATTGTTATAGTTGTTTCTTTATCTAAATCCCACCATTGACGAATGTATAACTCTTTTGATAAAGCATGATACCGTAAATAATTTGCTGCGGGTAAACTATAAATGTCTTTATAAAAAGTTTCCGATGGATTTAATGGATTTGTAAGTTGCCCGTTTGTAAGGTAGCAAAGAAGTAGGGACTCGTTCATTTTTCGTTCCACACCCGACGCCCATAGTGCTTTCATCTCGCTGGCAAAAAACAAAATATCCTTATTAGAAAAATAATACAAGGGTTTTTCTCCAAAACGATCTCTTGCCAAAAAGAGTAGTTGCTCAACTTCATCCCAGATGGCGAAAGCAAACATTCCATCAAATTGGTGAAGACAATCTTCTTTCCAGTAATCAAAAGCTGCGGCAATTATTTCTGTATCCGATTGTGAGTAAAAATGGTATCCTTTTTTTTGAAGTGTTTCTTTTAATTCAATGTAATTATAAATCTCGCCGTTATGTATTACGGAATAGCGATTGAGATAATGCATGGGTTGTGCACCCTTTTTACTTAAGTCAATAATAGAAAGCCGACGATGTCCCAAACCAATATTGCCCTGCGAATTTATCCAATAACCTTCCCCATCCGGCCCACGATGTGCAAGAGCATTCGTCATTTTCTTTAATGTGTTTAGCATCTGAGCAACGTCTGACGACTTATTTCCCTTATTAATGATACCGGCTATTCCGCACATGATGTAAATATAAAAAAACCCGGCAGGTCTTTATGTTTTGCCGGGTTCGTACTAAAGATAATATATTATTTACTGAACGAAACAGGTAAGCTCACTTTTACATCATCCCACGCAATAATCAGGTTTGCTCCGTCTTTTGCAGTTTCAAACACCATGGTTAATGCCTCAAAAGGAGTAGATAATTTTTCAACAGGAACATCTGTCGTTAAAATATCTTTTGAAGAGTTGATTTTTAGCCCCCACGTAAATAAATCATTGTTTAAGATAATCGTCCACTTATTTTCATAAGGGATGCAATATAAAATATACCTGCCGGCAACAATTTTTTTACCATGAATGGTTACATCCTTAAAAAACTCTATTTCTGTTGCTTCATTAGCGCCCAATCGCCAAACCTCTCCATATTTTTGCAATGTTCCAAACACCTTGCGTCCATCTCTAAAAGGGCGACTATATATTACCCTCATTTCAGGTTCGTTCTTTTCTTGTCCCGTCATTTTTAATTGCGGGTAATTAGCCGGAAAATAACTAATATCAAGAGGAGATTTGTCAATTGGGGATAAAGAATTAGGAATATTATGATGTTCAAAAATTACAGATGAGTCTGGCAATTTACCTATTGGCTTCTTTTGTTCTTCAAGGCATCCCGAGAAAATAAAAAAGATTAACAATATCCAGACGTTTTTCATAATATGTTATTAAAAAGTAATTGGCAAACTAACTTTTGTATTATCCCATGCCATTATTAAATCTGCACCTGTGTTTGATTTTTCAAATACCATCGTAAATGCTTCTGCCGGTTCTGCCTGTTTTTGCATTGTCAGCTCTATACGAAGTGCATCTTTTGTTTCGTCATACTTAAAGGCGCCCCAGGTATCTGTTTCTTTATTAATGATGAGTGTCCAATTGGTTTGGTTGCACATAGAATAAAGCGTGTATCGGCCCTTTTTTATTTTTTTACCATTAATTTTTACATCTTTAAAAAGTTCCAGTTCTGTTGCTTCATTAGCCCCTAATCTCCATACTTTATTATACTCCACCAGTTCACCAAAAACATTTCTGCCGTTTCTTAAAGGCCGACTGTAAATTACCCGTGCAACCAAGGGTTCGGTGGCCTTATTTTGTATTTTTAGTAGGGGATAATTGTTGGGATAATAAGCCATGTCCATAGCAGATTTATCTATCGGCGGTAATTTTGTTTGAGCATTTATTGCAATAATAAAAAAGAACCCGATAGCAAGTAAAATCCATTTTTTCATTGTGTAATGTTTTTTTAGTGAGTTGTAAAATTAATGGATTGTAAATAATTTGATGCTTTATCATTAAAAATATGATTTTATCAATACGCTATTGTGAGATTTGTCATGGTCTAGATAATTTCGCCCCTATATTTTTGACTAAATAATTACAAATATTATGTATCAAGCAGCGAATTATATAAGCCCTGCGGAAGCGTTATCTATCATTAAATCAGGAAACAGGGTATTTGTACATGGGAGTGCCCAAACACCGAAATTTTTATTACATTCTTTAGCCAGGGAAGCAAAGAGATTAAAAGATGTTGAACTTATTTTTATAACCTTATTAGGAGATGTTGAGGTGGACAAACCGGAATATGAAGAAAATTTTCATATTAACTGTATGTTTGTTTCCAATTCTGTCCGCCAGGCAGTAAATGAAGGGCGTGCCGATTTTATACCGGTATTTCTTAGTGATATTCCTGATTTATTTAAAAAGGGAATTTTAAATATAGATGTAGCATTAATACAAGTTTCTCCTCCCGATGAACATGGGTACTGCTCACTTGGATTGTCTGTAGATATTGCCCGCTCTGCGGTAAATCTTTCCAAATACATTATTGCACAGGTTAACCCTAAAGTTCCAAGAACCCATGGTGATAGTTTAATACATGCCAGCCGCATTACAAAGTTTGTTTTTCATGAAGAAGATTTGCCGGAGGTTAATTATGGAGATAGTGGCGGAGAAGATGAGATGAAAATTGGAAAATATGTTGCCGAAATGATTGATGACGGCAGTACATTACAAATGGGCATCGGTACTATTCCTGATGCTGTTTTAAAATGTTTGGGGAATCATAAAAATTTGGGTGTACATACAGAAATGTTTAGCGATGGTATTATTGATTTATTTGAAAAAGATGTTATTAATAATACCAGGAAAAAAATTCACCCCAATAAAGCCGTTACCGGATTTGCAATAGGTACTCGCCGTTTGTATGATTATGTGCATGATAATCCGGCTTTTGTTTTTTTGGATATTGATTATGTAAACGATCCACACGTAATACGACGTAATCCTAAAGTTGTAGCCATTAACAGTGCCATAGAAGTGGATTTAACAGGCCAGGTTTGCGCTGATTCTATTGGAACCATACAGTATTCAGGTATTGGAGGGCAAATGGACTTTATGCGTGGAGCAGCGTTGAGCGAAGGAGGAAAACCAATTATTGCTTTAACATCAAGAACAGCAAAAGGAATACCCCGCATTGTTCCGTATTTAAAACAAGGGGCCGGTGTAGTTACTACCAGGGGGCATGTACATTATGTTGTAACAGAGTTTGGTATTGCTTATCTATTTGGTAAAAACTTACGGCAACGGGCAAAGGCTCTTATAAGTATTGCTCATCCGGATGACAGAGAAATGCTGGAAAAAGAATGTTTTAACCGGTTTAAACATTTTTAGCTCACAGTTGTCAAGAATGTAAATTTTTCATAGGCAAATGCTTTTAAAGCGGGGAAAAATTCGTTGAAATACCGGTGTAGCTCGCTGTAATGTTTTTCGAATAAAGCAAAGGCTTTATCGCTTTCTGATAAATAGGAAGCCCTTTGTACAATACCTCCAAAACTTTTTTCTATCCCCTGCCGGAATTGGTAATTGTATAACCAATTCTGACTTTTCATGTAAGGAAACATTTTTTGAAACCTTTCCGGAAAAATGGGAACAAAAGGTGTGAGCAAATGGTAGGTATTTTGTGTAAAGGATAACAATGATTCCTTGGTAAACTCGTCTTGGTTAAGAGCAAGAAAATGGTCAAAAACCACATCAACAAAGGCACCGGAATATAGCCTGTACTCCGGACGAAATATTTCTTTTGCCTTTTTAGTTGCCTCGTGCTCATCGGTAAATTTATCTATTGCCCGATGCAAGATTATTCCCTTTTGAATAACTAAAGAGTAGTCAAATTTTTTTTTCCCCTTTACAAAATCACTGATCATATTGCCTACCAAGATCTCTGGTTCGTTAAAAGAAAGATAAGCGTGTGCCAGGTAATTCATATTCCCTTAAGATAATAAGATTAAAATAAAAAAAAACTGATTTACTGTAAAAAAGGTTTTGTGCAAAAAACTAAGTACAATACGTTAATGTCGCCGGTAATAAGAAAAATAAATTTGTTACTTTTGCACCTCATTTAATTGTCTGTGCATAAGCCAGACATAATAGCCGCAGCGTCTCATTCTGCTGTAATCGGGATGATCTGAAGGCGGGTTTACAAATAATTTATAAGATGAATAAAGGACCCATTTCGCAGTTCATTCAGCATCATTATCGTCATTTTAATTCAGCTGCGCTGGTGGACGCTGCCAAAGGATATGAAGAGCATTTGCTGCAGGGAGGTAAAATGATGATTACCCTGGCCGGAGCAATGAGTACTGCTGAGTTAGGCATCTCGCTGGCCGAAATGATTCGCCAGGATAAAGTACAGATCATTAGTTGTACCGGCGCCAACCTGGAAGAAGATATAATGAATCTTGTGGCCCATAGCCATTATAAACGTATTCCCAATTATCGGGATTTAACACCACAAGAAGAATGGGATTTGCTGGAAAATCATTACAACAGAGTAACGGATACGTGTATTCCGGAGGAAGAAGCATTTCGCCGGTTGCAAAAGCATTTACACAAACAATGGAAAGAAGCAGAAGCAAAAGGTGAACGCTATTTTCCACACGAATTTTTGTATAAAACGGTATTAAGCGGAGACCTGAAGCAATATTATGAAATTGATCCCAAGGATAGCTGGACAGTAGCTGCTGCAGAAAAAAACCTGCCTATAGTTGTTCCCGGGTGGGAAGACAGTACTACCGGAAATATTTTTGCCAGTTATGTTATTAAAAACGAACTGAAAGCAAGTACTGTTAAAAGCGGCATTGAATATATGGTTTGGCTGGCTGATTGGTATAGGAATAATTCTTCTGGTAAGGGCGTGGGATTTTTTCAAATTGGTGGTGGTATAGCAGGAGATTTTCCTATTTGCGTTGTGCCCATGATGTACCAGGATTTGGAATGGCATGATGTTCCCTTCTGGAGTTATTTCTGCCAGATAAGTGATAGCACAACCTCTTATGGTTCTTATTCAGGCGCTGTACCTAATGAGAAAATTACATGGGGTAAATTGGATATTCATACGCCAAAGTATATTATAGAAAGTGACGCAACTATTGTAGCGCCTTTGGTTTTTGCATACGTGTTGGGATGGTAAAAGAAAAATAGAGCTTGGATTAAGAAGAGCTGAAAAAAATCTCTGAAGTTGAAAAAATATTGCGGGTAAGAACTTACGAATAGTTGAATTAAAATTACGCCGGTTAAACAGGGCTAAAGATTTTCCATTTTTTTTAATACTTTATACTCTTCTTCGTAGGTTTCCCATTTCCACCAGGCAAAACATATTCCTATTGCCATCCAAAAAATGATATTGGCTAATAAACGTAATACCCCGGCGGCGCTACCGTAATAATTTATTGTATTTTTAAAATCGAAAAGAAGTTCAAGCGCTTTTAAAATAACAAATAATAACAACCCTTCTTTAAAAGCGCCTTGTAAAAAATAATATTTCCATTTATTCCATTGGCGAATTTTTTCCCATTTTTTTAAAAAGCGAACTTGAGCCTCGGACAAGCCGTTATTCAGGGGTTTATAATTCATTTTTGAATTGCTGCCATTGGTTTTAGCGGCCAAAAATTATTTCTTTTTAAATATTGGTACCGTGCTGCAAGGCTCTCCGTACATAATACTTTTGGCAACGGGTCTCAATATGCGTGTAATTTCTACGTATGCCATTTCCGTAACAGGTAAATCGCCGCATCCCTTTACAACAATTCGTTTATCCGCAAAATCGTTAGGATTAATTTTTGCCAAATTTTTCAGGAAAAGAGCCTTGTGCATAAAGTCTTCGTTTCCAAAAACCACTTCATTTGCTACCGGTTGCAAGTAGGCCGCTACCAGCATGTATGCCCATACGGGTATTATTGCATCGGCCGTACAGGTAACCGCTACGTTTTTGTTTTTGTATTGCTCCCAATCAACCTGCAGAAGGGCATCTCTAAAATCTTTTTCTTTTAATATCAGCCCCATAAACAGGAAATTTTTGATATCAAAAAGAACTGACTGATTTTTTGGATAATAATCCTCCAGGTTTAGTGTAATTAAAGAGCTTTCAGCAACTTTGTTTACAATTACATCGCTCATACCAGCAAAATTTTATCCTGTAAAATTAGTCAACAATAATATGTAAAATGTGGAATGCTGCCAACGACATCGTATTTTTTCATTTTTTTAATAGTATTTTTACGACTCTCCGGGGCAATTCATTTATTACCAGGGATGCTCCTTTTTTACAAGCAATTATCAAAATTTGTAATGATTTAAAATGAGAAAATAATAAGGAGAAGAAAAACGAGGGAAAGCCATTTTATGCATCCTTCGCTGGTTTTTCATACTAATAAATGTTCTTGTTACATTTGCGCCATGAAGCTTTCCCGCCTTGCGCAAACATTAATTGGTTCTGAAATAGTAAAACTTGGTAATGAAATTAAGGACCGTATCCGCCATGGAGAACATATCTATAATTTTACCATTGGTGATTTTGATTCTGCTATTTTTCCTATCCCACAGGAATTGGAAGAGGCTATAATAGACGCTTATAAACATCGCTATACTACGTATCCTCCGGCAGAAGGTATCTTAGACCTTCGCCAGTCTGTAGGAACCTTTATTAAAATGAAGCAGGGGTTGGAGTATAAGCCATCCGAAATATTGATTGCTTCGGGAGGTCGCCCCCTTATTTATTCATTGTATCGGGCGGTTGTTGACAAAGGTGATAAAGTGGTATATGCCGTTCCTTCCTGGAATAATAATCATTACGTACATTTTACGGAAGGGGAACATGTGGTGCTGGAGACAAAGGAAGAAAATAATTTTATGCCAACAGCTGCGGAATTGATCCCCTTAATTAAGGGAGCAACCCTGTTAGCACTATGTTCGCCACTTAACCCAACCGGAACGGCCTTTAGCAAAGAAGAGCTGGAAAAAATTTGTGATGCTGTGATTGAGGAAAATAAAACCCGTGGAGAAAATGAAAAGAAATTGATTATAATGTATGACCAAATGTACTGGACATTAACTTTTGGAAAGACCAAACATTATACTCCTGTTTCATTAAGACCTGAATTAAGAGATGTAACTGTTTTTGTTGATGGCATTAGTAAAGTATTTGCTGCTACCGGGGTAAGAGTAGGCTGGGCATTGGGGCCTGAGGTTATTGTGAGTAAGATGAAGGCAATTATTTCTCATGTGGGTGCATGGGCGCCTATGGCTGAACAAAACGCTGTATCAAAATATTTACTGCAATCGCAAAACATAGAAAGATACCTGGATAATTTTAAAAGCGAGCTTGATTTTCGTCTTCAAAACTTATACAATGGTTTTAAGCAGTTAAAAAGTGAAGGATATAACGTAGATGTAATGGCGCCGATGGGAGCAATTTATTTAACTATTAAAATTGACTTAAAAGGGAAAACAACTTCCGAAGGGAGGCTGTTAAACACACAGGAAGATGTATCTGCCTATATTTTAAGTGAGGCTAAATTGGCTATAGTTCCTTTTTTTGCTTTTGGCAGCAGCCGACAGTTCCCCTGGTATCGTCTCAGCGTAGGTACTTGTAAAAAAGAAGAAATAGGAGAAATGTTTAAAAAATTAAAAGAAGCATTAGTAAAATTAAAATAACCGTATTTTACTTTTAAAAACTCCAATTTTTTATAATCTGTCGTATTAAAAGAGCATTTATTTTTTAGCTTTCTTAGCTTTGCTCAATGTTAAAACCGGTAATTTGTATTGGCGCTGCATTGGTAGATGAGTTGTTTCATGCAAAGAGCGAGATGCTTTTGGCTACTACAAACAATGCTACAGTTACCAAAACTGCCGGAGGCGTAAGTCGCAATATTGCACACCAGTTAGCATTACTGGGCGTACCAGTTCAATTAATAACTGTGTTTGGAGATGATAGCGATGGCGATTGGTTAAAACAGGGTTGTATAAATGCGGGTGTGCAAATAGAGGCTTCTATCACAAAAGAAGGACTTTCCGGAAAATATACAGGTATTCTTAACCAGGATGGTTCCTTATTTTCTGCTTTTTTAACCAATGCTGCTGTTCATTTAATTACCCCCGATCACTTGGAGCATCATAAATCTTTGCTCAAAACAGCCTCATATTTATTAGCAGATGCTAATATCAGTTGTGATGCTGTTACCTGGTTACTTAGTTTTAGCAGCGAAACCGGCATTCCCCTGGTAATTGAGCCGGTTTCAGTTCCGCCTGCCAAAAAATTACGGGAGGTAAATCTTAATGGTCTTCACCTTATTACTCCCAATGAAGATGAGTTGCCTGTGTTATGCTCAGAAAATTATTGCCTCATACCGCAACAGATTAATGAGCTTTTGCAAAACGGAGTTGAAAAAGTATGGCTGCACAACGGAAAACATGGGTCAACCTTGTATTCCAAGCAAACCACAATTACACTCCGTGCCTGTGATATTAAAGTAACGGATTGCACAGGGGCTGGTGATGGCTCTTTATCAGGATATATATTAGGGAAATACCTGGGTAGAGATGATTTGGATTGTTTAAAACTTGCGCATACACTTTCTGCCGAAATATTACAGGTAAATGGAGCTATTGCTACTCACATTAATCAGAAAAAATTATTAGATCTTGTTACAAAATATTATCCAAACTAATAATGACTCCCTTTTTGGAAATACAGCCCGAGGTAATTTCAGCATTAAAAAATAATCAGCCTGTTGTAGCTCTCGAATCAACAATCATTTCACATGGAATGCCATATCCTCAAAACATAGAAACCGCCCGAAAAGTAGAAGAGGCTGTACGAAATGAAGGAGCCATCCCGGCAACAATTGCTATTAAAGATGGTAAATGTCTTGTTGGATTGTCATCTGCACAAATGGAATTTTTTGGGAAGGCAAAGGAAGTATGGAAAGTTAGTTTGCGTGATATGCCTTTTGTGATAAGTAAGAACCTACCCGGAGCCACAACCGTTGCATCAACCATGCGCATTGCCTCTATAGCCGGGATTAAAGTTTTTGCTACAGGGGGTATTGGAGGTGTTCATCGGGGTGCAACAAACAGCATGGACATTTCTGCTGATTTAACCGAGATGTCGCAAACCAATGTGGCTGTAGTTTCTGCGGGAATAAAATCTATTTTGGATATCGGCTTAACACTCGAATACCTGGAAACACAAGGTGTACCGGTAGTTACTTTTGGCCAGAGTGAATTTCCCGGTTTTTACTCAAATAAAACAAATTGGTTATCTCCTTTGAGATTGGATTCGCCAAAAGAAATTGCTCAGTTGCTTAAAATAAAATGGCAGATGGGCCTCAATGGCTCTGTACTTATTGCTAATCCCATACCTGCCGAAAAGGAAATTTTGCAGGATGAAATAGAAACACATATAAGGCATGCACTATCCGTTGCTGAAGAAAAAAGGATACGAGGAAAAGAGATAACCCCGTTTCTTTTGAAATATATAGCAGATCATACCCGGGGCGAAAGCCTGGAAGCAAATATTGCCTTGGTTATTAATAATGCAAAACTGGCTGCAAAAATTGCTATGGAATTAGTGGCAAGGCTTTGATGACACAATCGGGCAGACAAAATCGGGTTTTTTTCGAAATTTGTATTTAAGTATTTGCTTAAATAAGCAATTAATCATTTTGTGCTTATGGACAACATTTCTTTTATAAACCAAAAGGCAGACATAAAGCAAATCGGCCGTTGCGAAGACAGAAAACTAATTGAAACGGAAAGACAAAACAAACCATTTACTGTTTTTTAAAAAAAGAGTATAAAAAAATGCTCAAACCGGGTTTAAAATATTTGATGAAAATAAAACGCTGGATACAATATGAAATCAAATAAGAAATTAATTGGCGCAGGACTTTTAACGGCGATTGTCGCTTCATTTTGCTGCATTATACCCGTTTTAGCTCTAATTGCAGGGGCAAGTGGGCTTGCTTCCACTTTTTCAGGGTTTGAGCCGATCAGACCGTATTTTGTTTGCTTGACAGGCGTATTGATTGGTTTTGCCTGGTATCAGAGGCTTAAGCCGAAAAAACAAATGGACTGCAATTGTGAAACTGTTGAGAAACCAAAATTTATACAGAGTAAAACTTTCTTGGGAATAGTAACAGTTTCTGCAGGGTTGATACTTGCCTTTCCGTATTATGTTTACATTTTCTACCCTAAAACAGAAAAGCAAGTCATTGTGGTTGACAAATCAAATATTCAAACAGTTGAGTTTTCCATAAGCGGAATGACTTGTACAAGTTGTGAAAAGCACATAGCCCACGAAGTGGATAAATTTGTAGGAATAACCAAATCAACTGTTTCATACGAGAACGAAAGTGCAATTGTAGAATTTGACAACTCAAAAACGAACAGCACTGAAATTGAAAAAGGAATTAACAGAACAGGATATTTAGTGATTGCAAAAAAAGTAAAATAAAATGGAAGTTATATTAAAATCAACAATCACTTGCCCTAACTGTGGACATAAAAAAGAAGAAACTATGCCAATAGATGCTTGCCAATATTTTTACGAATGTGAAAAATGCGAGAGCATGTTAAAACCCAAACAAGGTGACTGCTGTGTATATTGTAGTTATGGAAGTGTAAAATGTCCGCCAATTCAACAAAACAAGAAATGTTGCTAATGAAAGACAAAGAAGCCCAGCCACTAACAGCAGTTTGGTGTAAAGGCGGGGCTCGGTGGTAAATCGAATGATAGTGTTTCTAATAAAATCTGTGCCTGGTTGACAATAAAATGCTTCCAAATTCACCGCTATGTTGAGCTGCACAATGTTAAAATAAACAATTCGCCTTCGTGCTTTTGCATTTTCTTTAGATTATTTCAGGCTGCAAAAAATTTACTACCCAAAGTTACTTTTGTTTTTAAAAGCAGGGGTGTGCATTTCTTTCCTGACGCTTTGTTTCGTATTTTTTTAATTTGGCAAAAAATTGTTTAATGAAAACCGTATTACTTATACGTCATGCTAAAAGCAGTTGGAGCGACCCGATGATAGTGGATTTTGAACGTCCTCTTAATGAAAGAGGTAAAAAAGATGCGCCGGTTATGGCAAAAAAAGTAAAAGATCGTAAAATTCATATTGATGCTTTTCTTAGCAGTCCGGCGAAAAGAGCTAAAAAAACAGCCAGGTTATTTGCCGAGGTTTTTAAGTATAAGGAAGAAAATATAATGTATAAATCAGAACTCTATCATGCTGATTCTGAAACATTTTATACCGTAATTGGAGATATGGATAATGAACACAACTGTATAGCTATTTTCTCTCATAATCCGGGTATTACCTATTTTGCAAATGAATTAACTGAGGTAAAAATAGATGATATGCCCACTTGCTCTGTGTTTGCCGTACAAACGGATTGTCGGAAATGGAAAGAATTTAGAAGCAGCGAAAAAGATTTTTTGTTCTTTGATTATCCCAAAGCAATGAATGGAATTGAAGTAAAATAAAAGAGGCCATCTTTTCGTAGATAGCCTCTTTTGATAAAAGAAAAGCAAACTTATTTAATATTATATTTTTGCTTATATCGTTCAAAGAGTTGCGTATGCTTACTACTTAATTCTATTTGCCGACCTTGTATAAAAGCAGCGGTTACCACACTTGTTCTCATATCCAATATATCTCCATTGCTAATAATAATATTAGCATCTTTACCCGCTTCAATTGAACCTGTTCTATCGGCAATACCCAAAATTTTAGCGGTGTTCATGGTTATGGCGCTCAATGCTTCTTCTTTTGTTAAGCCATAAGTAACCGCTGTGCCTGCATTAAATGGCAGGTTTCTGCCACGATTCTGTCCATCATCATCATTTAAACAATATAATACTCCCGCTTTTTGCAGCGCTGCAGGCGCTTTAAAAGGTTGGTCAATATCATCATCGTCTAAAGTAGGTAAACTATGTTCCTGCGAAAGAATAACTGCAATATTATTTTGTTTTAATAAATCAGCAATTTGCCAGCTTTCAGCTGCGCCTACAATTACTACATCAAAGCCAAACTCTTTTACAAAATCAATAGCAATTAGCATTTGCTTTACTTCATTTGCATGAATAAAAAGCTTTTGTTTTTTATTAAACAGTCCTTTTACAGCTTCTAATTTAAGATTCGGCTCTACACCACCGGTATTTTGAAGATAAGCTTTTGCATCGCGAAAGAAATTTCTTACTACTTCTATTTTATCCAAACCTTCTTTTACCACATCCCCTTGCTGAAGTCCAAAGAAAATTGCAAAGCGACTGGGCCTTGGTAATAAACTGGGCATATAAAAGTGTAAACCATTGTCTAAAACATAAGCCGCGTCTTCAAAATTCCATGCATCCAGCTGAACGGTAGAGGATGTTCCGGCAATTAATGAACCAACAGGCACTGTTTGTGCTAACAAAATGCCATTTGCCCTAAGGGTATTAATAATTTTTGAATCGGCATTATAAGCAGCAATGGAGCGAATGTTTGTGTTAATATCGCCAAGCTCCTGAAAATCGTTACTACCCCGTACTGCATTACCCCCGATTTCCACAATACCCAATTGAGAAGAGGGAAGTATCAATCCCGGGTAAACTTGTTTGCCTGCAGCATCTATTACATTCGATCCGGCAGGAATAGTAATATCCGTTCCTACAGCTTCTATTTTTCCATTATTAATTTTTATAACGGCATTTGCAAATACCTGCCCGTTTCCGACATGCACTGTTCCGTTTTTAATATACGTTATTCCTTTAGCTTCTTTTGCAGGATAAATTGTTTCCTGCGCATTAACTGATGTTATTGTAAAAAGAACCACCAGCAGATTTATTATTTTTTTCATTTCAATTTTTTTTGAGTTAATTTATTTAACTATTAAACCAAATTGCTATTCTTCTTCTGCAGCCACCTCCAGTAGTCCTAATTTGTGACCATGATCATCTCCACAACTTTGTACATATTTATAACTGGGCACAGAGCCTACGGTTGGTCTTCCTTCCTTTTTTTCTCCCGCCATTTTATTAATAAGCTTTGTTCTTTCGGCAGCTATTTGTTTTCGCATAGCAGCGTCTTTTTCGCGGTCAAAATAAATTACTCCGTCAACCATGGTGTATAATGCCTTGGCATAAATACTTAAAGGGTTGTCGCTCCATAAAACAAGGTCGGCATCTTTTCCAACTTTAATACTTCCTGTTTTGTCTGCTATGTGCAAAGCTTTGGCAGGATTAAGCGTTATCATTTTCAGCGCATCTTCTTCACTCATACCACCGTATTTTACACTTTTTGCTGCCTCCTGGTTTAAACGACGTGCCATTTCTGCATCATCACTGTTAATACAAACGTTTAATCCCACAGCATTCATAATATAAGGATTGTATGGAATAGCGTCTTGTACTTCTAATTTGTATGCCCACCAGTCAGAAAACGTAGAGGCATTGGCACCGTGAGCTTTCATTTTATCAGCTGCTTTATACCCCTCGAGAATATGTGTAAATGTATTTACTGTAAAACCGAATTTTTCTGCTATCCTCATTGTAGAAATAATTTCACTGGCTACATAGGAGTGGCAGGTAATAAAGCGTTTCTTATTCATTATCTCCACCAGGGCGTCTAACTCCAAATCTCTGCGCACATACATCGGCGTAGCGCCTTTCTTTTTATTATTAGCATCTGCTTCTTTCCACTTGTTTTCATATTCTTTAGCCCGGGTAAAAGCATCCATTAAAACTTGTTCTACACCCATTCTGGTATCAGGAAAACGATTATTCCCTGTTGGTGAAGCAGTACGTTTCACATTTTCGCCCAATGCAAATTTGATAAACGGATCAGCCCCTTTAAATTTTAATCCCTCATCATCTGCACCCCAACGCAATTTTATTAATTGAGTTTGACCACCAATGGTATTGGCCGAACCATGTAGTATATGTGAAGTAGTAACCCCACCGCTTAACTGGCGATAGATATTAATGTCTTCAGGGTCAATATTGTCACCAATTCGTACTTCTGAAGTAACGGATTGAGCCCCTTCATTAATAGATATGGCCGCAATATGCGAGTGCTCGTCAATAATACCGGCTGTTAAATGTTTTCCGGTTCCATCAATAATTTTTGCTGAAGGATCTGTTATGTTTTTACCAACTTGTACAATCTTCCCGGCTTTTACCAAAACATCTGTGTTATCTAATTTGCCGTCTTTTTCATTTGTCCATACTGTGGCATTTTTTATTACATAATTTTCCTGGGAAGGAACTGTTTCAGAACCAAAAGCAGTAAAAGGATAAGTTATTTTACTTAAAGAAGGAACGGGTTTGGGTTTAATGCTATCTGCTTTTGCTACAGAAGGGCTGGAGAGAGAGGCTGTCCATAATAGGCGGTTTCCTTCCGCATCAGCAGCCGTACCATTCCATACCCCGTTATTATTAAAACCACTAAAGCGGATACTGGCTTTTGATTTTTTTTCGGGGGCAAAACTGAACTTAACTATTTTGCCATCATAACTTAGTTTTACAGGTAAGGTGTCTTTACCGATGATATTAGCGGATGTGGCATTTTTTACATCCATGTTATAGGTGTTTGTCCCTTTTTCACTGGTGGTTGTAAGCGTGTAACTGCCGGCAATGTTAAACCATACATCTTCTTTAATGCCATATTTTTTTCCTTGTACCCAATTGTTAAGAATAGTCGTTTTTTCTGCAAACAAAGGTCCGGAAGTGATTAAAAAATTGGCTAGTTTACCAGCATCCAGGCTACCAACTTTGTCATATACGCCTAACAATGTAGCCGGATTTTTGGTTAAAGCATCCATAGCGGCTTTTTCAGTTAGCCCGTATTCTATTGCTTTACGCAAGTTGGCCCAAAAGCTTTTGCTATCTTTTAAGTCGGCAGTAGTTAAACAAAAATTTATTCCCGCCTTTTCCAATGCACCCGGATTTGTAGGAGCCAGCTCCCAATTTTTTAAATCGGCTAATGAAACCAAGCGGGCATCATTGGGATCTTCTACATCCTGCGCCTGTGGATAGTTTAAAGAAACAATCAAAGGGGCTTTTGTAGCCGCAACTTCTTTTATTCTCTGGTATTCTTTACCGGTTGCTTTAATAATATATTGCACCCCAAATTCATCCCCAACTCTGTCGGCCCGCATTACCATCCACAAATCATTTGACGAAATGGGATCCATTATCTGAGGCATTGCCTGATTTTCATTCCAGGTCTTTAACGTTATGTTTGTACCTTCTGTAGAAGGGTTTGTTTTATACCATTGTGCATCAAGATAAGTTTGGCGCAACAGGGCTATTGACCCCATTAAAGAGGATGGATAGGATTGGGTGGACACACCTTTATTAAAAGAAAGATGATTGGTCGCTCTTTCTTTTATAATTACTAAGTTTTCTTTTTCATTAGCCAGTGTTACCAAGGCTCCGGTTCCACGGGCTATTCCATCTTTCTGATGGGTGAGTACGGCTCCAAAACCAATATCCCTCAGGGGTTTTGCCTTACCATCATCAGTTACAAAAATTTTATATGCTTCCACATCTGGTTTTAAAGCCTGGTTCCATCCATAAGCGCCTTTTTGGTTGCTGGTTAACTGCGCGGGCCCAAAAAATGAAAAACTTCCTCCCTGTCTTTGCAGGGGTGTAATACCATAATCAGAATAGATATCAATGAGTGAAGGATAAATGTATTTATCCTTGCAATCAATAACAATAGCATCTTTGGGTACACTAACATCATTACCCACTGCTATAATTTTTCCCTGACGGATAACCATGGTGGCATTGCTTAACGTTGTTTGTGCATCTTTTACAATTGTGGCATTGGTAAAGGCATAGCAACCTTCCCGGTTATCAGCCACCCCATTGGTAAAAAATGTTTCCTGCGCCTGCAGGTAAATGCCTGTGAGTAGTAACACAGACAGCATTAGTTTTCTCATTTGTATCATTTTGAGTTTAGAAATGAATCATAAGCGATAAATTTATGGGAACTTTTCCAGAATAAATGTAACCTACCCGCTGAATTTGATGAACGGATGGTTATTTGGTTTTTGTTACTCTGTTAGCCAGGTACACGCCGGGAAAAATCAGCCCGGCCGCTAATACTTTTTGCCAGGTTAACTGCTCACCCAGAAAAAGGATGGCAATTATGGCAGCATATACCGGCTGCAGATAAATATAAGCTCCAACCGTGGAAGGGTTGAGATGAGACAGGCCGTAAATATTAAAGAGGTACGCAAAAAAAGTAGCCCCCAGCACAACAAAAGCTAATGCTAAATAGTCGCCGGGATGAAACAAGCTCCAATTAATTTTTAAAAAATCTCCCAGCCCGAAAGGAATTATCATAAGTGTTCCAAAAGTAAATACCCAACGAATTACATGGATGGGTGGATATTCCTTCATTAAGGGTTTTACCAATATAAAATAAACGGCGTATGATATGGCATTAATTGTACATAAAACATCTCCTAACAAAACATTGCTGCCAATGGTAGTATTTTCTTTTTGAAGTACCAGTAAACAGGCGCCGCTAATACCCAGGAACAGGCCGATTATTTTAAAAGGGGTAATTTTTTCATTGGCAAACCAAACGGCCAGCATCGTAATAAAAATAGGTGTGGCCAATATTAATAAAGAGGCGTGTATCGGACTCGTCATAGTAAGCCCTTTAATAAAAAGCAACTGATTAATGGCAATACCGGTAAGACCGCAAAGAATAAACCGGATAACATGCTTTTTTTTAATTGAAGCAACTGAGGGTTTTATGAAAAAGAGTGTCCAAAATAAAAATACGGTAACACTTACACGCATGAGGTTAAGCCCAAACGGGCCCATTAATGCCGGAGAAAGATGCTTTACCACACTATAATTGGCCCCAAAAATTAAATTGGCGCCTATTACGGCCAAATGTGCTTTTATTTTGGTGTTCAAGTAATAAAATTAGGGTGGCAAAGATATTTTACCCGTATGGATTATTAATAAAGTTTTTTAAAAATCAATTTTTACCGCTTATTACTGTTTATTCAGGATTTTCCTGCAAATATGAAAACACGCCGGTGGAGATAATAATTTTAAATATTATTCCTCTCTAAGGTCTATGCACATTAGGAACCCGTGTTGACGGCAAAAATAAAATCAGGTGATTCATATTGTCAGAACAACTTTTCCTTGCGCATGTTTATTCAATACATATTCAAACGCTTCAACTGCCTGAGATAAGGGAAATGTTTTGTCAATCCGAGGGATTATTTTACCCGTTTCTAGCAAAAAGGCAAGTGTTTCCAGGTCTTTACTATTTGTTTTGGATATGCCCAGAAACATCATTTTTTTATTGCCAAACAATGAAACAATTGGCCCCCAAAAAAGGGCTTGGAAAATTTGTTTTATTTCACCTCCGACAGCCACATATTTCCCATTCTTATTCAAAATATTTTTGTATTGCCATATCGAACGAAACCCATTTACAGCAATAATCACATCATATTTTCTGGTTTGTTTAGTAAAATCTGTTTTAGTATAATCAATTATTTCATCAGCTCCATTTGATTTTACTGTTCCAACATTTTTAGTACTGCATGTCGCTGTTATAGTTGTGCCGTAGCTCTTGGCAAGTTGTAATACAAATGAACCTACTCCACCCGATGCACCGTTGATTAGCAAACTCATCCCATTTATAATAGGTTGACATTTGTTAATCGCCTGCAATGCAACAATTCCGGCAACAGGGGTAGCTGCGGCTTCCTCAAATGATATATTTGCAGGCTTTAGGAATAGGACACTTTTCGTCTGCACATGCATATTCAGCGAACCCACCTCGTGTTGCTCCAGTAAAACCAAATACTTCATCTCCGGGTTTAAATTTTTTAACCTTTTCACCAACCTGTTGGACAATTCCGGAAATATCAGCCCCCGGAACCTTTCCGATATTCTTTAAAATTTTGGACTCAAAAAAGTTACCAATTCTGCTAAGATTGTCAAAACGTCTGTAATCAAGAGCATTGATTGATGCAGCCTTCACTCTAATGAGCACTTGTGTTGCTCTTATCTGCGGTTGTTCAATCTCACATATAGCAAGTGACTCATGACAAGTGCCATATTTTTTATAGACAACAGCTTTCATAGATTTTAATTTTTTTGTACTTTAATTTCTTAAATCAACCTTTTTCACTTTCTTAAGAATTGCAATGCCAACTCCCACGAACAAGAACAAAACAAGAAGTGAAATACCTACTACCAGGTTTCCTAAAGGTTTAATAACCCCCCAGTGTAGATTGCACCTACGCTACCTTTCAATATAACTTGTACCTGTAAGCTACATAAAAATTACGGCGTAAGTATAACCAATGCCGAGTACTGCTTCGAAGGCGCAACGTCGCTGCCTGCTCTCTTCGCTCGGGAGGAGACGTTGCTTAGAAAGAGGTTAAGCGCTTATTGATGAAATATCTTACAAAGAATAAAAAACCAATAATAGACAAAATTATTATTGTAATCTCTCCGTAATCCTTTAAATCATGGTTTGAAATGCTTTTCCATCCTGGATT
>DASSYR010000010.1:0-15015 GCA_035703165.1 Chitinophagaceae bacterium
TAATTCAAGTTTCCTGATTTAAACAATTGTTTTTATTTGATAAGCCATAATAAAGAGCAAAATTTTCAACAAAAACCCTTCAAATGTAACCGCATGAATAGAATGGGGTGTCATTTCTACGATTTCGCTGATAGTTGTTTCTATTCTCTTTCTCATAGTTGTTTTTAAAAATGCCTGATAGGGCAGATCCGGCCTCTTACTGTTTGCTTTACGGCTTATCATTAGTTTAATCAGTTCTGTTTCTTTGTACAACCCTTCCAGTTCATATTCTGTAAAAGCACTGTCTCCATACAAAGCACTTTCGGCAGGCAAATCGAAATACATTTTCCTTAATGCCTCCACATCATGTTCGCTGCCTGGTACAAAACACAATTCTACAGGAACACCCCGGCTGGTAGTTACTAATTGTACTTTCACCCCATAAAAATATTCCCGTTTACTGGCATTATAACCACGCCACTGTTTTCCTTTCAAAAGCCTGCTACGACTGATTCTTATGTTATGGCAGACCTTTAACGGAAATGAATCAATTATATATTCCAGTTCTGCACAAACATATTTAAACAGCCTGCCAATACCTAAAAACATCCACATCAGCAATGAGGCAACTTTGTGCAACCGCTTGTTAAATCCGCTCTTCCCAATCATTGCCGGTGCCATTTTATGAGAACGCATATAACCAATGGCGTTGCTTTGATTACCCTTAAAATAAAGAGCTGCCACTATTGCCGTGGTAATAATTTCACTGTCGCTAACCTTACGTTCAATATGTTCATAATGATGAATGCCTTTTAAAATATCATCAACTAAACAATAGATTCCAATAACTTTGTCCTGAAGCATTTGAGTAGGGGTTTTGTTTTCGCAACTCAAAATTATTCTATCTCAAATGCTTCTATTTCAGGAAACTTGGGTTATTTAATAATTCCATTAATTATGAAGCTTACAATACCTGTTAACCGGAGAGATGATTATTTTAATAAGATTGACTTTTCGAGAGCAGAATAAATATATGGTAAACAGATTCCGAGCTTATTGTTTTGAGATAATCCACTTTAACTTTGCAATAAATTTGCTGAAAAAGCAATCAGTTTTTTGTGCAATGCCAGGAGATTAAAAGACATTGGAACCCATAGAGCATGCAAAATTTATGATAATAAAAAGAAATCTATTCTGGAATTAATTTCTACTTTCAACCTTTAGTAAATTTACGGGAGAATGGAGAAGATTAAGAGCCAGCTCATCATTTTTATTTTATTATTGCTAACTGTTTTCAGTTTTATATCCCATAGTTTTCTGAAGTTTGAATTTAATATTGAAAAACTTTTTCCTCATGATGACGAGGACCTTCCTTATTTTCAGCAGTTTCAGCAGCGGTTTCATTCTGAGCGGGATGATGAATTTATTCTGATAGGATTAAAGAATAAGACCGGTATTTTCCGGAAAGAATTTTTGGAAAAGGCAGACAGCCTTACCCGGTTTATTTCAAAATTGGAAAATATCATCAAGGTTTATTCCCTTACAACCACCAATTTACTTTATTTCAAAAACGAGGAGATCAATGCCAGGCCATTACTTCATATATCACAGCCGGAAAAATATAAAGAGGATTCAGTTTATTTATTTGAATCAAAGGAATATCGTGACCTGCTGGTTTCCAAAGACGGTAAATCTATCGCCATAGCAGCATTCAATAAGCAATTTCTAACAGATGATCAGAAGGATTTTATACTTAATAGCATTCAAAACAAAATAAACCAACTTGATTTTGATGAGTTTCATGTGGCTGCCAAAATCCGCATTGAAAGAATCTATATAAAGGAAATTGAAAAAAACCTGAAGATTTATCTTGTAGTTTCTCTTACCCTGATCAGCATCGTACTTTTCATATTATTCAAATCAGTAAGATCAATTATCACTCCGCTTTTTATCATCGGAGCATCTATTTCCTGGACGCTATCTTTTATTGCATTAACAGGGCATTCACTGGATATCATTTCCAGCCTGCTGCCCCCTATATTGGCAGCTATTTGTATGTCAGATGTTGTTCATATTTCTACCCACTATATAGAAAATCTCCGATCTGGCTTATCCAAACAGGAGGCGCTAAAAAAAACCTACCAAGAAATAGGGGTAGCTACTTTTTATACCTGTTGCACAGTAGCCGCTGGGTTTTTTACACTTGGCATTACGGACATTATTCCTATCAGGAATTTTGGCTTTTTTGCCGGTATAGGTTTATTTATGGCTTTTGGTATTACCATGTTTGCACTTTATGCTTATTATACCCTTTCGCCTATACCTTCCGTTGTGTATGAGAAAAAAACAGAATACAGATGGAATAATTTTCTTGCCTTCTCTTTTAAAACGGTAGTAAAAAATAAGTACTTGGTATTAGCTGTGTTTGTAGTTATTGCTTTTATATCCGTTTATTATATCAATAAGATAGAGATCAATTCCAGTTTGCTGCAAGAAATTCCAAGGCGCAACCCCGTGCTGGACGATTATAAATTCATGGAAACAGACTTTGCCGGTACCCGGCCTTTTGAGCTTGAATTGGAAGCAACAGGTAAAAACAATACATTTTTGGATTTACAAAAACTGAGAATGACGGAAGAGATTGAGAATTTTTTAATTGATAGCTGTGGCGTTGGTAATTTAATTTCACCTTTATCTTTATTCCGGGGTGCCAATAAAACTTTTTATGGTGGAGACAATATACATTTTAAACTACCGGAAAATCAGCAGCAGGTTAACCGCTTTTATGAAGCCATCTTTCAGACAGAATATGCAGATGAAATGCAGCGTTATTTGAGTGAGGATGGGAGCCGCCTCCGTATTAGCGGACGTTTGCCCAACCTGGATTTGAAACAATTTAAAAAGCTGGAAGATAAATTTCAAGTTTTTTTTAGAGCTAAAAATTATAATAGTTCTTTTTCTTATCGTTTTACTGGCTCCGCAGTTTTGCTTGATAAAGCAACTTATTCTTTAACTAAAAACCTGTTTACAGGAATTATTATTGATGCAGTTGTCATTTCAATTATAGCCTTATTGCTCTTAAGATATTGGCGTATTATCTTTATTGTTTTAATTCCAAATGTTATTCCGCTTTTAATAATGGGAGCCGCAATGGGTTTGCTCGGAATAAATCTGAAGGCCGATACTTCTGTGATCTTTGCAATTGCCTTCGGGATTGCCGTTGATGATACTATTCATTTTTTAAGTCGTTTCAGGTTTGAGCTTTCAAAAGGCTTATCGGTGCCTTATGCCATAAAGCGAACCTATTTGTCAACCGGCAAAGCAATTATTGTAACTACCCTCGTTCTTCTTTCCGGGTTTATGGCTTTACTTTCCTCAAGTTTTGGCGGTGCATTTTATATAGGCCTGCTAATCAGCCTGTGTTTGTTTACCGCCCTTATTATGGAACTAACCATAACTCCTATCCTGATACTATTGTTTTATAAAAAAAATCGTAAATCAAGAGCCTGATTAAATATTTCCGGCTTGTATTCTGCAATAATGTTCCCTTGTTTGGATCAATGGAATATATCTGTGTGAAAAAATTGCATTAGTTTTCTTGCTCCTTTGGGTTTACCCCTTGTGTTAAGTCAGTTTTAATCTTAAGCCTTTGATAATAGTAATCTCCTCTAACAAAAGTTTTTTTGTAAATAATAATTTATTAGCGAGAATGAACACCAGCTTTTACACAATAAAAAATTTTTCCTGTTTTATTTATATTTACCGTAATTTATACAACGACTCATTTTCAATTTTTATGATAGTTCGACGGTTTTTTAAAAGGCAGAATGTGTCAGTAATTTCCAATATAATAGTAATAATTTAACCAGTTAAGACGATTTGGGTTTAATTAGTTTCCAAAGTTCCATCATTTAAATTCGTTCAGAAGCTTGAAGTAAAAATGAAAATTTAAATCAGCCTGTAATATGATTAATATCATCTGTGATTACCGGTATAATCAAGCCAACTTTTGCTGCTGTGGGATACTTTTATGAAACCGATAAAAGAAAAAATAAGAAAAGTACAATAAGGATTTTAAAATCCGTGCGGGTTTAAAAAAATTGCGAAAAACACATACATAACTTGTAAAAACAAATAAATATGAAATCAGTTATTATTCTTGTTATTATTACTGGCATATTAGGGACAGGATTTACTAACAGAAATCTAAATCAACCCAAACCTTGGCCAGTTCCTGGCAACTTTAAGTCAATGAAAAATCCAGTGGCTTCCAACCAGGAATCTATTGCTGCCGGTAAGGCCTTATGGGGACAACATTGTAAAAACTGCCACGGGGCAAAAGGCTTGGGTGATGGATCTAAAGCTGCACAATTAGATACTGAGCCAGGTGATTTTTCATTACCGGTTTTTCAGAATATGACCGATGGAGAAATATTTTACAAAACATCAGAAGGCAGAAAAGATATGCCAAGCTTTAAAAAGAAAATTCCTGATGAAAGTGACAGATGGTCTCTGGTTAATTTTATGAGGACTCTTAAAAAATAGAAGTTGCGCTTAGTAAAATTTGCAGGCTGATGGCATGTAAATATATTAACCGGAAGTTACAATTAAAGTATTTGTACATAGGTTTCATCTTATATTTTATATATAAAAAGGAGTTATAAAGGTTTTGATAAAATCCTGCCATCATTACCAAAAAAAGGAACTATGGATAAAAAATTAAATAAATCTTCCCGCCGTAAACTAATTCAATGGGGGGCTGGTCTTTTTGCCGGGTTAGCCATGTTTCGTTTCTTATTTCCATTAAAAAAAAGCAAACAAACGGTTAAGTTGCTGACTCATGAAGGTAAGTTGGTGGAAGTAGATGTTGAACGTATAAAGAAAACAGGGAAAAAAGTTACAAACAACGAAATTCATGATTGGGTTAAAAATAAACCGACACTATAATAAGTGCTTATGAAAAAAAATGAAACTTCAAGAAGAGAATTCATAACAACAGGTTTGGTGGCCAGTTTGATATCCGGTTGTACCGGCAAAGATCCGTTTACTTCTGCGGTTGATAAACAAATAGAGCCGTCTGGCGAAAAAGTAAAACTCTTATCGGTAGATGGCGAGATCATTGAAGTTGACAGGGCATTTCTGAAGCCGGTACCGGAAGTTCATCATGTATCAAATACCGAAGCAAGAAAAGGAATACCTGGTAAGAAATTCGTTATGGTTATTGATCTTTCGCGATGCAAAAACCTTAAAAAATGTCAGCAGGCCTGCGACCATATGCATCATGTGCATCCCGGGCAACACTGGATCAAAGTATATCCAATGAAGGACGCTGATTATTTAGCTCCTTATTGGCAACCCAGTACCTGTATGCATTGCGATAATCCTCCATGCGTAAAAGTTTGTCCGGTGGACGCCACGTTTAAAAGACAGGATGGCATTGTGCTGATTGATAGTGATCGTTGCGTTGGTTGTCGCTTTTGTATGGCAGCGTGTCCGTACTCAACAAGAGTATTCAACTGGGGTGATCCGGAATTGCCGGCAGAGATTGCAAAAATGGATTACAACTGCGAAACAAGCGTACCCCAAAAAAAAGGAACAGTTGGAAAATGTGATTTTTGTCCAGATATGGTAAGGAAGGGTGAATTGCCCCATTGTGTCAGCGCCTGCCCCAACGGAGTATTCTTTTTTGGCGATATGAATGAAGATTCTGTTACTAATGGCTCAGAAACCTTTCGCTTTAGCGAATTAATAAAAGATAAATCCGGTTATCGCCTCATGGAAGATCTCGGCACAAAGCCTAGTGTGTTTTATTTACCACCTGTAAATAGAAACTTCAAGTTTGAAGAAGGTCTGGAAAATGAAAAAGAAGTAGAAGCTGAAAAAAAATAAATCACCAAAATAACTGATTGTGGAAAATTCAACTCAATTAACAGTCGAACAAATTACACAAGATTTGCTTCCCCGAAAGTTTGGAAGAAGAGGGAAAATATGGATTGGCAGTTTGATATTAATTTGTATGATCGGGGCCTTTGCCTATTATCGCCAATTAAAGAACGGTTTGTCAGTTACCCATATGAGAGATTATGTTTCATGGGGCATATATATTTCCAACTTTGTTTTTTTTGTTGCTATAAGTCTGGTGGGATCGTTGATAACCGCTATTTTCAGGCTTGCAAAAGTGCCATGGCGTACACCTTTAACACGTATTTCAGAAATTATTGCTGTATCCGCCATCACATTTGCTTCAATTATCATTATAGTAGATATGGGTCGTCCGGAGCGACTACTTAACCTTTTTACTCACGGTCGCATACAATCACCAATTATGTGGGATGTAATTGTAATTGGTACTTACTTCTGCATGAGTTTGTTTTTGCTATACATCACGTTGCTTCCGGATATTAACATTATGATTAAAGAGCAAGAAAAACTTGGTAAGCCCTTTACAAAGTTGTATCGTTGGCTGGGTTCATTTTGGCAGGGTACCCCCGCACAGGAGAAAATCAGAGATAGGTCCATTACCATACTCTGTATCTTAATTATCCCGGTAGCATTTTGCATACATACGGTTACTTCTTGGCTGTTTGCTACTACTTATCGCCCGGGATGGGACAGCACTAACTTTGGGGCTTATTTTGTTTCAGGAGCATTTCTTGTTGGCGCCGGTGGAGTTGTTGTTGCTATGTATGTGTTTCGCAGATCGTATAACCTTGAAAAATATATTACCGATAAGCATTTTGAAAGAATGGGAAGAATTGTTGTTTTGCTCGCTTTGCTTTACTTCTATTTTAATATAAATGAGTATTTGGTACCAGCTTTTAAAATGAAGAAGCCGGAAGAAACACATTTGCGTCAATTATTTGCCGGGGAATTTGCTATTGTTTTCTGGTTTTCCATCCTGGTAGGAATGATTATTCCCATTACTATACTTCTTTTCAAAAAAGGAAGAAAACCTTTACCCATGTTCATTGCGGGGGTAATGGTAGTCGTTGGCGCATGGTTCAAACGTTATTTAATTGTGACACCAACATTGTTGCATCCTTTTCTTCCCATGCACGATGTGCCTGAAAATTATAAACATTATTTTCCAAGTTGGGAAGAATGGGCGATTGCTATGGGTTCCTTAGCGGGAGCATTACTAATCATTACCTTTTTTGTAAGAATATTTCCCGTTGTGTCAATTTATAAAACAATAACTGATAATAATGAAACTGTTGAAAATAAATAGCACTTTACCACTATTCCTGGCTTTATTTATTTCAGGTGCTGCAGCTTCCCAGGATGCAATAGTAAAAAAGCCGGTATTGAGTCTTTCTTATTTTTCTTCTGATAATAAAGTTCAGTATCTGCTTGCAGAAGCCAAATGGAAGATAGAGAAAAAATACCAGCCGGCTACAGGAGTAACAGTGAGTATATATTTAGATAGTGTTGCTCCGGCATTCAGTTTATCTGAAAAAAATGTTACCGATGAAACCGGAAAAATAAAGGCCATTATACCCCCATCGCTAAAATCAAAATGGGATGCTTCAGCACAACACAAATTTATTGCTATTGCTTCCGGCATTAAAGAATTCGAGGATTTAGAATCTGAAATTGAAATAGCAAAAGCAAAACTTGAATTTGATACATCAACAAATGGTGAGACAAAAACCGTTTCAGCCATCATAACTGCGTTGCAAAACGGGAAATGGGTTCCTGTAAAAGAGATAGAAATGAAAATTGCTGTTAAGCGATTGGGTGGAGACCTGAAAATTGGGGATGAAGATACTTATACAACCGATTCAACTGGTACAGTAACAGCAGAATTTAAACAAAACAGCTTGCCCGGCGACGCAAATGGTAATATTACCCTGGTGGCGAAAGTAGAAGAAAATGATCTGTATGGGAATTTATATATTGAGAAGGTAGTGCCCTGGGGTGTTGTTTTTAAAAGCGATGATAATTTTTTTAACCAACGATCATTATGGTCAATAAGATCCAGAACCCCGCTTTGGCTATTATTCATGGCCTATTCAATTGTTTTGGGTGTATGGGGAACTATTATTTACTTAATATATTTAATGTTTAAAGTAAAACGGCTGGGCAAGGTTAATTAGATTGTTTTTTATTTTGAGTAGAATTATTTAAGAGACTAAGGTAAAATTATATACAGTAGATTTTTAAACTCAAGCTCCCAATTAAAAAGTAAAAGTCAAATAATACAAAGAATGTATTTCTTTTGCATTTGAAAACTTATTATTTCTTCTTTCCGCGACATTTGTTATCAGGGGCCATTGTAAAAAGGAAAAGATGATGAATCAAAAGCGGCGCAATTAGATACCGAGTGTGGAGATTTTACTTCTGCCGATTTCCAAAAGCAAACAGATGGAGATCTGTTTTATAAAACATTTGAAGGTAGAAAAGATATGCCTTCTTTTAAGAAGAAAATTCCCGAACAAGAAGGTATTTGGAAAGTAGTGAATTATGTAAGAACGATGAAATAGTTATTTTATTTTATTAAAAAAAGGCTGGCATAAATTTATGGCGGCCCTTTTTTTGTAAGCTAAGTTGTAGCACCGGAGTAAATTTTTTTCGGGTAAAAGTTTGAAATGAAGAAGCAATTATTATATGGCAGCCTGATTTTTAAGGATATCCGTGTGGATATAAAAAACCAAGTTTATTTTTATTGACAGATTTTTTCAATGTCTTTTGTATTTTTGAATTGTAATTTCTATGCTATGCAATTTGAAAAAATTCATAACAAAGGACAGGTACGGCTATTTAAAAACCCGTATCTGGAGAAGCTTACCAAAACACACCCCTTGGTTATTTGGGGTATGTATATTCCCATTATAATTTACTTTTTATATTATAGCTATCATAATTTACACTTCAGTGAAGTAAGGGTAGCTCTTATTTTTATAGGGGGAATTTTCTTTTGGACGTTTTTTGAATATGTAGCACACCGTTTTATTTTTCATTGGGTAAGTAATAGCCCGGGTGCACAAAAAATTGTGTATATACTTCATGGCAATCATCACCATTATCCCAGAGACAGGCAAAGGCTTCTTATGCCACCGGTACCAAGTCTTATTATTGCCTCTGTTGTTTTTGGAATAATGTATTTGATTGGAGGGAAAAATGTATTTATGTTTTTCCCGGGTTTTATTTTTGGCTATTTACTTTATGGGTCTATGCATTATGCTATACACGCCTGGAACCCACCTTTTAAATGGATGAAATCCTTGTGGCGGAATCATCACCTCCATCATTATAAAGACGAACATAATGGTTTTGGAGTGAGCAGCACATTATGGGACCATGTATTTGGAACTATGTTTGATTTAAAAAATGAAAGAGAAGATAAAGAGAAGGTTAGGGAATTAATGTTTGAAAAAGAATAAACGCTATCCTGCCTTAATAGAAAGATAAACGTTTTCTGGGCTAAGATATTTTTTACTCTTCCCATTTACCAAGTCCTTGCCGTGTCATTACAGGCTTTTCACCAGTGCAATCAATAATTGTAGAAGAAACAATACCACCAATACCACCATCAATAACCAGGTCAACTACTTTATTGAATTTTTCATATATCTTTTCAGGATCAGTATATTCTTCAATCATTTCTCCGGGGAGCGAAGTGCTAAGCACAGGATGATTTAGCTGCTCAACAATTGTTTGAGCAATAATATTATCTGGCACACGTAACCCAATAGTATTTTTTTTGTTTTTTAAAATTTTAGGCACTTGTTTGCTGGCAGGTAAAATAAATGTGTATGGACCGGGTAAATAACTTTTAAGTAATCTAAAAATGGGCGTGGATATTGGTTGAGTATATTTGCTCAAATCAGCAAGGTTATGACAAACAAAGGATAGCTGTGCTTTGGCGGGATCTATACGTTTAATCCTGCAAATTCTTTCTATTGCTTTTTGCTGAAAAATATCAGCTCCAAGACCATAAATAGTATCGGTTGGGTAAATAATGACCCCACCGCTTAAAAGACAATCAATAATTTTTTTTAACTGCCTTGGTTCGGGGTTTTTTGGGTGAAGCTGTATTAGCATAAGAGTATTAAAAATAATTAAAAAGCAAATGGATTTTTCCAGAAAAAAATTGTTTTATTTTCCTTTTTACTGTTATTTTAAATTGTTTCTGTTTTTATCTTTACTTTTTATTTTAAGCCTATGCATCTAAAGTCTGTTGACACTTTTGATGCTATATCTGCACAAGAGTTTCAAAAGAATTATTGTAAACCTGGTAAGCCGGTGGTAATAAAAAAATTATCCCACCAATGGGAAGCGTATCATAAATGGAATTGGGATTATTTTATCAATATCGTGGGAGATAAAAAAGTGGGTGTATATAATAACACAAAAAGCGATGCTTACACACCCATCAACACAGCAGACGGGTATATGAAATTTGGTGAGTTTTTAGAACAGGTAAAAAAGGGCCCCCTTGAGCTAAGGATTTTTCTCTTTAATATTTTTCAGCATGCTCCCCAAATAGTTAATGACTTTACCTGGCCAGAACATTTAATGAAGGGCTTTGTAAAAAAATATCCAATGCTATTTGTTGGCGGATCCGGCTCAGTAACGCATATGCATTATGATATAGATATGTCTAATATCCTGCATACCCAATTTGTAGGTCGTAAAAGAGTATTACTTTTCCCTTATAAAGAAAGAGCAAAACTTTACCATAAACCGTGGGAGGTTTTGTGTATTGCTAACTTTGCTGGTTACTCTAATCGGTTTGATTACGAAAAATTTCCGGCAACCAAGTATGCTATCGGACAAGAGGTTATACTAGAACATGGTGATACCTTGTTTATGCCTGCCGGTTATTGGCATCATATGGAGTATATTGAAAGTGGTTTTGCAATGAGCCTAAGGGCATTACAGCCGTCGCTATTTGGTAAATTAGATGGTGCGTGGAGGCTCTTTGGAATGCGTGGCATTGACACAGTGCTGAAAAAAACGGCTCCGGAATGGTGGTACAATTACAAAAAAAATAAAACATATACCGCAGCCAGGAAAGAAATAGAAAAGATAGCATTTCAATAATTACTTTAGATAGAATTAGTTAGGTAGAAAACTTCTGAAAATCACCAAATTATATATGCATGTTTTTTAAGAAAACTTGCAAATTTCATAAGTAGAGATTATATTTACTTGGCTATACTTGTTTAATTTTCCAATCTCCCCATTATTAACCTCCAAATTCCGCATTGAGTACTTGTTGTAAAAAGGCAATTTGTTGGATTAATGCTTTGGAAGTATAGTTATTTTAACTATTTGTGCGAACGATGGCTTTTTACAATTTCTGCAAGAAGCAATTAATTTTTTGAAAAATATATTTAGTTAACTCGCTATTGCCACCCTATGCAATGAACAAAAAAGAAGATAAATACGAAATGGAAAAAAGTAAATCAAATTCAGTGAGATAGGTTTTTTAGAAGTAATAGAAAGTAAAAAATATTTGTGGTTTCAGAGGTAAGCAAAGGGCTCCGATTTCTATCGGGGCCTTAAACTTTTTAGGAAGAAAAAATCCCGCTTTTAGCGGGATTGCAAATTTTTAAAAACAATTTATTTAATTGTCCAATTTTCATTACCCTTTAATAATTTATCCAAATTACCTTTTCCTTTAGTAGATTGTATTTCCTGAATTTGCATTGCCATTACATCTTCGTAACAGGCTCTTTGCGTTTCATAAAAAACGCCAAATGGCCTTGGTAAATGGCCTTCTTTGCCAGGATTGTCGAATAATCGAACTAATATTTGTGCTTTATAAAAATCCTTTTCATCATGAACCCATAAGTCATTAACACTGGCACCACTCTCCAGGTCAACTACTACCGGAGTAAACCCATCTAATTTTATTCCTTTGTTTTTGTTTGCCCCAAAAACCAGTGGTTTACCGTTTTCCAGAAACAGGGCTTCCTCTGCTTTTGTTGATTTTTCAGTAAATATTTCAAAAGCACCATCATTAAAAATATTACAGTTTTGATATATTTCTAAAAATGATGCGCCTTTATGTTTGTTGGCTCTTATCAACAGCTCCTGCAGGTGTTTGGGGTCTCTATCCATGCTTCTGGCAACAAATGTTGCATCTGCCCCCATAGCCAGTGCCAATGGATTAAAAGGATGATCAATACTTCCAAATGGAGAAGACTTTGTTATTTTATGTTCTTCGGAGGTGGGAGAATATTGACCTTTTGTTAAACCATAAATTTGGTTATTAAAAAGTAAAATATTTATATCAAAATTTCGGCGGAGTAGGTGTATCGTGTGGTTTCCACCAATACTTAAGCTGTCTCCGTCGCCGGTAACAACCCACACACTTAATTCGGGTCTTGATGCTTTTAAACCCGATGCAATAGCTGTTGCCCTTCCATGTATTGAATGCATGCCATACGTGTTCATATAATAAGGAAACCTACTACTACACCCAATACCAGATATAATAACAATATTTTCTCTTGGGATGCCTAACGATGGCATTACCTTTTGCACTTGAGCTAAAATAGAATAGTCGCCACAACCAGGGCACCAGCGAACCTCCTGGTCAGTTTGAAAGTCTTTTGACGTTAAAGGAGTTGTAGATACTTGAGACATGAATAATTATTTCTTTTGCGCACAAATTTCGTTATTAATTGCCAATAAAATAAATTCAATTTTATTGTTTTTGTAATTCCTCCCAATACTCTGCCGCCCTCCTGGTATGCGGAATTACAATGGTTCCCCCTACAATATTAGCTACGGCAAAAATTTCATACAATTCGTTTGTTGAAACGTTCAATTCATAACACTTTCCTAAATGGTATTTAATACAATCATCACAACGTAACACCATGCTTGCTACAAGCCCCAGCATTTCTTTTGTTTTTTTGTCAAGAGTCCCGGCTTCATAAGTATTGGTATCAAGGTTCCACAAGCGTTTCATTACAAGATTATTCTTGCTCAAAATAACCTCATTCATTTTTTCACGATAATTATTAAAATCTTTTACTAGTGTTGACATAATTTATACGTTTTTGCAAAGTTACCGATTTGACTTTTTGATATAACATATATGAATATTGCTGTATTTTTATTTGTTATATAATAATAATTTTCATAATTCATAAGTCAACATCTCAAATGTAAAAACGGCATAACATTTATTTTTTTGTTTTTTATTTTTCCCCGAAATTGTATGTGAAACTTTTAATCCGGGCAGTATCATCTGAAGTATTTTAAATTATCCTGAAAACTGTACTATGAAAACTTTTAGGGTTACTGCTTTGCTATTGCTAACTACTTATTTTACTAATGCCCAGCAAGGTGATATTTTTGGTATATTAACTTACTTTCCGGGTACCTGCAAAGTTCAGGTTGAATATTGGATAAGAAATCCTACGAGTGGTTTTGGAAGTTTTGATGTTGCTATTTCAAGGGTTAATCTACAGTGGGATAGCTCCTTGCTTAACTTTGTAAGCTACACGTCTTATACGAAAGAATTAGATGAAACCCCCGATCATTGGTCGGGTACAAACAAGCAATACCCGGAAGCTCCCGATACGGTTTATGATGGTAGCAGAATTGTTACGGATTCAACAAAAACGGTGGTTGGCAATAATACCAGTTATTCTTACAGCAATCATTCATTTCAAACCAAGGTTATTCAGCGTTCTACTGATTCTTGTGATAACCTTTTTTCAGTTGCACCCGGTGAGTCAAAACCAATAGCCTCTGCAATCCTGCAATTTAAAAATTGCGACTCGGCGTATAACTATAATTTTACTGACCCTAATTCCCCTGATTTTATTGCTGATTTTGCCACATCTTCCGACATTATCTCACACAAAACAAAAATATTATTTGTAATTGACGACGAGGACAGGCCGAAAGATCCGCCAGGAGTAAATTGCAGTGTAGGTTCGGGCGATCAGATAAAAAATATTGATAATATTCCCATAGGGTCAATTAGTAATTTAAAATTTGAAAACACAAGCGGTGTGCTTCCCGTTAATCTATTACACATGCTAATAGCAAACCAAAATAACAGGGCCGCATTGCAATGGGAAACAAATTACGAACTAAATAATATGGGTTTTGAAGTGCAAAGAAAAACTTCCGGCGGTTTTAAGCCTATTGCATTTGTAAACTCAAAATCAGACTACGGGAATAGTAACCAAAATATCAAGTACAATTTTGTTGATCCCGACTACCTGGCAATAGGTACATCTTATTACAGACTGAGGCAGGTTGGAATTAATGGAGCAGAACATTATAGTGAGGTAAAAGCCATTCGTAGTAATTCAAAATTGTTTCAAATTTTGGTGTATCCCAATCCTGCTAATGATATAATAAACATTGTAATTCCGGCAGGCAAAGGCATGATAGATATTGATTTAATGGATATTTATGGCCGGATAATTAATAGCTGGCATAACTATAGTGCCCAAAAACTTCAAGTAAGACAACTGAAAAAAGGAATTTACTCAATTGTGGTTACTAATAAAGAAACCGGCGAAAAAGTTTCTCAAAAGATGACGGTTTTGTAGTAATGAATACCCACATCAGTGTGTGAAACTGAATAGCCAACCGTTCTTAAAACAGCTTACTCCGAAGAATTGAAATACTTACCATCATTGAATTGTCAAATGTAAACAGCGGTAAAGAACTCCGCAAGGGTATTTAAAACGCACAATGCAGGGTAGTAAACAATCCACACAAAATATTAATAAAATAAATATATGTTTGCGCTGATTTTTGCATCAATAAATTAGTTTTATTTGTAATGAATTTATATGTAAACCGAATTATCGTATTTAAATCATTTATCATGTGCCCTGTTTACCTTATCCGCCTTGGCAGGCTTTACACAGCCTGTTTACACTTAGTGTCATTTCCCCGTTATTCCTTTTATAAACAGTTACCATATAAGTTTCATTTCTCAATTGTTGGATTTACAAAAATCGGTAAAGCAATTTCCTGCCTCGGCAGGAGATCCTGCTTCGTGGGAAATCCTACCTCGGTAGGAGATCCTGCTCCGAAAGGGGATACTACTGC
>DASSYR010000109.1:0-25706 GCA_035703165.1 Chitinophagaceae bacterium
GGAAAATTGGTTAAAGGGGTTAACATGAACGACGCAGAAAAAGCAATTGAGGAAGAGTTGGCTAAAATGAAAACAGAAGCGGTTAGTAATACGGAATTACAAAAAGTAAAAAACAAAACAGAAAGTTTAATGGCTTTTGAAGACATGAGTGTTTTAAACAGGGCCAATAGCCTGGCATTTTACGAATTACTAGGTGATGCAAACCTCATGAATACCGAGCTTTCCAGGTATCATGCAGTAACGCCGGAAGATGTTTTAAAAGAATGCCAGATAATTTTTGATGAAACAAATAGCAACACATTGTATTACTATTCATCTTCGAACAATTAACAAAACAACCCTATAAAGAAACGACAGCAAAAAAAGAAAGAATGCCGGATAGAACAATTGCCCCACCAATTAAAGATGCAGTAGCGTTTGATTTAAAATTAAAGCCCTACGAAAAATATGTACTCAACAATGGCGTACCCGTTTATAATATTAATGCCGGCGCCGAAGATGTTTTAATGGTAGATATTGTGTTTTTCGCCGGCAACAGTTATGAGGAAAAAAATATGGTTGCCGCAACTGTGAATAATTTGCTTAAAAATGGTACAACAAATAAAACCGCCTTCGCAATAAACAATCATTTTGAATATTATGGGGCATACCTAACCCGCAATTGTTATAATGAAACCGCAACACTCACCCTTCATACCTTGACAAAACATCTACCGGAACTATTACCCGTAATGCAGGAGATAATTACAGACTCTGTTTTTCCGGAAGAAGAATTGGCGATTTATAAACAAAACAGCAAGCAAAAGCTATCCATAAATTTAAAGAAATGCGAATTTGTTGCCAATCGCCTTATTGATTCTTACTTATATGGTGAAGAACACCCGTATGGAAAATATAGCACCAACAAAGACTATGATTCTTTACAAAGGGAAGAATTGCTTTTGTTTTACAAAAAATACTACTCAACCGGCCATTGTATAATTTTTACAGCAGGCAAAACACCCAATGAATTTTACACTCTGTTAGACAAATATTTTGGGCAACTACCTCTACAACCCCCGCCAGCATCAACCCCCGACATAATAATGCGGCCGGCAGCAGAAAAAAAATATAACGTAAGCAACGATGCTTCAGGGGTACAGGGCGCAGTTCGTATAGCAAGACCGTTTCCTAACAGGCACCACCCCGATTTTTTAAAAACAAATGTGCTCAATATTTTATTTGGTGGTTTTTTCGGCTCAAGATTGATGAGCAATATTCGTGAAGAAAAAGGATATACCTACGGAATTCATAGCTATATACAGAACCGACTTTATAACAGCGCCCTGGTAATAAGCACAGAGGCCGGAAAAGATGTTTGTAAAGCAACCATTGAAGAAGTATATAAAGAAATGGAGAGGCTCCGGGACGAATTGATTGACGAAGAAGAATTGATGCTGGTTAGAAATTATATGATGGGAATTATTTTGGGTGACCTGGATGGCCCGTTCCAGCTTATAGCCCGGTGGAAGAATATTATTTTAAATAACCTGGATGAAACGTACTTTTATAACTCCATTAACACCATTAAAACGGTATCGCCGGAAGAGTTAAGAGAAATGGCGGGTAAATATTTTCAGCCAGAGGCGTTTTACGAACTAGTAGTGGTGTAAAATTATTTTTATGAATTTTTTTATAAAAATCCTTATTACCGCCGTAAATGTTTTTTTGCTGGCAATGATATTACCGGGGGTTGAATTAATTAAAGACGATTTTATTACTGCGATTATAGTAGCTCTTGTATTGGCTTTTTTAGATGCCATAGTAAAACCCCTCCTTATACTTTTTACATTACCAGCCACAATACTTTCACTAGGCCTGTTTTTATTTGTTATCAACGCCTGTATAATATTACTTGCGGCCTATTTTGTTGGCGGCTTTAAAGTAGATGGGTTTTGGTATGCTCTTTTGTTCAGCATCTGCCTATCCCTGCTAAATTCCTTTATTCATAAAAAAGCGTTTTCCGATAAATCAGGCGGAAGGCATATACAGGATTAATAATATTCTTTTTAGAAAAGCGTAGAGATTCATTTTTTGTGTAGCGAACATTCCTCAAATTTGCTACATGAACTTTGATCGCAAAGATTTATCTGACGAACAACTAATCCACTTTTACAAAAGTATTTTACTCCCCCGAATGGTTGAAGAAAAAATGCTGGTTTTGTTAAGGCAGGGAAAAATATCCAAGTGGTTTAGCGGCATCGGGCAAGAAGCCATTGCTGTAGGAGCAACCCTGGCATTACAACACGACGAGTGGATAATGCCCCTGCACAGAAATCTTGGTGTGTTTACAACCCGAAATATGCCGCTAAATAAGCTTTTTAAACAATGGCAGGGGGGAAAAGATGGATATAGCAGGGGAAGGGAAAGGAGCTTTCATTTTGGAAGCAGGGAGCATTACATCTGCGGCATGATTTCGCATCTTGGGCCCCAATTAGCGATAGCAGACGGAGTAGCCCTTGCACATAAACTTAGGAGTGAAAACATGGTTTCTGTTGCCTTTACGGGCGATGGAGGCACAAGCGAAGGCGACTTTCACGAAGCCTTGAATGTAGCAGCCGTGTGGGATTTGCCCGTAATATTTATTATAGAAAATAATGGATACGGGTTAAGTACCCCGGTAAACGAACAATACCGTTGTAACAGTTTGGTAGAACGAGCAAGAGGTTATGGAATGGAAGGGGTGAAAATTGACGGCAATAATCTTTTAACAGTGTATGATACCGTTTGCGGAGTACGAAAGTATTGTATTGAGCACCAGAAACCCTTTTTAATTGAGTGCATGACCTTTAGAATGCGAGGACACGAAGAGGCAAGCGGAATTAAATATGTTCCGCCACACCTGTTTGAAATATGGGAGCAAAAAGACCCGGTAAAAAACTATGAAGAATTCTTAAAACAGATTGGGCTATTAAACGAAGAAAGAATTGAAAGAATAAAATCAGACACAAAAGAACACATTGAAAAAGAAATAAAAGATGGTTTTGATTACCAGGAGCCCGTTCCAAACACACAGGAAGAATTAAATGATGTGTTTGCTGAAAAAGCACTTGATTTTGATATAAAAGTTATTGACAACTCGGACCACAATTTTCAATATTCAGATACCAGCCATGATGCCAGGTTTATAGATGCCATTAAGGATGGCCTGCATCAATCAATGCAAAAACATCCCAATTTAATTTTAATGGGACAAGATATTGCGGAGTATGGAGGAGCGTTTAAGATAACCGAAGGATTTGTAAATGATTTTGGAAAAAAACGAGTTAGAAACACACCATTATGCGAAAGCGCTATAGTAGGAGCATCATTGGGGCTAAGCCTTGAGGGATATAAGAGCATGATGGAAATGCAGTTTGCAGATTTTGTAACTGAAGGCTTTAACCAAATTGTAAACAACCTGGCCAAAATATATTACCGATGGGAGCAAAACGCAGATGTGGTTATTCGTATGCCAACCGGCGGTGGAGTAGGGGCCGGGCCCTTTCACAGCCAAAGTAACGAAGCGTGGTTTACTCATGTGCCGGGATTAAAAGTGGTATATCCGTCCACACCAATAGATGCAAAGGGGCTATTAATTGCAGCCATAAATGACCCCAACCCGGTTATGTATTTTGAGCATAAGCTTTTATACAGAAGCATTACCGGGCAAATACCGGCCGGGTATTATGAAATTGAAATTGGCAAGGCAAGATTAGTGCAACGGGGGGAAGATGTTTCCATTATAACATACGGAAGCGGCGTACATTGGGCAACCGAATACGCAAAAAAACAAAAAGCAATTTCTTTTGATATTCTTGATCTGCGGACATTAGCGCCATTAGACTACAGCGCCATTCGTGAATCGGTGACTCAAACAGGACGGGTTTTAATTCTTCACGAAGACACAATGACAGGGGGAGTTGGCGGGGAGATTGCAGCCTGGATAGCCGAACATTGCTTTGAATTACTTGATGCTCCTGTTATGCGTTGTGCTTCTTTAGATACCCCGGTTCCCTTCAATCCTATATTAGAGAATAATTTTTTAGCTAAAGCAAGGCTGGATGAAATGATTAATAAACTAATCAGCTATTAAAAACGAACTGCAATAAAAACGCCAATACTTTTTTGCAAACATAAGTAATACAGCGATTAACGAAATGGTGCTATAAAATAATAATAAAATGTGCAAAAAAAAGAAGATGATAATATGCCTATTTTAAATATAAAACAGGTATATATATTTTTACTAATTAATTATATTAAAATATTATAAAAACAATAAAAAAATTAATATTAAAAAAAATAACTGTTATTATTTATAAAAAAATTAAGGTAATTAACTATCAATCAAATAAATAAAAAATTTAATACGTTTTTGCTTTGATTAATCAAGCCGAGATCAAGGATGACACCAACACAAAATAAGCAGACCAAAAGTTTGTCTGGCACAGAAAAGCTTGCATTTATTTTTTAAGCCAGCCTGGATGTGGATTAGAAAAAAGCATTGTGCATTAAAAAACGTCGGCAAAAAGAGAGATATCTTTTTGACATTTTATCAGTATATACGAGAAAAGTATCTGCGGTAAAAATCTCAAATCATATTTTGGTTTTTTGTCCATCAAGGAAAAATTGTCCATCCATTTACGCCAATCCTCCATTTCTGAACAGTTCAAATTAGGGCAAATTTGTATAACAAAATTAAAAGCAGAAGCAGGGGTTACGAAAAATATTAGTATCATAGGTATCGGAAAAGGAGATTACGAAAATTATCTTCAAAAAGGAATCAGCTACCTGCAGTACAAACAGCAGATGGCGGCCAATTTAGCTTTAAATGCTGACCAGAAGATCAAAGAATATATTAATCTCAATCAACGCCGGATGTATCGGGTGGAAAAAACCTATCGTATATCTAATGAGTTGGCCAAGCGGGTTAAAAGCTTGAAACATAAGGCCTACTGGCTTATTTTAACAGAGCATTGGTGTGGCGATGCAGCCCAAATCCTACCGGTTTTAAATGCTTTGGCGCACCTAAGCGAAGGGAAGATAGAAATAAAATTGGTTTACCGCGATGAAAATGAAAAGTTGATGGATGCATTTCTTACCAATGGGAGCAGATCAATACCCAAACTTATTCAACTGGATGGATACCTGAATGTAACGGGTATCTGGGGACCAAGGCCGATTGCCGCCCAAAAATTAGTAAAGGAGTTAAAAGCAAATCCTGCTACTGAAGCGATCTATGCAGACGAACTGCACTTGTGGTACGCCAAAAACAGACAACAGGAACTTGAAAAAGAAATATCTGAACTATTATTGAAGGCTAATTTGTTTTACCCTGATAATTTATCTTAACAAACGGCATCAAAAAAAATACAAGGCCCGTTTTGGAAATAAAATTGCCGAAAGATTTTTAATATAAATACCCATGATGTAGAAAGGCAATAATTCGGGCTTATAATAATGAAAACCGGGAGATTGATGAAAATGACTAAAGGGCCAACGGTAAGCAAATATTAATGATTTGGCATAATGGAAAAAGACAGAAAGTTTAAATAGAATTTTTATGAACAAAAATTTAAACGATGTAAAAGACAAATCTGCCGACGAGCCGATTGTTATTCCGGATGAGTGTGGAGATACGATGTGGGATGCGGTGTTGCAACAGAAAGCAAGGGCCTGTGACGAAAAAACCGTTCCCGAAAGCACCAACTCGTTACTCTATAGAATTGATGCAGAATCCCGAAAGCATTCGGGAAGTGACTCAACAGAAGTTAAATAAACGTTCTGGTTGTTCGCACCAAAAAATCAATTAAATGGCAAAAAATTTTGCAGCATTAGCTTTTACTGACTCTGTGAAAGCCCTGCAGGAAAAGGCGGGGAGCAGAGCAAGCTATGCCAGGATGGAAAGGGATAATTATGTGGATGGCTTAACCGAAAGTGAAGTAGATTTTATTGCCGCACGGGATAGCTTTTATTTAGCAAGTATAGGAGAAAATAATTTCCCCTACATTCAGCACCGTGGCGGGCCAAAAGGTTTTTTGAAAGTGCTGGATACAAAACGGATCGGGTTTATTGATTTCAAAGGCAATATGCAATACATTACCGTGGGTAATTTAGCTACCAACAAGAACGTAGCCTTGATTATGGTGGATTATCCCGCAAGAGCAAGATTAAAAATATTAGCCAGAGCGGAAGTAATTGAATTAAAAGATGACCCGTCATTGTATGAATTATTAGACCCGGGAGATTACAAATTCAAACCGGAAAGAATGATGGTATTTCATATAGAGGCGTATGACTGGAATTGTCCCCAACACATAACACCCCGCTACACGGTGGATGAAATTGAAGATGCTTTTAGCGGGCAGCGAAATTATATTGCAAAACTTGAAGCCGAAGTGAAAGCACTGAGGCAAAAGATGAAAGGAAATTAGGTATGACAAAAGAATTAAAACGAGTAGTAGTAACGGGCATGGGAGCCATTACTCCTTTGGGTAACTCAGTAGAAGAGTTATGGAAAAATATTGTTGCCGGAAAAAGCGGCGTTGGAATGATTACCCGGTTTGATACAACCCAATTTAAAACAAAATTTGCAGCAGAGGTTAAAGGATTTAATGCGGCAAACTATTTTGAAAAAAACGAAGCCCGTAAGTATGATTTGTTTACACAGTATTCAGTTGCCGCAGCAGATGAGGCCATCAAAAGTGCGGGTCTCGATTTTGAAAAATTAAACCGAAACAGGATTGGTGTTATATGGGGTTCGGGTAATGGGGGTATTCAAACATTCCAGGATCAGTTAGAAGATTTTTTTAAAAATAATAAACAACCACGGTTTAATCCTTACTTTATTCCGAAAATAATTGCCGATATTCCTTCGGGTATAATATCCATCCGGTACGGATTGCGGGGATTAAATTTTTCTACCATATCGGCCTGCGCCTCTTCTAATACAGCCATTATTGACGCTTTTACCTATATCCGTCTTGGGAAAGCAGATATCATTATCACGGGTGGTTCAGAGGCGGCGATTAATGAAAGCAGTGTGGGAGGTTTTAATGCATCCAAAGCGTTAAGCACAAAAAACGAGAATCCGCAATCGGCTTCAAGGCCGTTTGATGTAAAAAGAGATGGATTTGTAATAGGTGAAGGCGCCGGAGCCCTGGTTGTTGAAAGTTTGGATTCTGCCCTTTCCCGCGGTGCAACAATCGTAGCAGAAATTATTGGAGGTGGTATGGCTGCGGATGCCTACCATTTAACAGGCACACATCCGGATGGCGAAGGGGCCTACCTTGGAATGACCGATGCACTGGAAGAAGCGGGGATAGAAGCCTCTCAAATTGATTATGTAAATGCACACGCCACTTCTACACCGCTTGGGGATGAAAGTGAATTGAAAGCAATCTTCAGGGTGTTTGGCGAACGAAAGAGTTTGGCTGTGAGCGGCACCAAATCTATGACGGGACACTTATTGGGTGCAGCAGGTGCAGTTGAAGCAATTATTACTTTAAAAGCGGTTCAGGAAAATATAGCCCCACCAACAATTAATACTGATGAGGTAGAACCTGAATGGAAAGATAAACTGAATCTTACACTGGGCAAAGCACAGCCAAAAGAAATTAATTATGCCATGAATAATACTTTTGGTTTTGGTGGACACATCGCAACAACAATCTTTAAAAAATATCTTCAAAAGAATTGATGGAAACAACTTCACCATATAAATCTAACAACGGTGAAGCAGCAAACAGTACAATTGTTTTAAGGCTGGTTTATTTCTGGGCATTTATTGAGGCCGGATTGGGCGGGTTATTGCATCTGCTGCATATTCCTTTGACCGGATTTATTGTAGGTGGTTTTGCAGTAATAATTATAGTGTTACTTGCGGAGTTTGGAAAAAAAAAAGCTGCTGTTTTTATTAAAACCCTGGGAATTGTGTTGGCTGTAAAATTTATTTTAAGTCCCCATACTCCATTGGGGGCCTACATAGCGGTTAGCTTCCAGGGTTTATTGGCAGTATGTATTTTTTCTGTTTTTGGGCTGAACCGCGGCACTATATTTTTATTTGCAACAATAGTAATGATAGAATCCGGAATACAGAAGCCATTAATGGCATACATTGTATTTGGAAAAGAATTCTGGGATTCGGCAGCGGTTTTACTTTCGGGTGTTTTTAGGATTTCCACGCAAAAGATAAAAGAAGCGGCACTGATTTTTTTAACAGGATACCTGTTGCTGTATTTTATATGGGGGGGTATTTTAGCAATTTGGTCAAACTACCTGAGAAAAAAAATCAGGAATTTGCAGCCCGATGAAAATTGGGTTGCTATGATGAGTCAGCAATTACAATTACTTCAGCAAACAAATAAGCCGGGAAAAAAGAATTATTGGTTAATTATTACAGGAATTTTTGTATTGGGTCTTATTCTGGTAATACCACTGCTGGCCGGTAAGCTCACCGGCTTCTATTTATTGAGAACCACGCTGTTCTTTTCAATTTTGTTATTTATTGCCCCCCTTTTAATCAGAAAACATCAGTTTTTCCTGTTTCAGAAAAACAAAACGATCGTGAATGATATTGCCGGTAGAATCCCCGAAATAAAAAACAGAACATTGGTGGCCTGGAAATTAGCAGAACACCACCAGGGTTTGAAAAAAATGAAATATTTCATAACTTATGCCATCTGGCTAAATGTTTTTTATGAACAGCGTTGAAAAGCGTAGAATGGTGATTCTCTCAGGTCCTGTACATAGTGGCAATTCGGGGGCATTGATGCAATGGGTCCCGGGAAAATCTGTATCCGGATTTATAACCCCTACCATAAATAATAAAAAAGTTTTATTTAATATTGAAACAGGAGAAACTGATGTATATGAAATGAATGAAAATGACGGTAAGGGTATAGAAGTTGGGAACTATCGTATCAGCAAAGAAGCATTTGTAAAAGCAAAAGCCATTACAACAAATGCGATTCAACATTCCGATAAGCAATGGTTTGTAGTGGATGAAATAGGGAAGCTGGAATTACGAAATGAAGGCAATCACGCTGCCATTGTGGAATTGCTTGACAACTGGAAAAACAATTTGTTGTTTGTAATAAGAGATTATTTGCTGCAGGAGGTGATTAACAAGTATCAGATTACAGATGCGGAGATTATTGATCAACAAAAATTAATTAATCTTTCATAATATATAAAGCGGATATGTCGGCTCCTGGTGCACCCCCAGACGATAACGATCCCAATTTCATACTCGGCCCGTCAATGTTGCATATTCTGAGGAATTTACCGCCTCAGGATAAATTGGAGTTAATCATTTTTATCAACACCTAAAAAAAGTAAAAATTGCAAATGGTCACTACATCAACTTTTACGTTAGTAAATTCGCAAAATGGCAATCTTGCTTTTAAGTTGTTTTCGTTTGAAGACAATGGCTTTTTTGATCACATTCAAAGAAATAATTATTTCTCATTAATATGGGTACAGGAGGGCAATGGGAGGCTAAAGGCTGATTTTTCGGAATATGATTTTGATGCAAACACACTTTTTGCTTTTTCTCCGTATCAGCCATATATGATTTCTACTGATAGGCCCATAAAAGGGGTTGCAATCTATTTTCATCCTGATTTTTTCTGCATATTTAAGCATCATAAAGAAGTTTCAAGTAACGGGGTGTTGTATAATAACATTTACAACCCACCTTTTGTAAAAATAGATCAATCTTCGGCGGCCACATTACAGATGTTATGTGAGCAGATAAAAACAGAAATGCAGAACGCCGACCTGGCACAATACGAATTGCTGGTTTCTTATTTAAAAATATTTTTAATAACGGCAGCCCGCTTAAAAACACAACAACAACCCGAAGCAGCAGCGGTGCTAAAGGATAATAAAGAGCCATTTATTCTTCAAAAACTAAAAGATGCCATTGAAGAAAATTTTAAAACCAAACACGCACCATCCGATTATGCTGAGATGCTGTACATTACCCCCAAAGCGCTGGCCAAAATCACTAAGTCGTATTTTAATAAAACACTCAGCAGTTTAATTAATGAACGTATTATTATTGAAGCTAAACGGGAATTATATCTTACCAATAAAACGATAAAACAAATTGCATACGAATTGGGCTATGAAGATGAATATTATTTTAGCCGATTTTTTAAAGTAAATGCTGATGTATCACCACAGGTGTATAGAGATACTGTGGGTTATGGAAAATCAATGGCACAAGATTAAAAACAAATGGACTAGAAAGATATTGCACAAATAAAATTTAACAGAAAAACAATTATCAGCAATACACGTTAAAGCTTTATATCTGTTACCGGGAGCTTGGTTCAGTTTCGGATTGTTTATTTAGTTGTGAATGGTTTTTTTAAGTTTTTTCATATCAAACCCTTTATTTTTTAATCTTTCAATTATTCCTTGGTATATTGACTCTTCCATATTAGGGGTTCTTGAAAGTATCCACAAATATTTTTTACTTGGATGACTCACTACGGCATAGCTGTAGTCCTCTGCCAGATCAATGATCCAATATTTACCCAGGAAAGGCCAAAAGAACTGAACTTTTAGTTTAGCATTTCCGGAGTTCTTTTCGACAAAAGCTTTGCCTTTGATATACGAAGGTTTCCCGTTTACATTACCACGGTTACACCTGTTCTCCACAATAATATAACCTTTGTTCGTAGTGGTATATTCTGCAGTGGTGCGATGGCAACCTTTTTGAAACCGTTGCGGATAGGATGCTATTTCATACCATTTTCCTGCATACCGATTCAAGTCCACGTAAGGCACCGTTTCAACAGTCTGTCCATTCATATTTAAAGTTGATATAAATGTTATAATTAAAAAAAGCGTAAATACCTTAGTAATGATTGTTGCAATTGAATTCATAATCATTTATCAAAACTTGTTGGCAATAGTTTGGGGCTTAGGACTCGGGTGGGATTTCAGAGCATAAAACCGTGAGGCTTTTACAAAGATAGGTTATTATAAACACATTCACCCTACGTAATGGAGTTGGTAGATAAAGGAATCGTATCTCCCTTCTTTGATTACGTCTTTAAAATCATTGTAAGCTACTTTCGCTAGCGCTGGTCATTGTTGCAAATATTTTCAAAAACTCTCATCTGTAGCTTCTTTTTACGGACATTCTGAACCTTTTTACACCGTCTTTCTCAGTAAAATCTCCTGTATAACTTAGTGTGTTAGTCGGGGACGTTACGGCGAAGCAGAATGGTTTTAATTTAATTAAAAATCCGTTATATTAGCGTAAAGAGATAACATACCCTATAATAGATATTAGTGCAATGGGTTAATATAGTTGTTACCTGCAATGCTATTGGCAACCTGCAAACTTTGAAATGACGAGCATTGATTGAACATTTTAAAAACAAAACGAATTGACATGACACTGCTTTTAATAAACAGGCAAACGCTTCAAAAAAAAATTAAAACACCCCCACCGCACAAAAAAAATTTGAATTGCTTTTGCCTACGCACAAGTGGCACATTTGCTTTTGCCGCAACCGCACAAGCCATCGCAGAGGCAAAAGCAAAAGAGCCACTTCTCCCATCGCACCGATTAAATACATACTTTAGTTTCCAAACAGAAAATACAACCATGAATTAGATATGGCAACTGATACTTTAACGATAGGACATAAACTGAAAGCTGATAAGAGTTGGGCTTACTCCGACAAGTCAAGTCATGACACTTCTTACATGACACATAACTATTATAGTTATCCGGCTAAGTTCATTCCGCAAGTTGCCAAACGATTGATTGAAGAGAACAGCAATGTTGGCGACATTGTAGTTGATTGCTTTATGGGAAGCGGAACGACCATTGTTGAAGCACTCGTTACAGACAGAATTGGAATTGGAAGTGACATCAACTATGTGGCTTATCTCGTTGCGAAAGCTAAGACGACACCGGTAAGTATCAAGTTACTTGACAGTGAGGTGATGCAACTGCAACTTGATTTAGAACACCGGATGAACGGCAAATATGATTACTACCTTTCCAAGTCAAAGAAATTAGTTCCCGAACATGAACGCATTGACTATTGGTTTAGAAAGACCCAAAAAGAAAAACTTGCAATCATCTTCGCAAGAATCCATGAAGTTAAAAACAGCGACATAAAAAATTTTCTGTTTGTTGCTTTCGCACAAATCTTAAAGACCTGTTCCATTTGGTTGCAGTCAAGTGTAAAGCCACAAAGAGATTTTGACAAAGCAGATTACGAACCGCTGACAATGTTTTTATCACGAGTAAAAATCATGGCGAAGCGGAACAAAGAATTATTTGAGAAACTAAAACCCGAAGTTCAAAAGTCAATTCACAAGCACAGGAAAATAAGCAGACATGATGCAAGGCGTATTCCGGTTGCGAGCAACAAGGCGGCACTCATAGTTACAAGTCCACCTTATGTTACATCATACGAATATGCTGACTTGCACCAGTTGCCTTCGCTTTGGTTTGACAAGATGAAAGACATAAATGAGTTCAGGAAAAATTTCATCGGAAGCGTTTTCAAAACAGAAGCAAGCCCGGTTGAGATTCACAGTGCGACAGCAGAAAAAATAATTGAGCAGTTTAACGGAAAGAAAAAAGCAAAAGAGATTCGGAAGTATTGTGTTGAGATGTATGACTGCTTCAAAGAAATGAAAAGAGTGCTAAAGAAAAATGGAAAAGCATGTATTGTAATTGGCGACACACATTATCGCAACATTGACATTCTGAATCACAAAATTTTTATAGAGCAAATGACTTCGTTGGGTTTTGAAATTGAGAAAGTGATTTTGCGAGAGGTTACTTCCAAAATGTTGCCGAGCTACCGAGACCCGGAGAACGGAAGATTTGCAAAGGCAACAGACAAGAACACCAAATTAGTTCACCCGAAAGAATACATCATCATCGCAAAGAAAAAGTAACATGAAATATTCATTTGAAGATTTTTTGAAGTCCGACCAATGGACTGATTTGAATAAGCACTATTTGAATTTCAATCAGACATTGGAAAGCAACATCTCAAATAACATCAATGTTCATCAGCGAGAAGTTATTCGTGAAAAGTTGAAAGACAGAATTAAGCAAGCGAACCCCGAAAAAATTTCTTTGCTAAAAGAGGAATTGCTTTCAGGAAATGTTGTAGCAGTTGACGGAACTTGTGCAAACTACGATTTGCTCACTGTTGGCTTTCAAGCAAGAATTGGAATTATCGCAGTCAACTACAAAAACAAAAAGACAGAACACACCCTTTACATTTCTGAGCCGTTCATTCCATACGAGAAAGAGAATTACGAGGAGATAATGGAGTATGCTTTGAAAAAGAAAAAAGGCAAAACAGGAATTAGTAGTTTGCATGTAACAGCAGTGATGCTTTACAAGGAGAGAGAAATTGTAATTGAAAGACCTGAGAAATACAAAATGATTCAGGGTGATATTTTTCCTTATGAATTGAAAACCGGGCAAGGAAGATTACGAGGATTAAATGCTTGCTTGAAATTGGGAAGAAAAATTTTGGAAACAGAAAGTGTTGTTGCTACCCAAACAACATCAAGCGACCCAGCATTTCGTTTAATCGGAAATGCTTTAGACCCAGGAGAATACATAGAGATTTACGATTACTACGATAACCTAACTGAATTCTTACTCGGTGATGGAGAAAGCGACACACATTCTTTTGCAGCAAGATTCAATCCATCGGACAAAGAAGCATTTGAACTTTTTATCAGCGATGCAAGAGGAAAATTTACTGTAGGAATTTTCAAAGGCATTCATAGTAACAGGGCTTATGTTTTTTATGCACCGACAAGGAATCTTGATACAATGGTGAATTTACTTTTTGCAGACAGCAGTTTTCAACCAATGAGAGGTTTTCCCCTACTCTTAGATTATGCAGACACAATTTGTTCACGGCTTTTATCAGGACAAGATTTCAAAAAGCAAGTTGAAGCAAAACTTGCAAGAAGAAAAATTTTAGATTTAGAACTAAACGAAAAAACAACAAGAAGAAGATAATACTATGACAAAAAAAAATTAATCGGCTTTGTTCACTTTGACAAGCCCAACATCAAGAGCAATCGCATTGAAGGATTAGTCGTAAAAGAAAAATCTTCTCAGTTGCTTCGCAACAAGTTCATCAAGATTATTAATTCCTTCAAGGATGAAAGCGGCAACAACAAAGAATTCATCGGAAGAATTTTGGAAGGACCGTTTTTTATTCCCGAAGAGGTTTCAAGAGAATCTGCACTTGCACAAGTTTCAATTTTGCGAGGAGAAGAATTTCCTATCCCACCAAATTTTTACGCAACGATTGTAATTGAAATTATCGGTGAGTTGTTTGGTTCATCCATTTACAGCACAAGCAGCAGACCAAGCCCTCAATCAAAAATTGTTGAGTTAGGAGAAGATGAATTGAATGAACTTTTAGGATTGAAAGACGGAAACTTTTTGATTGGTAACTTAGAGGGTTATGATAAAGTCCATATCAAGTTTGATTCTAAAAAAATATCTGTGCTTCCAAGAAATGTTGGAATCTTCGGGACAGTTGGTTCAGGTAAAACAAATACAGCACAAGTTTTCATTGAAGAACTTGCAGAGAGAGAAACAAACCCTAAGGAAAAGTGGGCTGTAATTGTTCTTGATGTTGAAGGAGAATATGCAAGAATGAATGAAGCAGAAAAAATACCTGAGAAGCACAAAATAAAATTGAAACAAGAATTTGGAATTGAGCCGGAGGGAATAAAAGATTTTCATGTTCTCAAACTTTGCAACACTGAATCAGTAGTTGACCCGGTTGCAGAAGAAGTTACAATCAACATTCACATGATTGATGAATATATGTTGTGCGAAATTTTGCAGACAACAGAACCACCGTCAGCAGCATTGTTTACAGTGATTGACAGATTGCGGAAAAATCCACCGACAGAAGAAGCCGACCCAAATTCTGTTCTACCAAAAAAGAAAAAGACAGTTGGTTACACTTTGAAAAACATCATTGATGAAATTGATAACCAACTAAAGAAAAAGAGGAGCAAGAAAAAAGATGAAGCTGGAGAAGAAGATAAAGGCGATGAAATTTTAGTTGGAGCACAATCACTAACACCATTGAAAAGAAAGTTGAATCAGTTGGCTATGACAAAAGTTTTTGACGACCCGACTGCATTATCAATTGACCCAACAAAATATCTTGTTCCGGGACGAGTAACAGTTTTTGATTTGAGTTACACAGGCGACTATGAAAAGAATTTGCTAATTGCTCAATTGTTGGAAAGAATCTTTAAAGCGAAGAAGGAGGATAAAGATTCAGCGTTACCAAAAACAATGATAATGATTGAAGAGGCACACACTTTTGTAAGTCGTGAGAACAAAGACCGGATAATGCAAACCATTCGCAAGTTGAAAGAGATTGCCCGGAGAGGAAGAAAGCGTTGGTTAGGTTTGTGTTTTATTTCTCAACAACCGGCACACTTACCAAGTGAGATATTTGAATTAGCAAACACAAGAATTGTTCACAATATCCGAAGCAAAAACAATCTTGAAGTGTTGAAACATTCTTCCGGTGATGTTACCGAAGAAATGTGGGATTCAGTTCCTGCATTGAATCCGGGACAAGCAATAATCAATAGTCCGCAATTTAAAAATTCACTCGTTGTAGAAGTTCGCCATTGCAGAAGCAAGCGGATTAAACAAGAAGATATAAAATAAACATTGCATCATGTTAGACGCTAAAATTATCCGTGAGAATTTTGACCCCAAACTTATCACGGCTTTATTCAAAAACTTTTCAAGCCCTTATATCGCATTGTTTGAGTTAATTGACAACGCAGTTGACGACAGACACCCCGATGAAAAACTTATTGTGTCCATCAATTACAATTCTGATGATGCAAAACTTTCTATCAAAAATTTCAACGGAAAGGGAATGACGATTGAGGACTTGGAGAAATTTTTTACTTGGGGTTACAGTGAAAAAGCAACGGGCAGAATAGGAAGATACGGACAAGGGGGTAAAGCAGCATTGGGATATTTGGCAAAGAGTTTCACAATTAAAAGTCATGCAAAGAAAAATTTGATGGGCTTTTGTGTTATGGTAAAGGATTGGGAGAATAGAGAAGTTGGATTTAAAGATGGTTTTGAAGTCACAGCATATCAATCATTAAAAGATGAAGGAGATGTTTCGTTTGAAATTTTCGGATTGAAAAAAGAATTTGATGTTGATACAATCATTAAGCGAATCAAAAAAACTTATCGTCCGCTAATCACTCACAAGAAAGTTGATTTTACAGTTGAAGGAAAATCTGTTAAGGTTGACCCAATAATTTATGTTCCCGGAACTCATAAAAAATTTCCAGTGGAAATTTCATGGAATGGAAGAAAACTAACAATGAATGGAGAATACGGACTTGTTGATGACCCAAAATCTGACAGAGGAGGATTTAGAATTTTTCAGTATGGAAGAAATGTAGCAGAGAAAGAATACTTCGGACACACAGACCCAAGCAAGCGTTGGAATGTTGAACGGCTTTACGGAGAACTCTACATTGACTTTGATTTACCTCTATCAATGAACAAAACTGAAATTGATAGAGATTCTGAATTGTGGTTGTTGATAGAAAGGAAAATGTATCAGACCATTTCAGAAATAATGAAAGAAGCAGTTGACTATAAAAAGCCAACTGAAAAAGAATCAAAATCGGTTGACTCCTTCAATAAGAAATTAAATAAAGCTACCGATAAGAAAAGCGATACGAAATTTGATTTGACGAATTATGGACCGAGATTACTTTTCAAAATTGAAGAAGGAAAGAACGGAGAAAGCACAGTTAAAATAAATCGTGACCACCGGGCTTACAAACTTTGGAGTGATACTGAGTTGGGGAAAAAATATTATTCAGTTCTGATGTATGCATTAACTGAGACAACAAAAAAAATGTCTAATGCAGAACGAACAAAATTTTTGAATGACTTTTCAGAATATCTTGGAAAGAAGTCAGCAGAAATACTTGAATAATTAAGGGTTGAAAAATTGTTTAGAAATATTTTGCGTAAAGCACCTAAAAGCGGTATCTTTCGCAAAATTTATCTCACATGGCTTCTGACAGCAATTACAAACGATTAGAGTATTGGATTGAAGAATGCCAATCAAAAGGAAAGTTGGCTTTCAGTTTACAAGAACTCAAAAGCAGTTTTGAAAATACAAGTGAAACTTCTTTGAAAAGAATGCTTGACAGAATATCTGAAAAGCAAAAAGTAGTTTCAATTTTCAAAGGTTACTATGTAATCATTCCACCACAATATTCTTCAAAAGGAATTTTACCGCCAGCAATGTTCATTGACGGCTTGATGAAATTTCTTGAACGCAAATACTATGTGGCGTTATTGAATGCAGCAGCACTTCATGGAGCATCGCATCAACAACCACAGGAATATTTTGTTGTAACAGAATACCCAGTGTTAAGAGCAACAAACAAAAAGGGAATTAAAATAAATTACATCAGCACAAGAGAATTACCTACTGAAACACTGACTGAAAAAAGAAAAACAGAAACAGGATATTTGACTATTTCCAATCCGCTTTTGACCGCAATTGATTTGATTGGATATGCTAAAAAAATTGGCGGACTAAACCGGGCTGCTACTGTAATCAACGACTTGACCGATGCAATAAAAAAGAGTGATGTAAACGATGAAGCGATAAAATATGCAACGGCTTCATCATTGCAGAGGTTGGGTTTTATCCTTGAAGAAATTTTAGACAAGAAGGAACTTGCGGAAAAGATTTTTTTGCAAAGCAAAAAATCAGGCATAAAGTTTTATTTGATTCCATTAAAAGCATCAGGAGAAAAAAATAAAAATATGATAAATGAAAAATGGAAACTTATAGTGAACACAGAAATTGAAATTGATTAATGATTCCGCAAGCACATATAACCGAATGGAGTAAAAATGTTCCTTGGCAAACAAATGAGCAAGTGGAGCAAGACCTTGTTATTTGCAGGGCATTAGTTGAAATTTTTACAGACAAGTTTCTTGCAGAGAGTTTAGCTTTTAGAGGAGGGACGGCATTGCATAAACTTTACTTGCAACCCCAACCGAGATATTCGGAGGACATTGATTTGGTTCAAGTTCGTGCAGAACCCATAAAAGAAACGATTCAACATTTACAGAAAGCACTTTCATTTCTTGGCAAATCAAATGTTGACCAAAAGAAAGACAACAACACAATCTTTTATCGCTTTGAATCAGAGTTTGCACCAGTTCAAAACCTCAAACTGAAAATTGAAACAAATTGCAGAGAGCATTTCACAGTTTTAGGTTGGGAGAAAAAAGCATTTGAAGTCAAGTCATCATGGTTTAATGGGCAGTGCGATTTAACTACTTACAAGATTGAAGAATTGTTAGGAACAAAATTGAGAGCATTGTATCAGAGAAGGAAGGGCAGAGATTTATATGACTTGTGGAAGGCTTTGACACATTCTAAAATTAACCCTGACTTGATTATCAAATGCTACAAAGAATACATGAAGTTTTCTTTAGAGAAACCAATTCCGACACAGAAAGAATTTCTGATGAATGTTGAGAAGAAGAAAACAGACGATGATTTTTTAGGTGACATCGTTGCTTTATTGAGACCGGATGAAAAGTATAATCACGGAGAAGCATTCAAGTTGATAATTGAAACACTAATAGAGAGAATGTAAAATGCCAACGCTACAAAAAAATACACTCTTGCAAGCCGCTACAAGCCAACCCAAGAACCAAAGCTTACAAGAGAGTATTTTTTTCTCCAGCACAAAAAGCAATTCAGATTTTTTTTCCCAACGCACAGTGCGTAATCGGACGGACAGCAGCGCATCTAATCCCTTCTTTTTTTACTTCGTTAATCCCTTCTTCGTTAGAGTGCATTAAAACGAACATGAGACCAATTACATACATATTGTTAATTTTGGCTTTGGTTTCTTGTGATTTCAAATCTTCGGAACACTATAATATAGAAGCCCAAAAATTTGAAAAAGAAGGAAAATATAAAGAGGCGATTACTCTTTTGGATAAAGCTATCAAGAAAGACCCGCAAAATATTTACGCATTAATTGATAGAGGTGTTGACAAGTCTATTCTGGAAGATTATAAAGGTGCAATTGAGGATTATTCCAAAATTATTGAGATTGATTCTGACAATGCGTTAGCATATTTAAACAGAGGGAAAAACAAGAAAAGAGTTGATGATTATCATGGTGCGATTGAGGATTTTGAAAAAGCAATTAAAACCAAAGGTGGTGAATTGATTTATATGGACAAAGTCGAAAATTCATTCATTGATAGTGGTTTTGAATTTGATGTAGGAATGGAAGAAATCAGATTTGAAAGAGGAATTGCAAGATATAATATTGACAGTGTTAGATTGGCTTTTGAGGATTTTAAATTCTGTCTTCAAGCAAATTATGAAAAAGCTGCTAGTCACTATTGGGTTGGATTAATTTATTTAGCCTACAACATGAATGACGAAGCTTGCAAAGCATTTGAGAATTCCGAAAAATTAGGAGACCCGGATGCAAAAGAAATGATTGAAAAATATTGTAAAAAGTAACGACACGCCAACAATGTGTATAGTACATAAGGGTTTCAGGGGTTTTCAAGCGGCATCATCCGCATCAATTTTTGGTGGTAACTTGATAAGTTTTAAGCCCGCAATCTCTTACGCACCATACACTCAACGTTAACAGTAGGTGCCAAAAGAATCCGACCGAAACGGAATAACAATACAAATGACGTCCAAAGACCTAAACGAATATTTCAAAGGAAGATCCGCCATTTCTGATCTTAAAAAGACAATTGAAAAAGACGTGGCCAATTACACGAACGCATTTAAGTTAAAAGGTTCAACGATTAGTTTAAATTTCGCCAAAAACGAAAAAATAAATCTTGATGCGAGCAAATTGAAAATGCTAATTGAAGCCGCCATTACTGGAAAAATGAGTTCACCGGAATTATCCTATTTGTGTGACTGCCTCGCTCTGGCAGAGAACGTCAATTATAGTAATGACAATTTGCTCGACATAGTTTATTCAATTGCAGATCCAGAAATTAATGGAGGGTTTAAATCAATAGTCGAATTGCAAGAAATGTTAGCGAACTTAAAGTAGCGTGATTTACCAAGACAGAAGCACCCACAGCCAACAACGCCTTAGCACAAGCTGGTCGTTTGCGCTTCGTATTACAGTTTTTCGTAGATTTTAAATGAATGGCTTTGTAGAAGGGCTTTTGGTAAGCTTAGCCTGCGCCAGGCTGCCAAACCGCTAAAAACATACTGTTCGCATTGGGTATTTATTATGCCGGGAAAAAGAAATTGAAAAATAAATTTTAGAAATATTCAAGGTCTTCCCGCATGTATGAAATGAACGACTGTAGCAGGTTTGTGAGAAGGAATTTTATCTCCGCTTAAAATCACGGATATTTAACCATACACTCATTATTAAACTTATTGCAAATACAATTACGGTTGCCGTTTCCACCAATGGCAGGGAAAAATTAATACCCGTAAGTTTAAGAATCAAAAAATGAATATAAGATGGGGATTGATCAGTGTATCCCAATCGTTCTCTTACCTGCCAGTGCCATTCGGTGCAATAACAAAATCCCCAGCCTTTCCATATTCCCACCACAAACCACGAAAAAGCCGTGAGCAATAAAGTAATCAAGTTTAGCTTTCTGGTTTTAGGAAAAATCCACCCCACCATATTAAATAGCGTAAATACGGTGTGAAAAACAAAAAAGAAAATATTTAAAAACTCAAAAATCAAGAGTAAAAATTCAAAATTATTTTCTTCTCAACGCTATACCGCTTCTGGTGCCGGTGTGCTTCCCTTCCGCCAAAACAATGATACCATTAACCAGTACATATTTAAAACCGGTTGAATATTGATGCGGATGTTCAAAGGTTGACAGGTCTTTTACCAGGGCCTCATCAAATACTACCACATCGGCCGCCATTCCTTCTTTTAATAACCCGCGGTCTTTTAGTTGAAATTTTTGTGCCGGCAAAGAGGTCATTCTTCTTATCGCTTCTTCCAACGAAAGTATTTTTTCATCCCGCACGTATTTACTTAACACCCTCGCATTGGTTCCATATCCGCGTGGGTGGGGAACCCCTTGCCCGAAGACCCGGATGCTGGCATCGCTTGCAAACATATTGAAGGGGTATTGCATAATGTATTGAACATCTTTTTCACTTATTCCATGAAAAACCATTCCTGCCCCGCCGTTAATCATCATTTCTATAATGGTTTCGGCCTCAGCTTTAGCGGTATGTTTTCGTCCTTTCAGCAGATTTATCTGTTCAATACTTTTTCCGTTAAGTGTAGTGTCAAATTTGTAATTAGCAACCACCGGGTAACTAAAGTGTTTAAGTTTTCTTTTCTTCAACTTATTGAGCATATAATCAATCACATATTTCTTTACTTCATTTCGGCTTAGCCTTGCAACGGTTGAATCCTGTTCGTTTGCTAAAACATCATCGGGCAGTAAGGTGCTTAAAGAAGTGCTACTGGCGGTATAAGGGTATTGATCAATCGTTACATCGAGCCCCTCTTTTCTTGCCTGTTTAATCATAGCAACCGTTTCCCGGCTTCTTCCCCAGTTTTGCTGACCGCTTAGCTTAAAATGCGAAATTTGTACCGGCATCTTATTAATTCTTCCAATATAAAGCGCTTCGTTAATAGCCTGCACAATGCTATCGCCCTCATTGCGCATATGGCTTGCATAAACTCCATTGTATTTAGCGGCTATGGCAGCCAATCGTACCACCTCGTTGGTTTTTGAAAAAGTTCCGGGTATATAAATCAACCCGGTTGAGAAGCCAACTGCCCCTCTCTTCATAGCTTCTTCAACAATTTGCTGCATTTGTTTCATTTCTGATTCGGAGGGGTCTCGCATTTCGCGACCTATTACTGCTTTGCGCACATCATTGTGCCCGATAAGTGCCGCCACATTAATGGAGGGTTTTAAACTATCAATAAAATCAAGATAGCCACCTACATCTACTCTTGATAATCCACAATTGCCCGTAACAACAGAGGTAACGCCATCGAAAATAAAATTATCTGCTGTGGGATTTTTTATTTCATCATCTTCAATATGGGTGTGAACATCAATAAACCCGGGGGCCACAAACAGCCCGTTGGCTTCAATTACTTTGGTTGCATTTCCCTGTAGTTTTCGCTGAATGGATACAATTTTCCCATCTTTAATTGCCAGGTCTGCGTAATACCAGCTATTACCGGTGCCATCTAAAATTTTTCCATTCCGGATAATAATGTCATACTGTACTTGTGCCGAAAGCGCCAACGGCGCCAATAGTAAAAAGAAAAAGAGTTTCATATATGGTATAAAAAGCAAATAAAAATAGTTACAAAAAACAAGAAATCGGTTGTATACAAACATATTGAAGCCACCATGCACTTTTGTTGGTTTCGGAGCTTACTTCTCAATCTAATGCCGTTGAACGGCATTAAAAACCCGTAAAAAGTTTCCACCTAATATTTTTTTAATTTGTTTTTTAGTATATCCTCTTTTAAGAAGGGCTTTTGTAATGAGGGGATAATCTTCTACTCCGTTTAACTCTTTGGGTGGAGCTTCGATTCCGTCAAAATCGCTGCCCATGCCCACGTGGTCAACCCCTACCAGCTTTACAATATAATCAAGATGAGTGAGCAATACTTCCAAAGGGGGACGAATGGCATCCATTTCCTCTTTGTATCTATCACCCACCATCATCATAGCATAATCTTTTTGTTTGCCCTGTTTAATAAGTTCCTCTATTTCGCTATGATGCTGTTTTATAAAAGAATCCCGGTTACGTTCATAGGTACTGTCAATAAAGCCGGCATAAAAGTTTAAAAAAACCACACCGCCACTTTTGGCAATGGTTTTTATCTGTTCGTCTTTTAAGTTTCTCCGATGAGGACAAAGGTTCCACACACAACTATGTGAAGCAATAATAGGTTTGGTGGTAATTTTGCTTATATCCCGGAATGTTTGTTCACCCACATGGCTTACATCTACTATGATGCCTAATTCATTCATGCGGGAAATAACCTGTTTGCCAAAATCAGTAAGCCCTTTGTGTGGAAGAGAATCTTTGTTTGTGGTTTCGTCTGCCGCAGAAGTAGCCCAGTTGGTTGAATTATTCCATGTAATAGTCATGTACCGTACTCCTCTTTTATATAATGCTTCCAATTTGCTTAAATCATTTTCAATCATGTGTCCACCCTCCATGCCCAGCATGGCGGCCAGCTTTTTTTCTTTGATGGCTTTTTTAAGATCAGCCGGATTATGCACCATCATCATTTTGTCAGGGTTTCTTCTTGTCCACTCATAAACAGAATCTATCTCCCTATTGGCAAAAAGGTAAGGGTCTTTTTTTTCGCCATCACAAAAAATGGAAAACAATTGCACATCCACGCCACCTTCTCTCATTCTTTGCAAATCACTGTGTGTTTTGCCTTTTAAATTGCTGTCGAATTTTACATTCTTTTCAATAGCAGCAGAAGGAATGTCGTTATGAGTATCTACCAATACGGCTTTGTTATGCAATTTTTTATATGGCTGGGCTATTGTAAGCTGGAAACAGACAGTCAGTAACAGGCAAAAGCAAATTTTTTTCATAAAGGGGTATTTAAATAATGAATAATGAACAAGGAATAATGAATGATGAAGTGGAGCGGAATTCGATATTCCCTGTTGGATATTCTTCTGTTTATCATTCCCTGCCCCGTATCTCCACAAAGGCATGTTTAAATAATGAATAATGAACAAGGAATAATGAATGATGAAGTGGAGCGGAATTCGATATTCCCTGTTGAATATTCTTCTGTTTATCATTCCTTGCTCCCTTTGTCTCCCACAAACCACTGTTCTTTATTTTTAAAAAGCACATTAAATGTGGTGAGAGAACCGTAGCAACGGGTAATATATTGTTGGATATTTACTTTTTCTTCATCACTAAGATTTTTACTACTGTTTATATTTTGCTCAAGCACACGAAGCCTGTCTCGCAACATGACTATTTTATGAAAAAAATCTTCAATAGGGATTTCTTTTGGTTTTAGAGATTTATCTGGGGGCTGAAGAATGAGCATCCCGTTTTGCCAGCGATCGCCCAGCGGAACAAGCTCCTGTGTATTTCCCCAGAGGCGAAGAATTTTTAAAAGCGATTTTTCTGCTTCGCTATGTGTTTCTATTTCTTCGCTTACATTTTCGGGAATGATTTCATCCAGATGAGTATCTGTTTTATCAATTTCTTTAATACCATGGTTGAAAAAAGAAATGAGATAAGTAGCATACTTAATACCCACAATTACGCAGGGTCCGTATTGAGTGTGCTGTAACCTTGTTCCAATACCCAATGTTGTTTGTTCCATATCCGATAAGTTGAACGGTTAGTTAACCATTGTAAGTTAAAAGGAAAATTTTTTTGGGCAAACAAAAATTATTATCTGATTGATTTTAGACGGGGCTCCGGGGGCCGGCGTCCTTTAAATTGTATATAAGACACCAGTATGTATTTATGAAAATCATAGTCGCTGGCGGTGCTTGCAAACTCATAGCCGGGTCGGTACGTCCGCATAAAGCTTTCCAATTCAGCGCTGTCCAACAATGTAATTCGCCTTACCAGCTTTTTATTAAAGCGATAGTCAACATAGCTTTGCTCCTCTTTTTCAATCAAAAAACGCTGAAGTTTTTCCATATTTTTATTATGGCGGAAGCGAAAGGCGCCAATAATTCCGTCTATATCAAAACCAGCAACTCCGGTAGCGTTATCAATTGAAGATTGCAGACCCGGCCTGTCAAAATTAAAAACCTTTGCATTTTCCAGCCTGTTTTGCAAAGAATCGAGCCGGTAATTTTTGCTGTAAAGCCTTATCTCTGGCAATAATTTGTACTTGCTGGCAAGTGTTATGTGTATTGCCACATCAAAGCCCTCATAATTAGTTAAATTATTAATTCCAAACTTAGCGGTTGATTTTCCATTATAAGTAAACCAGATGGAATCATTTTCACTAACCAAAATAGAATAATGTCCAAGGGAATCGGTAAAACTAATATTGCCACTATTGTTACTAACTTTTACGTTTTTAACCGGAACGGTACGGCTGAAATCATATACAGTACCACTAATTTTTGTTTGAGCTGTGGCTGCACAAACAAAAAGGCAAAACATTGACGGCATTACAACAAAGTGTAAATATCTATGCAAATACAAGGCGTTTTAAAAACGCTAAATAAACAAGGAATACTGATTGTATAAAATATAGTTTGTTTTTTAACGGGGATTTAAGGATGTTTAAAAGGTTAAATACGTTTAGAAGGTTAAGATTCAGAATGTTCAAATGATATTATGGCACAACAATTAAACAACCATTATTTATTCAGGAGGTTTTCGATAGTGACGGGGTAATGTTCATGCTCCAGCACATGAACTTTAGCCGCCAAACTTTCTGCTGTATCGGTTTCCTCTACCGTACATTTAGCCTGAAAGATGATAGAACCATGATCGTACAACTCATCCACATAATGAATGGTTATGCCGCTTTCTTTTTCTTTGTTGGCAATCACAGCTTCGTGCACACGGGAGCCATACATTCCCTTTCCCCCGTATTTTGGCAACAAGGCC
>DASSYR010000091.1:0-9661 GCA_035703165.1 Chitinophagaceae bacterium
CGATCTGTGCTTTTTAGTGTTAACCCTTTACTAAAATTTTATTTTGCGATATTTATCACAATTGAATGGGTTTATTTTGTTAAAAATCTTTAAATGAGAAATATATCTATACTATTATTTGTGGTGCTTTTTGTATTGGTAGCCTTGTTGTATTATTTACAGTTTTCAGGAAAAGTAAAAAAAGAAGATAATGTAAGTAGTAAAGAAAATACTGAAAAGCCCCAGTTAAATGTAGCTTACGTGGATATAGATTCATTGGAAACAAACTATGAGTATTACAAGCAAGTACAGAAAAACTTTGAAAAGAAAAGAGATAGTATTGACAGAGCACTGAATAATGATTACAATGCTATTGAAAATGAACGGATAAAATTTATTCAAAGAGGAAGTGCCATTACAGAAGTTGAAGCGGAGAATTTTAAAGTCGCTTATCAGCAAAAAATGCAGAATTTGGAAGGGAAGAGACAGCAGTTAGCTAAAGAATTGGGGGAAAGGCAATCTTTATTGATGGATGATGTTTTAAGAAGGATAGAGAGTTTTTTAAATGAATACAATAAGCAAAAGAATTATACTTTCGTTTTTGGTACGGCAAAAGGTAGCATGATGTTTTTACACAAGGATACCGCCTACAATATTACTTCGGAAGTACTCAAAGGGTTAAACCTTGAGTATAGGAAAACTGCAAAGAATTGATTTTCTATACAATGAATTTCTTATCTTCATTCCGTCTCGCCTTAGGTGGGACGGAATTTTAATTCAGATCCATGAGTGAACAAACTACTTTCAAACCCACGCTTGGTTTATTAGATGCCACAATGATTGTTGCCGGCTCTATGATTGGTTCCGGTATTTTTATAGTTAGTGCAGACATTACCCGTAACGTAGGTAGTGCTGGATGGCTGGTTGCCGTGTGGCTAATTACCGGATTTATGACGATTACCGCCGCCGTAAGTTATGGAGAATTGAGTGGCATGTACCCAAAAGCAGGAGGGCAATATGTTTACCTAAAAGAGGCCTACAATCCATTAATGGGTTTTTTGTATGGCTGGGGTTTCTTTGCGGTAATCCAAACAGCTACCATTGCTGCAGTAGGGGTGGCTTTTGCAAGATTTACGGCATATTTATTACCCACAGTTGGGGAAGACAAAATTATATGGGGAATTGAAAAGGGGCTGAACGAAGCGGGTAAAATGCAATATTCTTTTTCAATTAGCGCTGCACAACTTCTTGCCATAGTAATTATTGGCCTGCTTACTCTTATTAATACAAGAGGCGTTAAAGAAGGAAAAATAATTCAGACAACTTTTACAGTGTCAAAGCTTATTGCATTATTTGGGTTAATGCTGTTTGGCTTTTTGCTGGTAAAAGAGAGTCACTGGTCTGAAAACTGGAAATCTGGTTTTAATGCCATGCAGGATTTGGGTATAGATGGTAATGGAAAAACTCCCGTAGGTTGGAAAGAAATTTCCGGGATCACTTTATTGGGCGCCATTGCGGCAGCAATGACCGGATCTGTATTTAGTAGTGACGCATGGAATAACGTAACTTTTATTGCCGGTGAAATAAAGAACCCCAAACGCAATATCGGGCTGAGCCTTTTCCTTGGTACATTAATTGTTACATTCCTGTATGTTACCACAAATTTGATGTATTTGAATGCTTTGCCTTTGCAGGGAATTGCCTATCCCCAGGCAGATAGATTAGCAATATCAGCCGCTAATCAAATATTTGGGGATAGTGGTAAAATAATTATTGCTTTACTAATAATGATTTCAACATTTGGATGTATAAATGGTCTGGTGCTTGCCGGAGCAAGAGTGTATTATACTATGGCTAAAGACGGATTGTTTTTTAAGCAGGCCGGCACATTAAACCAAAACGCAGTTCCCCAATGGGCTTTATGGGCACAGTTTATTGTAGCATCAGGGTTGTGCTTAAGCGGTGAATATGGGAATTTGCTTGATATGATTTCGTTTGTAGTAGTAATATTTTATTCGCTAACCATTGCGGGAATATTTATTTTAAGAAAACGTTCTCCCCATATAGAAAGACCATATAAAGCTTTTGGATATCCGATATTACCAATGATTTATATAGTTATGGGGCTTGCATTTTGTATTTTGTTATTTGTATATAAAACAAAATATACAGCATGGGGGTTAATAATTACCCTGATAGGAGTACCAATGTATTATATTGTTTTATCAACTAAAAAGAAAACCGTGAAATAGGTATGTCTTCTATTGATTTTGATAAGCTCTTTTCTTCTTTTTCTAACGTAAAGGTGGCTGTAATTGGCGATGTGATGCTGGACACCTATATGTGGGGAAAAGTAGAGCGTATTTCGCCGGAAGCACCGGTGCCGGTGGTTTCCCTACGCAAAAAAGAATTTCGGATAGGAGGTGCCGGAAATGTGGCATTAAATCTTCGTTCTTTAGATGCGAAAGTATCCGTACTTTCCGTTATTGGAGAAGATGATGATGGGAAAAAATTAAAACAACTGTTTGATGATAATAAAATCAATACAGAATTTTTATTAGCCAGTCCAAACAGGGTTACTACTAATAAAATTCGGGTTATTAGCAGAAACCAGCAAATGATGAGATTAGATAATGAGGTAACGCATGACCTGGAATATGAAGATGAAAACCGCCTTGTTCTTGCCATGCAGCAATTTATTGCACAGGAAAAGCCCCAGGTGATGATTTTTGAGGATTACGATAAAGGTGTTTTGACAAAACCGGTTATACAAAAAACGATTGCTTTGTGTAAGCACCATGGAATAATTACAACCGTTGACCCAAAGCGTAGAAATTTCTTTTCTTATACAGGCGTTGATATTTTTAAGCCCAATCTAAAAGAAGTAAAAGAGGGATTAAATATTATTGAAGATAATTTAACAGTAGAATTCCTTCAACAGCTACACCGGTTACTAAAAGAAAAATTGCAACATCATATTTCCTTTATTACCTTGTCTGAAAGTGGAGTTTATTATGAAATGGATGGACATCATCATTTAATTCCCTCTCATTTAAGAAATATTTCAGATGTAAGTGGTGCAGGCGACACAGTTATTGCAGTAGCCTCTTTAGTATATGCGGCCACTAAAAATGTGGGATTAATGGCCGAAATGGCAAATATAGCCGGCGGCATTGTTTGCGAAGAAGTAGGAACTGTAGCAATTGATAAACACAAATTGTTGAAAGAGTGCAGGACTCTGATTGCTTAACGAGTGCACATTGGTATTATATTGCATAATTTAGTAAATGCCTGTTGGTTTAGCATAATAACCAAGAACCAGGTATCCCAATAACATCATCTTTTTCCCGTTCAGATTCGGTTTTTTCTTATTCAGTTATTTTTTGTTTTTGGTTTTTAAAACGGTGTCTATTTTGCACCAGTAATTTACAAATTGCTTAACGTAGTAGAAGCAATTATTTTATAACCAAAAGTTACTAGCATGAAAAACATTCGAACATTAAAAACACTGGTTGCATTTTTCTTTTTTGTTTTTGCTTTATTGATTATTTCCTGTAAAAAAGAGTCTTCAACAGAGCTTTCTTCTACCGGAAAAAACAAACTCTATGTTTATATTACAGATAACCCTGTTGCTTTTCAAAATGTATTTATTGATATTCAGGCAGTGGAAGTAAAAACGGATACCTGTACTTCATCAACAAGCGGAGATGATGACGATGATAGCGAGGATGATCATGGAGACGGATCGGACGACAGTTGCGAAGTATGGCAATCATTGCAAATTAATCCCGGGATATATGATTTATTAAGGTTTCGGAATGGAACAGATACTTTACTTGCAAACGGAACAATTCCTGAAGGAAAAATTAAAGCAATAAGGCTGACATTAGGAAGCCGGAATTCAGTGGTAATTGATAGTGTAACCTATCCTCTTACTTTGAAGAAGAACAAGGTGGTGATTAAAATTGAGCATGTTCAGCAATTAAGCAGGGATAATTTTAAAATCAATCTTGATTTTGATTTGTGTGGTTCGATAATCCGTATAAGAGACAATGAATTTGAGTTAAATCCTCACATTAAATCGTTCGATGAAAAGGAATCTGGAGAAATTGAAGGCCGTGTACTTCCTGTTGATGCAAAAGCGGTCATTTCAGCAATAGGAGATAAGGATACCTTGTTTGCGATCCCGGATGAAGATGGCGAATTTAAAATACGAGGTATTAACAGTAACAGTGTGGACTTGATGATTAACGCTACTGCTAATAATTACAGGGATACATTGATAAGAAATATTATTATTTCCCCTGATAGAGAGATCAAATTAGCAACTATTACCTTGCACAAATAAGTTTAGGTTAAGATAGATGAGGTGGATTTATCCTGTCATACCCGGGTATGGCAGGATATTTTTTTGTAACAGTGCGAAGAACTAAAAAGCTCCATTGTTTTGAGTAATTCATACAAGCATTTATATTTTTTTTTACATTATGTTTTTTGTTCTATTACAGTTAATTGTAAGATTATTTACCGCTTATAAAAGAGTTTGCTGTTGTATAGTTACTTCGTCTTATTTTAGCACTATTCGTTCCCTTAAAAAAACTTCTATGAAAAAATGTTTTCTCCTGTTAGCTGTTCTGAGCACAATTTTTTCTATAGCACAGCAGCAAAAGACAGAAAAAGCGAATTATGCGCTTGCAGCAAGGTTCAATCCGGATAAGGTTAATAAAATGCTTTTCAGCACTTCTGTAGATCCTCATTGGCTTAAGCTTTCCGATCGTTTTTGGTATGTGTTTGAAACCCGGGATGGGAAATACTGGTATATTGCAGATGCGGCTAAAATGATTAAAAAGCCATTGTTTGATAATGCAAAACTTGCCACTGAAATTACTAAAATAGTCAGAGACCCTTTTGATGCACAGCACCTGCCTATTGAAAAATTGAAGTTTGTCAAGGATGAAAATTCAATCCAATTTGAAATTAAGAGTTCTATTGAAGTGGAAATAAAAGATGCAACGGCAAAGAAAGGCACTGAACCGAAAAAAGAAAAAAAGATATTTTATTTTGAATATGATCTTAATACGAATGTGCTGACTGAATTGAAAGATTTTCAAAAGCCCAAAGAACGTTTATCCTGGGCATCTTTTTCTCCGGATCAGCGGTATATAATTTTTTCAAGAACCTATAATTTGTATTGGATGGACAGTGTCAACTACCATAAAGCACAGACAAATGAAGAGGATAGCACAATTGTAGAACATCAGCTTACTACAGACGGTGTGGAAAACTACAGTTATGGTAACGAGCCGAACCAAACCAATGTGGAGAAAGAGAAAAACAAGAACAAACGGAAACCCGCATCTATTCTATGGTCACCGGATGGAAAGTATTTTACATTAAACCGGAGTGATGATAGATTGGTAAAAGATTTGTGGGTTATAAATAGTGTAGCAGAACCACGGCCAACTTTAGAAACGTATAAATATCAGATGCCGGGAGAAAAAGAGTCCTCTAAAGAAGAACTTTATCTTTTTGATTTTGAAAACAAGACACATAAAATAATAAGACTTAATGCCTTTAAAGATCAAAACATTTCTGTATGGTCGGCTCCACCGATGCAAAAACAGCGGGATGATGAAAACAGGGCATCTATATGGCAAGGGACTAACGAAAAATTTTATTTAACACGAACCAGCCGTGATTTGAAACGCATTGATGTATGCGTGGTAAATGTAAAATCTGATTCAGCAGTTTCTATTATAGAAGAAAGAATGAATACCTATATAGATACCAGACGAATTGAGTTGCTTAACGGTGGTAAAGAACTTATTCATTGGAGTGAACGGGACGGATGGGGACATTTTTATTTGTATGACGAAAATGGAAAATTGAAAAACCAAATTACCACCGGTCCCTGGCATTGTGAAAGTATTGAAGGAATTGATGAAAAAAACAGGGTGCTTTATTTTACGGCTAATGGAAAAGAAGCTGGTGAGGATCCTTATTACACTCATTTGTATAGAATAAATTTTGATGGAACGGGTTTGAAATTATTAAACGCAGGTAATTACAATCATACAACCAGCTTAGATGATAATAATCATTTTTTTGTAAACAATTATTCACGTGTAAACACAGTTCCTAAATCGGCTTTGCAAGATAATACCGGCAAAACAATTCTGGAATTAGAAAGTACGGATATGAGTGGTTTATTTGAGGCAGGGTATAAATTTCCTGAGCCGTTTAAGGTAAAGGCTGCTGATGGTATTACTGATCTTTACGGAGTAATGTATAAACCATTTGATTTTGACAGTACAAAAAAATACCCAATTATAGAGTTTGTTTATCCGGGCCCTCATTCAGAATCAGTAAATAAGTCCTACACTAAAAATATGGATCGCGTTGATCGCCTTGCTCAGCTTGGATTTATTGTAATAACAGTGGGAAATCGGGGTGGTCATCCAAGCAGGAGCAAATGGTATCATAATTATGGATATGGGAACTTAAGAGATTATGGTCTTGCGGATAAAAAAGCAGCTATAGAACAACTGGCTTACCGTTATTCATTTATAGATATAAACCGGGTAGGAATTTATGGGCATAGTGGTGGAGGTTTTATGAGCACAGCCGCCATGCTGGTCTATCCCGATTTTTTTAAAGTAGCGGTAAGCAGCGCCGGAAATCATGAAAACAATATTTATAACAGGTGGTGGAGTGAAAAACATCATGGGGTAAAGGAAGTGGTAAATGATAAAGGCGATACCAGTTTTGTTTATTCAATTGAAAAGAATCCTCAATTGGCCAAAAATTTAAAGGGGCGTCTTATGCTTATTCATGGGGATATAGATAATAATGTACATCCTGCCAATACTCTTCGTATGGCCAATGCTTTAATAAAAGCAAACAAAAGATTTGAATTGGTTGTACTTCCCGGGCAAAGACATAACTATGGATCTATGACAGAATATTTTTTCTGGAAAACGGGTGATTTTTTTAGTCAGCATTTACTTGGCGATTTTTCTCAACCAGTTGACATAACGGAAGTAAGCAGAGAAGTTGAACAAAGTGGTATAAAAGGTTTTTAGAATAAAATTTTTAAAGAAATGGCGCCGGATGAAATATCCGGCGTTTTTTTTGTTCTTGAATATATTTTTCACAGCAACAGTTCTGTAAAGCAGATTTTATTACTTTGCAAGTTCTAACAATAATTTTCGTGTATGACTACCCAATTTAAATATGGCATTGATAAATTAACCATTGCAAAGGCCATTGCTCTGGCTTCGGGAAAGCTTACAGGAGTTATTAATGATGAAGCATTAAAAAAAATTAATGCGTCTTATAAAAATGTACAGGAAATTGTCTCAAATGGCAAAACAGTTTATGGAGTAAATACAGGGTTTGGTATTCTGGCCAATACAGCTATTTCAAAGGAGCATACGGCTACGCTTCAATACAAATTATTACAGAGTCATAGTGTAGGGGTGGGAGATGCAATAACTCAACAAATTGCCAAACTAATGTTGATAACCAAAGTGCATGCCCTGGCCCAGGGTTTCAGTGGAGTACATTTGGCAACGATAGAAAGGATTATTTGGCACATTGATAATAATGTTATTCCGGTTGTACCGGAAAAAGGGAGTGTGGGCGCTAGCGGAGACCTGGCGCCATTGTCGCATTTATTTTTACCATTAATAGGTCTTGGAGAATGTTTTTATAAAGGGAAAAGAAAAAAAACTTCTAAAATTTTAAAGGAAGTAAAGATGCAGCCTATTGAGTTAGGACCAAAAGAGGGATTGGCATTAATTAATGGCACACAGTTTATTTTAAGTTATGCGGTAATAGCTGTTCAACGAATGAATAGTTGTTTGGAAGCAGCAGATATTATTGGAGCCATGAGTTTAGAAGCCCTAATGGGAACTAAAGTGCCGTTTGATGAGAGATTGCATGAACTGCGTCCTTTTGCCGGAAATAAGCTGGTGGCTCAACGATTAAGATATTTATTAAGTGGTTCTGAAATTATGCAGAGCCATGCGGATTGTGGAAGAGTGCAGGACCCCTATTCACTTCGTTGTATGCCCCAGGTTCATGGAGCATCGAGAAATGCATGGCTTCATTTAAAAGAAATAACAGAAGTAGAATTGAATTCCGTTACTGATAATCCTATCATTCTTAATGTCGGTGATACAATTAGTGGTGGTAATTTCCATGGTCAACCAATGGCTCTTCCTCTTGATTATTCCTGCTTTGCCGCATCCGAGCTGGGAAATATCAGTGACCGGCGTTGCTACCTGTTATTAGAAGGTAAATGGGGTTTGCCCATGTTGTTGATGAGAGATGTGGGGTTAAATTCCGGCTTTATGATTCCACAATACACTACGGCAGCGCTGGTTACAGAAAATAAAACACTCTGTTTTCCCGCCAGTGCTGATAGCATTCCTACCTCACTGGGACAGGAAGATCACGTAAGTATGGGAAGTATTAGCGGAAGAAAACTTAACCGTATTTTAGATAACCTGGAATTTATTTTGGCTATCGAATTACTTTCAGCCTGTCAGGCAATCGAATTTCGCCGTCCGTTAAAGAGTAGCAAACTTTTAGAATTTGCTCATGAATATGTACGAAAATTTGCCGGTTTTGCATCGGAGGACAGAATTTTTGCAAATGATATTAATGCTGTTAAACAAATAATAAGTGATTTTACCTTTGTAGATAAGCTAAATGAATACGCCGCTTCCCTGGGTGTGGAGTTAAATACCGGTTATGACGAGTTTAGTTGCTAAACAGGCAATCCGGAAGTTATTTTATTTTGCAGGTAAATTTTTTTCATTCTTAATATTTATTGTAGGGAAGATTTTTACTATTTTAAAAATATTATATGAGTACAATTGCCAGGCCCCAATACGATCCCGTTAAATATAAAACGCCAACGGGGAGCAAAATTTCCTGTAAAGGATGGATACAGGAGGCCGCTTTACGAATGTTGTTGAACAACCTAAATCCTGAAGTAGCGGAAAGGCCGAATGATTTGATTGTGTATGGGGGACGAGGTAAAGCAGCCCGAAATTTTGAAGCGCTTGACAATATCATCAAAGCATTAAAAATTCTGGATAATGATGAATCACTACTAATACAAAGTGGTAAACCTGTTGGTATTCTCAAAACACATAAAGATGCCCCAAGAGTTCTTATCAGCAACTCGCAACTCGTACCCAATTGGGCTAACTGGAAACATTTTGATGAATTGGAAAAGAAAGGATTGATGATGTATGGGCAGATGACCGCTGGAAGCTGGATTTATATAGGCAGCCAGGGTATTGTACAGGGAACGTATGAAACATACGCTGCCGCTGCTGATAAACATTTTAATGGTACACTCAGAGGAACGCTCAATGTAACTGCGGGTCTTGGAGGTATGGGTGGTGCACAGCCTTTGGCAATTACCATGAATGAAGGCGTGGCTTTGATTGCTGAAGTAGAGGAATGGCGAATTGATAAGCGACTTGAAACAAAATATCTTGACGAGAAGTATAGCAGTATAGATGAAGCAATAGACAAAGCGCTTGCTTACAAAGCAAATGGTGTTGCAAAAAGCATTGGTGTATTATGCAACGCTGTTCACTTACTCCAACGCTTGTTAGAAAGAAATATTATACCGGAGACACTCACAGATCAAACCAGTGCACAC
>DASSYR010000102.1:0-4920 GCA_035703165.1 Chitinophagaceae bacterium
AGTTTGGATTTAAATAATGGACCAATTAAACGTAACAGAAAACTTCCTTTGGGTTGATGTGTCCCCAATGCAATTTTGATAGGCATTTGTACGTGAGCCAGCATCTGTGCTGCGTCCATTTTTCCCCATTGCCGTTGCGATTGTGCAGTAAGTTGATTGATTCGGTTGATGATACCCTGTTTAACAGTAATATCAAATAAATTTTTTACTTCCATGTTATATTAAACTGATGTCTCGTAATAAGGTATTTCATCGTGGCTCACAGCATCCTTCTGGTGCCAATAAGCTAATGTAACCACATGTCCGTCGGGAGTTTTTAATAAACGTCCAAAGATAGCATTAATAGGATTGAAGGTATAATCTGTAACACCCACCGTAAAAGTTCCAGGAGGCGGTGGAGGAACCGGCGCAGGGGTCTCCCCTTCTGTAACCGGTTTGGCAGGAGCTGCTTTGGGTGCAGGAGTAGGAACTGTTACTACCGTGTAACCATTAAACTCCAGTAACGATTTTAAAAAAGAAACACGTTCCGGTTTTACATTCTTTTCCACGATGCCGCATTTAACGCCATCCAGTTCCTCAAATTCGTGATTTTTATTTATTGCCATGATGAATATCGAATATTGAACAAGGAATATCGAAGGCAGAAGTCATTTCATTATTCTTTGTCCGGTGTTCATTATTTATAATTGACTTATGTATTGGAACACCCAACTCAATAGCCCAACTAAAACAATACCAGCACTGCAGATGATTAATCCTAATTTTTCAGACGCACCAACATTTATTTTCTCAATTGGATTATCATTCTTATCCATGAAGACGGCCCTTACCACCTTCAGATAATAATATAAAGATACCACAAGATTCAACACGGCTATTACCAAAAACCACAAATACGATTCTTTTGCTCCGGCAATAATTAAAAACATTTTTCCAAAAAAACCTGCAGTGGGTGGCACACCGGCCAGAGAAAATAATGCTAATGCCATTACCCAGCTTAATAATTTATTGTTTTGATAAAAGGCTTTAAAATCATTGATAGCCTCTCTTCCGGTTGCAGATGATACCATACTCACCACACCAAAAGCGGCCAAATTGGAAAATACATAAATCAGTATAAAATAAATTACGGCACTATTGGATGCACTGGTACCTCCGCTGATACCAAACAAAATAAAACCAACCTGCGCAATAGAAGAAAAAGCAAGGAATCGCTTTAAATTCTGCTGACGTATTGCAAAAAGGTTACCGGTAATCATAGTGGCGATGGATAATATCACCAGCATATTATACCAGGTTTGCTGCAACGGAGAGAATACTTTATACAAAGCAGTAATAAAAATAAAAGCAACCGAGCCTTTGGATATAACGGACAAGAAAGAAGTAGCCGCTACCGGAGCCCCCTCATACACATCTGCGGTCCACAGATGGAAAGGAACAACGGACAATTTAAATGCAAAAGCAGTGAAAAAGAAAACAAAAGCCAATATTTGCAAGGTACCACCGTTTAATGCTGCCGGTAATTCACCAAAACTCACAGTTCCTGTTGCTCCGTATATCAATGAAATACCAAACAATAAAATGCCAGATGAAAAAGCAGAAGATAAAATCATCTTCATAGCAGCTTCAGATGATATTTTCTTTTCCAAATCAAAATTAGCCATAGCAGCTACCGGGATAGAGGATAATTCCAATGCCAGATAAAACATTAACAAATTGCCGCTGGAAATTAAAAAGTTCATCCCTAACAATGCAGATAACATTAGCATAAAAAATTCGGGCAAATGTTTATGCTCTTTTAACCAGCCGGTGCCAAGCAAAGAAATAAGGTAAACACCCAGATTTAAAATATTTTTCTCAAAAGCAATTTGCTCATTATTGATGAACATATTACCAAACAAATTGCCTTCTAAAAAAGTAAACCCCTGTCCAACATTCAGCAATAACAAAAACTGTATTAAGGATAACAGGCTTACGTTCTTTATTCCCTTGCTGAGTTTAATAAACAGCAGCAGGAAGATGATGAATGTAATCACCAGTTCATTCTTCATTATTAATAAAAACTCACTCATAAACCTTAAAATAATGAACACCGAATAAGGAACATCGAATGATGAAATTATCAGGTATTCTTTTACTATTATATGGACTAATTATTTCTTTCACAAAATTTTAAATTTAAGAAAAGCAAACAAAGAACATCGAATGATGAAGTTATTGGGTGTCCTTTTCCTTGCTTTTTTTCTTTTTCTCAGCTACCATATTCCTTTTGGCCGTGTCAATACTTTTCACAAAAATTGATATTAGTTCTTCTACTTCTTTTAAACCTTGTTCTGTCAAATCCATTTTGTCCGTCAGAGGAGCTGCTTTGGTTATCCTTAACGCATTCTTTGTTTCTCTTAACTCTTTCAATAATATTTTCAGTTTATGAACAAAGTCGGCTCTTGATTCAGCGCTTTGTGCTTCTCCATAATGCAAAGCCGGTGATGTTCCGGAACGAACCACTTGCCCACCTATATGAATCCCGGCTTTTGTATTATAAATACTTTCGCTAATTCTGATTATCAAAATAGCAAATTCAATCAGCCGCTCTTCTAAATCATACTTTCTTCCCTGGTTCATACGATATGGATTTAATGATTTGTTATTTTGTAATTATAACTTTACTCAATCCTCTCCTCCCTTCATCATTCTATATTCCCTGATTACTATTCAATATTTAATCCTTCTTTAACTTCATCATTTGTTATTCATTATTCTTTGTTCGATATTTGATATATATTTCTTCTCTAACTTCATTATTCAACATTCCCTGTTCATTATTCAATATTCAACAGCCTTCTCATTTTCCAGAAATTTTGTTCATAATAATTTCCGCTCCCGGCTTGATTAAATCGTTCAGCCAAAACGGCGCTACACCAATCGCTACAATACCAATTATTAAAATAGCTGCCGCAAGTTTTTCATTCCAACTGGCATCACTCAATCCGGAGAATTTTTCTTTAACCGGTCCCATTGCCACTTGCCCTATCGCTCTTAAAATATATACAGCTGTTACTACAATGGACATGCAAGCCACTACTGTTGCTATGCGATGAAATGCATCGGCGTTTTGCCAACTACCCATAAAAACAGTCATCTCTGCTACGAATCCACTAAAGCCGGGTAATCCCAACGAACATAAACCGGCGATAAATAAAACAGTCATGGTGAAAGGCATTACTTTCATCAACCCGCCCATTTCGTTTATTTGCCTGGTATGTGTACGTTCATATATCATCCCGATAACAGCAAAGAATAAAGCTGTCATCAAACCATGACTTACCATTTGCATTACTGCACCGACAATCGCTGTTTTGGTTAACATACCGATACCTAATAAAACAAATCCACAGTGACTGATGGATGAATACGCATTCATATATTTTAAATCCCGCTGCATCATGGTAGCGAAGGCGCCGTATAAAATAGCAATGGATGAAAGCACAATAATCCAGGATGAATATTCCTGCGCACCCTGTGGCATCAAATAAGTTGCGACTCTCAAACAACCATAACCTCCCAATTTCATAGAGATACCAGCGAGGAACATTGACCCTGCTGTAGGTGCAGAAGAGTGACCATCAGGCACCCATGTATGGAAAGGAAATAATGCTGTGAATACTCCAAAGCCAACAAACAGAAAGGGGAAGAAATATTGTTGCAACGAAACAGATATCTTATTTTTCGCCAATTCTAAAATATCAAAACTACCATGTTCTCCTACTCCAAAATACAGTCCAAGAATACCTACAATTACCAATGCAGAACCAGCCATCAGCATTAATGCCAGTTTATTGGCGCTGTACTCTTTTTTGCCACTGCCCCATATTCCAATCAGTAAATATTTTGGTATCACCGCAATTTCTAAAAAGAAAAACAGCACGAATAAATCGAGTGAAATAAAGAAACCATACGCACCCATAGACAGCAAGATGAGTAGGAAATAGAATTCCTTCGTCATCCTTTCAACATTCCAAGATACAAGTACCCCGGCCAATACAACCAACGCAGTAAGCAGAATCATAGAAACAGAAATACCATCCACCCCGATGTGAAAATTGATACTAAGTGAAGGGAAGAGAGTATAGTTTTGTTCAAACAACATTTGTGCTGCTGCACCTGCGGCTCTTTCTTTTTGAAACAAATAAATCAAGGCTACTGCCAATACCAGTTGGAAAGCAGAACCTGCAAAAGCAATGTTTCTTACTTGTTGTTTATTCCGCGAGAACAGAATAGCAATTGCAGTTAATAATGGTAGTCCTATTAATAATAAAAGATTCATCGTATGAATATCGAATATCGAACAGGGAATAATGAATGATGAAGTGGCTATAATCTTATACTTCTACATTCGATGTTCCTTGTTCGTTATTCATTATTTAAAATTTTATCCTTTCCAAACATAAATGAACAACTTTACAATTCTTTGAATATCGAATAATGAAGAAGGAATGTTGAATGATGAATTCTTTTACTTCTTTATTCGGTGTTCCCTGTTCGATATTCATTATTTTTTAAGTTTTCCAAACATAAATGAACAACACCGCCAGCGCCACAGCACTTAGTAAAAAGTAAATAGCATATTGCTGCACTTTACCTGATTGAATACCTTTTATTCTTTCACTTATGTCTTGTGTTGCATTACCGGTGAAATTCACTAAACCATCTACTATTGTTTTATCAAACCAGGCCGCCGGGCGGGCAACGAGATTGAATAAAACTTTTTTGGTGATGAACAAATAGAGTTCATCAATATAAAATTTATGATAAGCTGATCTATACAATCCGCTTAATGAAGCAGCCAGTTTAGCAGGCTTCTCATTTTCATTTTTGTATAACCACATGGCAGTTAAGATACCAATCAATCCGAGTACAACA
>DASSYR010000105.1:0-20116 GCA_035703165.1 Chitinophagaceae bacterium
AATAGGATACGAATTGGAAAAAACATTATCAGCACACGGCACAGTAAGTCGGGGTGTTTGTGATGTGGATAATAACGGTTACCTGGTGGCTATTAATGAGAGAGTAAAAGTTTTTAAGAAAGAGAAAGATATAGTATATGATGATGCCGATGGATTGCACACAATTCCTTCGATATGTAAAGCATCCATGAATTTTTGGTGTTTTCACAATTCTGTGTTTGAGTTAAGCAAACTTATGTTTAATGATTTTCTTAAGCATAATATTAACAATGTTAAATCAGAGTTTTTCATTCCAATTGTGGCGGATGAATTTATAAAATCTGGTAAAGGGAAAATAAAGGTTATACCTACTTCTTCTCAGTGGTTTGGTGTAACTTATAAAGAAGATGCTCCTAACGTTCAGGAAAGCGTAAACAAACTGGTTATTTCGGGGGAATATCCTGCTTCGTTATGGCAATAATTTTTTTGTCTGATAGGCTGATGAAATATCAGCCGTTTTTTTATAATGAAAGATGGAGTGATATATGAACAAAAAAAATCCCCTACTGCTGCAGGGGACGTTATTTCATTTGGGAGGGAGATCAACTTTTGAATTAATTCCCTTTTACCATAAAAATATAATCCTTTACTTTTCTGGCCTGAACTTTTTTCTGAAGCCCCTTAATACTTGAAACGGAAGGAACTTTTACATCTGCATATTCATTGTCTTTTTTCAGTTCATCCAAAGCTTTATAAATGTATTTAGATTGAATAGCAAATACGGCGCCTTCTGTTTGCAACTGGCGGGTACTTAGCACACCAATTACCTCCCCATTTTCATTAAACACCGGCCCACCGCTATTACCAGGATTTGCAGGAACATCTATCTGGCAGGAGAGGGTATCTCCGTTGAAACCTGTTTTTGCGCTCAGGTAACCTTGGCCATATACTATTTCGTTTCTCGGATAACCAAATGTATAAATAGGTTCGGCAATATCTGTAGAAGATTTGCTAATGCTGTATGGCAAACTACCCAATGGTTTAAAATCCTCATCGGTAATTTTAAGAATTGCTATATCTTTTGCATTGTCAATAAAAGCAATTTTTGCAATAAATTCCTGGCCTTTGTTGTTTTGTACAATAACTGCGTTGGAATTTTTAATAATATGAGAATTAGTAACCAAATATCCTTTGGCATCAATTAAAAAGCCGGTTCCACTTGATTTAAACTGGATTTTGGGGTCAATTTTAGTTATATTATTTTTAACTGTGTTCAATTCGTTTCCCTGTGCAACTGTTTTTTTATCTATAGCATCAATTTTTTTACTCAACTCCTGAATTTGCTGTACATCTGCTTTAGGAGATAATAAACTGATAGCAGTAAAAGTGAGTAAAGAGGTTACACCTGCAATGGAAGCAGCAATGGTAATTGTTCTTTTGTAGCGCTTCCACAAGTTAATTACTTTAGCACCTTTTCCTAGTTGTTTTTCTTTTAACACCCCTTCGGTTTCCAGTTTAGCTTGCACCTCGTGCAGATTATTTTTTAGTGCCTTAATCTTGCTGAAACGGTTTATTTCATCAAGGAAAAAATGATGTTCAACTACTAATTGGTCCAATTCAGGGTTGGAACGGCGCATTTCCTCAAACAAAGTTTTTTCCTGCTCACTCATTTCACCTTTCAAATACCGTTCTGCGGCATCCAATAACAAAATATCATCCATCTTAACTTCCATTTTTATAATGAATAAAGAATAGCTTTTTCAATCGCATCAAACATTTATATTTTTGATTCTTAGCATTGTCGGCATTGGTATAACCAAAGTTTTCGGCTATTTCCTGCATGTTTTTGTTATGTAAGTAATAAGCCTCCAGTAAACTTTTACACGGCTCGCCTATATGCCCCATTGCTTTTTCCATCATTAAAAAAGCTTCGTTTTTTTTGTGATGTTCTTCTATTTCTTCTTCAACCGGTATAATCTCATCCAGGCTTTCCACCGGTGAGTTATAGCGCTGAGATTGCTGTAAACGTTTGAGCCATAGCCTCCTGCATATGGAATATACATAAGTTTTAATTTGTGCTGTTAACTCAAAGGACCCCGACGTTGCCTTTTCATATAGCACAATCATGGCTTCCTGAAAAATATCCTTGGCATCGTCTGTAGCACCATTGTTATTAAGAATATAGGTCTGTATTAGTCCAAAATTATCCTTATAAATAGCTTCAATGGCCTGTTTGTCATTGGATGCCAGTCCTTTAAGCAATAAATCATCGTTAGGATATACTTTCACCTGTTCGTTTTTTAATACTAAAAGAACAAAATTGTAACCCAAAAGGCGGAAAAAAAAATTTTTTAAGAAAAGGAGGGTTACCTTTTTAGCCTGAAGGTATTATAGGCAAAATAATTATTTCAAAACTTTAAAAATCATCATGATGAAAAAAGCATTATTAGCTTTAGCTATCGTAGCTTTCGTAGCTTGTAACAACGAATCAAAAGAAGAACCCAAAGCTGACTCAACTGCAGTAACTACTACTGTTGATAGTACAGCTGCTTCTGCTGCTGATTCTACTGCAAAGCCTGCAGATAGCACTGCTGCTGCTGATACTACTAAGAAGTAATCACGCAATGCTGAACCCGAAAGGGTATGGTCATAAAAGATTGCTTGTATCATGATAAGACCTGTAATCAGTTAAAATTTTTCATATGGCAAGCAATCGTTAGAGGCCGCTCCATTCCTGGAGTGGCTATTTTTTTAAGCATGAGTAAGCCCGAAAACTGCAATTTGGTTTTTTTAAATACTTAGTTTGTGCTGATTAGAAAGTTTTATAACATAAAATATGATTTTAAGTTCCGTAAAAAATTTAATTAAAATGATTGGATGTTTACATGTTAAATCTTAATTTCGTTTTATGTTAATCAACAAGGCATACTTCTGGTTTTATTTTTACTTCTATTTTATCAATAGACCGGGAATGCTTTTGTTGAATGCTTAAAGAATAAAAAACTAAAACAACATAAAGAGTCCCGGTCAAAAAACCGGGACTTTTTTTATGGCCCCAACCCCCTAAAGGAGGGGTTCAGGGAACTGGAAAAGAAAATTATGTTATGGCATCAAAAGAACTTACCACAAAGAATATTCAAAAAGAAGAAGAGAGTTTGAAGAGCGCAGATGCTAAATCCCCCCTTTTGGGGGGCAAGGTGGCCGTTTCCATACAGGGTTATGAAGGCAGTTTTCACCAGGTAGCTGCCCAGTTATATTTTGGTAAAGACACGGATGTAATTCCATGCGCCACATTTAAAGAAGTAATTAAAATAGCAGCTAATAAAAAAGAAAGCAATGGTGGAGTAATGGCCATAGAAAACTCCATTGCCGGAAGCATTCTTCCTAATTACAACCTGCTTCAAAAGAGTAATCTTAAAATTACAGGAGAGATTTACCTGCAGATAAAACAAAACCTGTTGGTTAATCCCGGGGTGAAACTGGAAGATATCCGGGAAGTGCATTCACACCCCATGGCCATTCTGCAGTGTTTGGAATACTTAGAAAAATATAATTGGAAATTGATTGAGACCGAGGATACTGCTTTAAGCGCCAAACATATTCACCAGCATCGTAGTAAACATGCAGCCGCTATTGCCAGTAAACTCGCTGCTGAGTTATTTGACCTGCACGTGATTGCCCCCAATATCCATACCATGAAGAATAATTACACGCGGTTTTTAATTCTGCAACGGGAAGATATGGCAGAACCGGTGAATGATGCCAATAAAGCCTCGGTGAATTTTCATACGGATCATTCAAGAGGAAGTTTGGCGAAAGTATTAACAGCCATTGCTAACGGGGGAATCAACTTGAGTAAACTCCAGAGTTTTCCTATACCGGGGAGCGATTTTAAATATAGCTTTCATGCAGATATGGAATTTGAAAACATGGATCAGTTCAACAAGGTGATAAAAGAAGTAAAACCCTTGACGGAAGAATTAAAAGTGTATGGTATTTATAAAAGAGGATTATGGAAATAGCAAAAAGATTAGAAGGCATAGGCGAATACTATTTTTCTCAGAAGTTGAGAGAGATTGATGAATTGAATAAACAGGGAAAAAATGTAATTAACCTGGGAATTGGCAGCCCTGATCTGCCACCACATCCTGACGTGATAAAAGTATTGCAGGAAGAAAGTAGTAAACCCAATGTACATGCTTATCAATCGTATAAAGGTTCACCCGTGTTGCGCAAGGCGATGAGTGAATGGTATAACAGATGGTATGGTGTGGAATTAAATCCTGATACGGAAATACTACCACTGATAGGAAGTAAAGAAGGTATCATGCACATCTGCATGACTTATTTAAATGAGGGCGACAAAGTTCTAATCCCCAATCCCGGTTATCCAACTTATACCAGTGCTGTGAAATTGGCTGACGGCACTTGTGTAGAATATGAATTGCATGATGATAATGACTGGAAACCCGATTTTGCAGAATTAGAGAAGATAGATTTGAATAAAGTGAAACTGATGTTTGTAAATTACCCGCACATGCCTACCGGAAAACTTCCTGAGCAAAAATTCTTTGAAGAGCTGGTGGTATTTGCAAAAAAGCATAGCATCTTAATTATTCATGATAATCCTTATAGTTTTATTTTGAATGATTCGCCCATGAGTTTATTAAGCGTACCGGGAGCAAAAGAGGTAGTGTTAGAATTAAATTCTTTAAGTAAAAGTCAAAATATGGCCGGATGGAGAATCGGAATGTTGTGCGCGGCTAAAGAAAGAATTGATGAAGTGCTTCGGTTTAAAAGTAATATGGATAGTGGAATGTTTTTGCCGGTGCAACTGGCAGCAGCAAAAGCATTAAGCCTGGGTAAAGACTGGTATGAAAGTGTGAATGCTGTTTACAAACGCAGAAGAGAAAAAGCCTTTGAATTATTGGATTTGCTGGGTTGCCAATATTCCAAAGACCAGGCTGGAATGTTTGTTTGGGCGAAAGCCCCCCAACCACCTGAAAGGGGAGTAATAAATCATCCTTTGCATAATGGAGGGCAATTAAGTGATGATGTTTTGTATAAGGCTGATATATTCATTACTCCGGGAGGAATTTTCGGGAATGCCGGCAACAATTATGTGAGGGTAAGCTTATGTGCCACAGAAGAAAAATTTGAAGAGAGTATTAACCGTATTAAAAAAAGTTTGAAAAATTGATTTTATAAGATGATTAATAAGCTGGCGATAATAGGTACCGGTTTAATTGGAGGTTCTTTTAGTTTATGTTTGAAAGAAAGAGGACTGGTTAAACATGTTATTGGAGTAAGTCGTACACAAAAAAGCGCTGCCAAAGCATTGGAACTGGGAATTGTGGATAAAATTCTTCCACTGGAAGAGGCGGTAAAGAAAGCGGATTTAATTTATGTAGCCATTCCTGTTGATGTGACCATTTCTACTATGGAAACAATCATGAACCTCGTTACGGATAAACAGATTGTAGTGGATGCAGGGTCAACAAAATATGCATTGTGCACCACTTTGGCCAATCATCCTAAACGAAATCGTTTTGTCGCGTCACATCCAATGTGGGGGACGGAGTATAGCGGTCCGGAAGCTGCGGTAAAGGACGCTTTTGCGGGAAGAGCTTGTGTGATATGTGAAAAAGAGAAGAGTGATAAAGAAGCATTGGATATTGTTGAAAACATATATCGGGAACTTGGAATGCATATTGTTTATATGGATGCCGAAGCACATGATGTGCATGCGGCTTATGTAAGTCATATTTCACACATCACTTCTTTTGCATTGGCGAACACGGTACTGGAAAAAGAAAAAGAAGAAGATGCTATTTTTGAATTGGCCGGTGGTGGTTTTGAAAGTACGGTGCGTTTGGCAAAGAGTAACCCGGCTATGTGGGTACCCATTTTTATGCAGAATAAAGAAAATATACTGGATGTATTGAATGAGCATATCAGCCAGTTGCGAAAGTTTAAAGCATCGCTTGAGAAAGAAAATGCTGATTATTTGCTGGAGCTGATTGAGAATGCGAATAAGATAAGGAGGATTTTAAAATAAATATGTTGAATGATGAATTTTGGATGGATGATGATGTCAGGCTGAGCTTGTCGAAGCCTGTCGAAGCCGAGATGAGTTGAGTACAAATGCTGAACAACCCTTCGACAAGCTCAGGGTGGCAGTAATGGTGGGCTGATGAACAGAATTACAGAACGTTGAAGTGTGCGACGCAACAGAAGTTTAATAGTAGCACAAAAGCTAAGTACATAAAAAGTAACAACCAAATTTTAATAGTTTAATTTTGACATCATGCAAGCAACACAAACAATGAAAGAAGTAGCACAGGCTGCGTGGAGCAAAAGACCACTGATAATTTCCGGTCCGTGTAGTGCGGAGACAGAAGAACAGGTGATTGAAACGGCACAACGCTTAACGGCTACCGGGAAAGTAGATATGCTGAGAGCCGGTATCTGGAAACCACGTACCAAACCCGGGATGTTTGAAGGCGTTGGCGCCAAAGGGTTGCCCTGGTTACAAAAGGCAAAAAAAATAACCGGCTTGCCAACTACTGTAGAAGTAGCTACCGGTAAGCAGGTAGAAGACGCATTGTCGTTTGATGTGGATGTTTTGTGGATCGGTGCTCGTACAACGGTTAACCCTTTTAGTGTACAGGAAGTGGCAGATGCGTTGCGTGGGGTGGATGTGCCGGTGCTGATTAAAAACCCCATCAATCCTGACCTGGAATTATGGAGTGGGGCAGTTGAACGTGTTGCCAGGGCTGGCGTAAAACAAATTGGTTTGATCCACCGTGGATTTAGTTCATACGGTAATACAGAATATCGTAATGCCCCGATGTGGCACTTAGCCATAGAAATGAAACGCCGTAACCCGGGCATGATGATCATTAACGATCCTTCGCATATATGTGGCCGTCGAGATATTTTAATGGATGTGGCACAGAAAGCCATTGATCTCGATTTTGATGGTTTGATGATCGAAAGTCATATAGATCCCGATAAAGCCTGGAGTGATGCCAAGCAGCAGATAACTCCGGAACAGTTGGGTGAAATGATTGGTGAAATTAAATGGCGTAAGGAAGATATTTCTTCCGAGGAATACCATGCTGCTTTAGAAAAGCTTAGGCAACAAATAAATCATTTGGATGATGAGTTGATTGACTTATTAGGTCAGCGTATGAAAATAGCCGATAAGATTGGTGAATATAAAAAGAACAATAGTGTTACTATTTTACAAACTAACCGATGGAATGAAATATTAGACAGGGCATTTAAGAAGGGTGAGATTCTTGGATTAAGTAAGGAATTTATTACAAGATATTTTGATGCGGTGCACATGGAAAGTATTAATCATCAGAACAGGGTTATGAATTCATAAGTTGAGTGGTGAATGGTCAATGGTAAATAGATAAATGGCAATGATTTAAGCATACAATGAAAGAATTAAAATACCAGTTTTCAAAAAAAGAAGTAACGTATTATTTGAATGCTGAGTTTTCTTATTTGGAAAATTTGGTAGATAAAAATAATGCAGTGCTGATACTGGATGAGAATGTGAATGGTTGTTATAAAAATAAACTGGAAGGGTGGAAGAAAATAGTGGTGCCGCCGGGAGAGGCTTTTAAAAACCAGCAAACAGTTGATACTATTATTGAACAACTTATAAGACTGGGGGCTGATAGAAAAACATTTATAGTTGGAGTTGGGGGTGGGGTAATAACGGATATAACCGGCTATACTGCTTCTGTGTATATGCGTGGAGTAAAATTTGCATTTGTTCCCACTACTTTGTTGAGTATGGTAGATGCTTCTATAGGTGGTAAGAATGGTATTGATGTGGGAGTATATAAAAACCTGGTAGGTACTATTAATCAGCCCCATTTTATTTTGTTTGATTATTCGCTATTGCAAACGCTGCCAGAAGCAGAATGGATTAATGGATGTGCTGAAATAATCAAACATGGCTGTATTAAGGATTATAAATTGTTTCAATTGTTGGAAAAAAACAGTCTTGATTCAATAAAAAAAGATGAGGAACTGTTTGCTGATATTGTTGAACGCAATGTAAAGATCAAATCGGATGTGGTGATGAATGATGAATTTGAACAGGGAGATAGAAGGTTGCTGAATTTTGGTCACACCCTGGCTCATGCTATTGAAAATAGTCACCAATTATCGCATGGCCGGGCAGTAAGTATTGGAATGGTAGCAGCTGCAACTATTTCGGAAGAGATAAATAATTTCAATTCAGTGGATAAAGTAAGATTAATCAAGGTATTGGAGCAATACCATTTGCCTGTTCATTTTTTATATGATAAGGCAAGGGCATTTGAAACACTGGCAATGGACAAAAAACGGGAAAGCAATGCGATGAATTATGTATTGCTAAAGAATATTGGCGAAGCAGAAGTGAAATCCATCCCTTTAGAACAATTAAAAGATTTATTGCTGCAAAAGATTTAGCCCATGAATGTTACCATATCACCCTCGTCAATTAAGGGAACTGTACAAGCTCCTGCTTCAAAAAGTTCGATGCAGAGAGCTTGTGGGGCAGCGTTGCTGGTAAAGGGTAAAACTGTTATCAAAAATCCCGGCTTTTCAAACGATGATAAAGCGGCGATGGATGTGATGCAAAAGCTGGGAGCAAAAATTCAAATTGATAATGGGCAGCTGATAGTAGATAGTGTTGGTGTGAATCCTGGCAAATTAGAAATCAATACTGGTGAAAGCGGATTGGGTGTAAGAATGTTTACGCCAATTGCTGCATTGAGTGACAAAGAAATTTTGATTTCGGGTTATGGTAGCTTAATGGAAAGGCCCATGAATTTTTTTGATGAGATATTGCCGAAGCTGGGTGTAAAGGTTGAATCAAACAATGGTAAACTGCCAATAAAAATTCAGGGACCGTTAAAGCCGGCCACAATTGAAATTGATGGTTCCTTGAGTTCACAGTTTCTCACAGGATTGCTGATGGCTTTTAGTGCGGCTTCCCCAAATTCCTCCAAAGGGGGGGCTTTTAAAACCATTGCCAATTCAACTGTTATTATTAAAGTAAAGAATTTAAAGAGTAAACCTTATGTTGATCTGACTCTGGATGTGATGAAAAAGTTTGGAATGTTAGTGCCGGAAAATAAAAAATATGAGGAATTTATTTTTAATTATGATGCTGAAATCCCTGCGTCGGGGGGTGGGGAGGCTTATACTGTGGAAGGGGACTGGAGCGGCGGTGCTTTCTTATTAGTGGCAGCTGCTGTTGCCGGGGATGTAACTGTAAACGGTTTGCAGAATACTTCTACCCAGGCAGATAAAAAAATTATTGATGCATTACTGGATGCGGGTGCGGATGTGACGGTGAATGAAAAAGCTGTTCATGTAAAAAAGAATAAACTCGAAGCTTTTAATTTTGATGCTACAGATTGCCCGGATTTATTTCCGCCATTAGTTGCTTTGGCAGCCAATTGCAAAGGCATCTCTAAAATAAGAGGTTTGAAGCGATTAAAGCATAAAGAAAGCGACCGTGGGATTGCTCTAAAGGAAGAGTTCGATAAGCTGAGTACACAAATAGATTTAAACGATGATGAAATGTTAGTACACGGAAATGGTAGAGTGTTTGTAAAAAATCATACGATGAATTCGCATAACGACCATCGTATTGCCATGGCAATAGCAGTAGCCTGTTTAAATGCAGATTTTGATGTGGAAATAAGAAATGCGGAGGCAGTAAATAAATCCTATCCTGAGTTTTATAATAACATGAAAAAACTGGGAGTAAACGTAATTTCGCATAATAAGGAAACCATTCATGAATAGTTTTGGAAAATTATTTAGAGTATCTGTATTTGGCGAATCACATGGTGAGTGTGTTGGCATAACTTTAGATGGATGTCCGGCTGGTTTATCATTATCGCCGGAAGATTTATTACCTGATCTCGAAAGAAGAAAAGGTGGTAAGCAAAAAGGAACCACGCCAAGACAGGAAGAAGATTATCCCATTTTCAAAAGCGGCGTATTCAACGGAAAGACAACCGGGTTTCCTATTACGATTTTATTCGAAAACAAAAATACCCGCAGCGAAGATTATAATAAGCAGCGAAGCATACCCAGGCCCGGTCATGCAGACTGGGTGGCTCATCAGAAATTTGGTGGTAATGAAGATTACAGGGGTGGTGGACATTTTAGTGCAAGACTGACTGCTGGAATCGTGGCAGCAGGAGCTATTGCCAAAAAGCTGATGAAAGAAATCAGCATTCATGCTGAGGTTACAGAGATAGCTGGTGAAAAAGATTTGGAGAAAGGTTTGCAAAAAGCCATTGATGCAAAAGATTCTGTGGGTGGAATTGTAGAGTGTAAAGTAACCGGCATGCCTGTTGGCTTGGGTGAGCCTTATTTTGATTCGATAGAATCTGTTTTGTCGCATATTTTATTTGCCATACCGGCAGTAAGGGGAGTGGAATTTGGTACTGGGTTTGCTGCTGCAAAAATGTTTGGAAGCGAACACAACGATGCCATTGAGAATATGCAAGGGAAAACGGTAAGCAATCATGCCGGTGGGGTAGTGGGCGGCATTAGTAACGGAAATGATTTAATTTTTCGGTTAGCAATTAAACCCACATCTTCTACTCCAAAAGAACAATTCAGTTTAAACTGGGATACTGAACAGATGGAACATTTTTCTGTTAAAGGAAGACATGACCTTTGCGTGGCGTTAAGAGCCCCGGTAATCGTAGAGGCGGTTACTGCAATTGTGTTAGCCGACTTTATGTTACTATCGCAAAAAATGCCCGTTGTTATTTCTTCCGCAAGCTGAGAAAAACGGTTAAATCAAAAACAATACACAAAAACAACTTCCGGCACTAATTATTTTTCTTTAACTCAAGAAGAACAACAGCGCTTTTTTTATCATCTGCACTTAAAAATACCTGTTTACGCTGATTACCAAAAGTAATAATCATCAGAGCAGTATTGGGAGGAATACGTCCCTGGTTTTCGGCGTACATAACTATTTCGTGATAAGGATTTTTGAGATCTACCTGAAAACTGAATCGTAGTGCTTTATCCGTTAAACCCGTATTAGATAAAGCGATTTCCTTGTTGTGTATAACTGTAATAACATCTCCATCTATTTCTCCGTTATCATAGAGTTCAACTGTTACTTCTCCGGTATCCAGCATCATTTTTTCCGTTACTATATTTTCTCTTGCTTTAAGTTTGGTTCGTACTTCTGCTTTTGCATCTGAGAACAAAGTGGTATCCAATTTTAAAATAACGGGCTGTGCAGTAGTAATTGTATCCCTGGGTACTTTGATAGTAGCTTCTTTGTTTTTAGTAATCGTTTGTTCTTGTTTTTTTGTATCAGGTTGTTCTGTTTTTACAGTGGATGAGTATGGATAAGATACCTGTGGTGGTGGGGGTGGATTATCTTTTGCAGCAATCAGGGAATCAATTCGCATATCCATTTTTTTAACAATTACTTCTTCGTATTCCGGCTTAAATGGCTCCAGATAAATATACCCTTTTGTCTTGTCAGGTATCAATCCTTTTGAAAAACCGACATAATCGCCGGAAACGGTATTCGTAAACTTGTTTTTTACTAAAATAAGTTTGTAGCGGAATTGTAGTAAAATAGATTTTGCTTCCGGGCCGCTTTTTTTTACATCTTTGGAGAAATACTGTATTACAATGGTATTATCAAGTACATCGCCATTAAATTTTACTTTTAAAATTAAGGGACTGTTACGCTGCATAAAGCTATAGCTTATAGTACCCGTACACCGATCGCCGGATATTGTTAAATTCAAATCGCAATACCAAACAGTTTTGTTTACGCCAATACCTTTGTGTTCCATTGTACCAACCCATCTGCCCGTCGTATCGGTTGCGTTACTTACGGAATAGCAAAACAGGAAACAGAATAAAATGAAAGATACTCTCATTGCTTAAGTTTGAAAAGCTTGTTAAAAATCTTGTTTCCGCCTTTCCAGGTAAAGGATAATAACGTAAAACTATGCACTTATTGCATAGAATTACTACATTCGTTGCCTGTTTTTTTGTTGAATATTAATATATACAGATGAATATTACCTCTACGCAACTTTCTTATGCTAAAACAGGCTTTTTTTCCAAAATTGTGGTTGATTATATTGCCGGAGATGAGAAATTATCTTCCTTTTATTATCACCCGGTTTCTTTAAAAGGCATACAGTCTTCAATAAAAAACAGAAAAAAATATGTAACCAACAGGCAGTTGCTGGTGGATGAGTTACAAAAGCAATATGCAAACACGGACACAACTAATCTTGTAAAAGATAATATTCGCAAATTACTTTCCCCCGATACGTTCACTATTTGCACAGCCCACCAGCCTAATATTTTTACAGGCCCTCTTTATTTTATCTATAAAATTTTACATGCGGCAAAACTGGCATCACAATTAAAAAAAGAATTGCCGCAATATGAATTTGTGCCTGTATTTTATATGGGTAGCGAAGATGCCGATCTGGATGAGCTAAATAATATCAGCATACAGGGAAATAAGTTGGTCTGGGCAACTAAACAAACCGGGGCAGTAGGAAGAATGAAAGTGGATGATGAATTATTGGGCTTGCTGGCATCTATAAATGGACAAATTGCCGTATTGCCTCATGGAAAAGAATTGGTGCGATTATTTACGGATTGTTATAAAAAAGGGCAGACCATCCAGCAATCAACTTTTGAATTAGTGAATAAATTATTTAGTGAGTTTGGGGTGGTTGTTTTAATACCTGATAACACTGCATTAAAAGCTGCTTTTACCGAGGTTGCAACGAAAGAATTACTGGAAGAATTCTCTTTTTCACTGGTGAAAAATACAGCAGAAGAATTGTCAGCAAATTATAAAATACAGGCGGGTGGAAGAGATATTAATTTATTTTATTTACTGGATGATAAGCGGGAAAGAATAGAAAAGAAAGACTCGCAATTTGTTGTGGAAAATTTGCAGTTAACATTTAGCAAAGAGGAAATTTTGAACGAGTTAAAAAATTATCCGGAGCGGTTTAGTCCTAATGTTATTTTACGCGGTGTGTTCCAGGAAATGATATTGCCTAATATTGCCTTTATTGGTGGCGGGGGTGAAATCGCTTACTGGCTGGAGCTTAAAAAAGTTTTTGATGCTGTAAATGTTCCTTATCCAATGTTGGTATTGCGTAACTCCTTTATGATACTTTCCTGCGAGCAGAATAAAAAGGCAACAAAACTTGGTTTAAAAATTGCTGATTTATTTTTACCAGAGCAAGAATTGCTGAACGGGTTGGTGTTAAATAAAAGCAACAATCATCTTCAATTAAAAGAAGAAATAACCGGACTACAAAACCTTTATGGACAGCTTAAATTGAAAGCCATGCCTGTTGATACCACTTTATTGGCTCATATAGATTCGTTATGCTCAAAGGCACAAAAAAGAGTGGAGGAACTGGAAAAGAAAATTATAAGAGCCGAGAAAAAGAAATATGAGGCAGAACAAAGGCAAATTCAATGGCTTAAGCAATCCCTTTTTCCTAACGGACTGCAGGAAAGGGTTGAAAATGTGGCCTATTTTTATGCTGTTTACGGAAAAGAATGGCTTACAATGCTATTTAATCACTCGTTTTCTTTGGAACAACAATTTGTAGTGTTAAGTGAAAAATAGAACAGCTAACATAGATATTGACAGATGTTATTAGTCGAACTGGTTTCCCCAGCCTTCTTTTTTTAATTTTTCAGCTTTATTCATCACTTCTTTACTAAGTGAGTTTTTATAATCGCTTATCTTTTTAGAAACACCTTCATCAAAAGCCCCAATAATTTCTGCAGCCAGGATACCGGCGTTTTTTGCAGCGTTTAAAGCCACTGTTGCCACTGGTACACCGTTAGGCATTTGCAAGATGGATAAAACAGAATCCCACCCGTCAATTGAATTGGAGGATTTTATGGGCACTCCTATAACAGGTAATGATGTAATGGAAGCTACCATGCCAGGCAAATGTGCGGCACCGCCAGCGCCGGCAATAATTACCTTTAGCCCCCTTTCTTTGGCTTTTTGAGCATATTCCACCATGCGCAGAGGAGTACGGTGAGCAGATACTATGGTGAGTTCAAATGCAATTCCAAAATCTTTAAGCGTATCGGCAGCAGCTTGCATAACAGTTAAATCGCTATCACTGCCCATAATAATTCCAACTAATGTTTGTTGTGAGTTACCTGTTGTTTGTTTTTCCATAGCGGAAATCCTGTTTAATTTTCTGCCTTTATAAATATTTAATAAAAAGATAGAGGATTGTTTAACTTTTTTTTTGACAGAGCTTTCTGATTCTTGTCCAATCTCAATTTATAGAAAATTAGCTATTGGTTGATTTTACGTGCTAAGTTATAAACAAACTATTTTATAATATCACCTTTTAAACGGAGTAATTCTGTTTCTGCCAACTTAGTATTGTACCTGGCTGCAATAAGCCTGTTAAAAGCATCTTCCAGGCTCTTTTGCGCTTCCCTAAGCTCCAGGAAGGTTGAAACACCCTGCTTAAATCTTTCAAGAGCTATTGAAACATTTTCCCGGGCCAGGTTTATATTTTCTTCCTCTAATGCCAAGTCTTGTTTTTGCAGTTGATAATCTTTAAATGCAACCATAATACCAAGATTAATAGTGGCTTTTTGACGATCTAAATTTACTTGTTGAAAACGAAGGTCAATTTGTGTTTGTTTAATCTGCCGTTGTACTGAAAGCCCATTTAAAATAGGAATGCCAATAGTTAATCCATAATTAAAACCATTATTACGGCTGTATATGGGAAGATTAGGGTTAATAGCCGTACTATTATCAGTTCTTGAATAGTTGTAGTTGGAATTAAATGTTAGCGATGGGAAACGATCCGCTTTTTGTTCTTTTAACGTGAGCTTTGTAATATCAATATTCTTACGGGCAATCTGAAGCAAAGGATTTGCCTTCTCTGCCTCGTTTATAATTTCATCTATTTTCAAATCATCTTTAAAAGGAATACTGTCGCTCACATCATAAACTGAGGATGTAGCTTCTATATTCATCGTAATATTTAATTGATCTTTTAGCTGTGCAATCAGGGCTTGTTGTCGTAATTGAGAAGCTTTTTGGGCATTCAAATCAACTTTAGCCTGCAATAGCTCAGGTTTGGAGCCTAAACCCACTGATAACTTTTTATCTGCCAGCCTTACCCTTTCAGTGCTAATGCTCATTTGCTCTTCAATAGCTTTTAACTGTTGCTTTTGTCTAACAATATTATAATAGTTGTTTATAACATCCGCTATGGTATTTACAATATTGTTTTTAATGTTTAATTCTCCCAGCTTTACAATTTCTTCCAATTTGTCTCTTGTGGCAAACATTTTTAGCCCGTCAAAGAGTGTCCAGTTTAGCTGAAGATTTCCGTTTATTACATCGCTGCGTACGTTCTTGGCCTGTCTTATATTTCCGTTAGAAAATTTTTGTAATTGATCGTTATTATTAAATACAATACCGGTGGTTGCATTAAGCCTCGGAATAAAAGCCACCCAGCGGTAAGAATAATCTAATGCAGATGAGGAAGAGTCAATTTTTGCTAATTGTATATCGTAATTGTTTTTTAAAGCAGTAGCAACGGCTTCTTCCAGCGAAAGGATTTTTTGTGCGGAAACATAAGTGAACGCCGACGTTACAATAATTATTAATAATAAAACTTTTCTCATCATACGTTAAACAGTTGTTTCAGATAGTTCATCTAAAGCGCTTTTCTTTTTCTTGGTGGAAAGAAAAGAGTACATAGCCGGAATTACAAATAAGGTAAGTATTAGTGAAAATAAAATTCCTCCTACAACAACAATACCCAGGGGGATTCGACTGGTTGAGGCATCTCCCAGCGATAGCGCCAGCGGTAAAGCTCCCAAAGACATAGCTAAACTTGTCATTAATATAGGACGGAATCTTGCTACAGCAGCTTCAATAACTGCGGGAGTTTTCTTTAACCCTTTTAATTGCTGTTGGTTCGCAAATTCAACAATTAAAATTCCATTCTTTGTTACCAATCCAATCAGCATGATCATTCCTATTTGCGAAAAAATATTTAGTGTTTGATTAAATACCCAGAGACTTAACACGGCGCCGCCTAAGGCCAGTGGAACCGTAAACATAATGGTTAATGGGTCTATAAAACTTTCAAACTGAGCTGCGAGCACCAGGAATATTAAAATTAATGCGAGAATAAAAGCAAAGCTGGTATTACTACTGCTTTCAGCAAAATCTCTGGATGTACCAGTTAGTGAAGTAGAAAAACTTTCATCCAAAACCTCTGCTGATATTTCTCTCATTGCCTTTATACCATCACCCACTGTTTTGCCGGGCGCCAAACCAGCAGATATAGTGGCGGATTTGTAACGATTAAAATGATAAAGAGTGGGAGGGGTGGTTTGTTCAGAAAAAGTAACTAAGTTGTCTAATGCAATGGCTTCGCCGGTTTTACTTCTTACATAGATATTGCGAAGATCCATTGGGTCATCACGGTCACTCCGGGCTACCTGCCCGATAACCTGATATTGTTTACCATCTCTTAAGAAATAGCCAAACCTGCGGTTACTTAAAGCTAATTGTAGTGTTTCTGAAATATCTTGTACACTTACACCCAGTTCGCTTGCCTTCAAACGATCAATTTCTACCTTTAATTCAGGCTTATTTAATTTAAGATCTACATCCACACCCTGGAAAATCGGATTGGCATTTGCTTTTTCTAAAAAAGCGGGTAGGATATTTTTAATTTTTTCAAAATTTACATTTTGAAGAACAAACTGAACGGGCAAGCCTCCGCGGCGGCTAACAGAAATTGTTTGTTCTTGTATAGGGAAAACTCTACCCTCATTATACCGGGAAATATTTTTACTAACCATGTTCACCACATCCTGCTGACTTCGGTTTCTGTCGGAAGGGCTTACTAATACCACCCTTACAAAACCCGTATTGGCAGCACCCGTTCCGGTAAAGCCCGGAGAGGTCATACTTATTACGTATCTTCTATCTCGAATAGAGTCCTGAACAAATGCAATAAGTTTATCCATGTACTGATCCATTGCATCGTAAGATGTGCCTTCTGGTGCTGTAACCGATAAACGAAAACCACTTCTATCTTCCAGGGGAGCCAGTTCCGATTGTAAATTTTTTCCGATAAAATAAATTATGCCAAAACAACTTGTAATTATAAGCAAAGCTACCCAACGTTGCCTCATAAAGGCCTGCAGGGTTACCCTGTATAAGTTTTCCATTCCTTTAAAAAACGGTTCCGTTACACGATAAAACCAGGAATGTGAATGTTTCTTTTGGGTAAGTTTTACGTTTAAAACCGGAGTTAGTGTCAGGGATACAAAGGCAGAAATTAATACGGCGCCTGCCACCACGATACCAAATTCGCGGAACAGTCTTCCAACAAAACCTTGTAGAAAAATTATAGGAAGAAATACCACGGCCAGCGTAATAGATGTAGCGATTACAGCAAAATAAATTTCTTTAGAGCCTTCCTTGGCTGCCCTCCATTTGTCCATGCCCTGCTCCATTTTTTTGTAAATATTTTCTGTAACCACAATACCATCGTCCACCACCAAACCTGTTGCCAATACAATGGCTAATAACGAAAGTACATTTATTGTAAAGCCAAACAGATACATTATAAAGAAAGCGCCGATTAAGGATACAGGGATATCAATTAAAGGACGAATGGCAATTATCCAATCTCTGAAAAATAAAAAGATAATAAGGATCACCAGCCCGATTGATATTAGCAATGTCTCCTTTACCTCACTAATGGATTTGCGGATAAATTGCGTGTAGTCATAACCAATTTGCATATGGATGTCTTTAGGTACATCCTTTTTTACCTGGTCAAATCGTTTAAACAATTCATCTGCTATGGCAATATAATTAGAGCCGGGCTGCGGAATCAGGGCCATAGCAATCATGGGTTCACCGTTTTCTCTAAATACGGTTTCTTCATTTTCGGGTCCCAATATAGCTTCTCCAATATCTTTTATTCTTACATCAGATCCATTTACATTTTTAATGATCAGGTTATTAAATTCCTCTTCGGTATTTACCCTTCCAAAAGTCCGGATAGACAATTCAGTAGTATTGCCAGCTATTTTTCCTGACGGTAATTCTACATTTTCTCTTTGCAAAGCTGCCTGCACATCTTTGGGTGTTAAATCATAAGCAGCAAGTTTTGATGGATTGAGCCAAATACGCATGGCATATCTTTTTTCTCCATAAATCTGTATGTTACTAACACCCGGAATGGTTTGAAAACGTTCTACAAGATTATTGTTAGCAAATTCTGTCATTTCTAATTGGTTGCGGGTATCACTCTTCAGCAACATAAAAAGAATTGCATCTGAACTGGCGTCGGCTTTGGAAACAACCGGCGGGGCATCCAAATCAGCCGGCAGAGAACGTATGGCCTGGGATACTTTATCTCTTACATCATTAGCAGCAGCTTCTAAATCAGCCCCCACTTCAAATTCAACAGTAATGTTGCTGTTGCCCTGGCTGCTTTGAGAAGTAATATTTTTAACTCCGGCAATACCATTAATTGCTTTTTCAAGGGGCTCGGTAATTTGAGATTCTATAATTTCAGCATTGGCTCCGGCATAATTGGTTCTTACACTAATATTAGGAGGGTCTATGGCCGGGTAATCTCTTACGCCCAGAAAATTAAAACCAATTACGCCAAACAATACAATAATAATATTCATTACTATTGCCAGTATGGGGCGTCTTAAACTTAATTCTGAAATATTCATGATTTTAACTTTGTCCTGGGGAAGATTAGTTTTTATTATTGATTTTTGATATGGTCACTTTTCCTTCGGGTTTAATAGCCAGTAAACCGGTGGTGATGATGGTATCGCCTGTTTTTAGTCCACTTATTACTTCTATTCTTGCACTGTCTCGTAAGCCCGTTTCCACAATTTCAAATTTGGCAATTCCATTGCGATATATTATTACTTTCTTATTTCTCGCTTGGGGTATTATTGCTTGAGTGGGTATTAATAAAGCCTTGCTGTTTTGTCCAAAATTTAAAATCACTTTTGCAAAAACGCCCGGTAAGATGGCTTTATCTTTTTGCATAACAACTGCTTTTACTTTCAAGCTCCGGCTGGTTTCATTAACCATGTTTTCTGTAGCAATTATTTTTGCCTGGTATTTGCGTAGCGATCCCTGAATGCTAAAACTCACTTCCATTCCTTCTTTTATCTTACTACCATACTTTTCAGGTACGGAAAATTCCATTTTTAAATTATCAATTTGTTGCAAACTGGATATAACTGTTTGCGGGGTGATATAAGCCCCTAAACTAATGTTGCGCAACCCAATCCGCCCGTTAAAAGGGGCACGAAGCTGGGTTTTTCCAATGTTGGTTTTTAGTAACTCTATATCAGCTTTAATGTTACTTACCTGCAAGCTGCTTAAATCTACTTCCTGCTGACTAATGCCATTAATTTTTAATAATTCCTGCTGGCGTTCAAGGGTTTTTTCAGCTATTTGCAATTGAACATTCAACTTGTGTAATTGTGCCTGTAAATCGTCATCAAATAGCTTTACAAGCAATGCACCCTTATTTACATAACCACCTTCTTTAAAATTAATGGAAACCACTCTGCCGGATACTTCCGTATGTAATTCAGTTGATTCGTAGGGTAGTAAAGATCCCGGAGTTTCGATATTTTCGGTTATAGCAGCCGGTAATACAATGAAAGCCTCTGCTCTTATTGGTTGTGCTCCCGCAGGTTTAGCCAAAGTCGGTTCCTTCTTTTTTTCTTTACAGGAAAATGTTATCAAGGCAATTATAATGATAATGCCATCCAGTAATTTATTCGTTCTCATGATTAAAATAAGAGGCGGTAAATTTAAGTGTTTTTAGTTGAGTACCAACATGGTACCCAATTAGTAAATTTTACAACTAGATAAGATTATTTACTAATTAATTCAAGTTTCCTGATTTAAACAATTGTTTTTATTTGATAAGCCATAATAAAGAGCAAAATTTTCAACAAAAACCCTTCAAATGTAACCGCATGAATAGAATGGGGTGTCATTTCTACGATTTCGCTGATAGTT
>DASSYR010000074.1:0-44875 GCA_035703165.1 Chitinophagaceae bacterium
TGTCACAAAGCCATTCATTTGATCTCTTAAAAGTTTTATATCTTTTAATGTTTTGATGGTTTCACTAAATTTATCCCTTATAGTAATGAGTAAATTAAACTGATCTTCGTAAGAAGCCTGTGTAACATTATAGTTAGGATCAGCTTTAACGGTAAAGGACACTTCCATAGAGTCTTTGTCATAAACAAATTTTGCGTAGTATGTTCCCGGTGGTGCCAAAATACCCTCTATACCGTCATTCCATAAAATCAACCCTTCCGGAACTTTTTCGGCATTGGGATAATTAAGGTTCCATACAAACTGATTCAGCCCTTTATTCACCGTTATTTTATCTTCTTTAGATTGGGTGCTAAATGTTTTTATCACTTCATGATTTTTATCCATTACGGTTACTACGAGCTTGGTTGAATCTGTAACATCCTTCATGTAAAAAGGAATTACCGCTCCTTTAGGAGCATTTTGCCCCACATTACGCCCGCCAATGGCTCCACCTCCAAAGAAACCTCTAAAACTTTGCATGCGGTAGCATACATCAGGAGTAAATACATGCATATTTTTATTAGCCTGCTCGCTATTGTATTGTTGCACCACGCTTAAATCATCAAGAATATAAATGCTTCTGCCTTGTGTACCCACAATTAAATCGTTGTTTTTAATTGCTAAATCAGTGATGGGTACTATGGGCAAGTTTAATTGAAAAGAACTCCAGCTTGCACCGTCGTCTTTGCTTATATACATCCCATATTCTGTTCCCGCATATAAAATGCCGGGTTTTTTACGGTCAGCTCTTAATGCTCTTGTAAAATGCATCCGGTCAATACCGGCATCTATACGTTTCCAGGTTTTTCCATAATCTTCCGTTTTATAAATGTAGGGTGTATAATCGTCCAGTTTATATCTTGTTCCAACAAAATAAGCAGCTCCTTTTTTAAAGGGATCCACTTCCACACAATTCCACATTATCCATTGGGGGCACTCTTTAGGAGTAACATTTTCCCAATTCTTTCCTCCATCTTTACTTACGTGAATTAAACCATCATCACTACCAGACCAAAGTAAATCTTTTTCATATTCACTTTCTGTGGCAGTAAAAATGGTACAATAATATTCCACTCCTGTATTGTCTTTTGTAATAGGGCCCCCACTAGGCGCTTGTTTTGATTTATCATTAGTAGTTAAATCGGGACTAATCATTTCCCAGTTCTTTCCTTCATTTTCCGATACAAATAAATGGTTTCCTGCTACATATAATTTTTTTGGATTATGCGGAGAAAAGAAAATGGGATAATTCCACTGAAAACGGTATTTCTGCACATCAGCTCCTGCACCAATACCATCATCAGGCCATACATTAATCAATTTTAATTCGTTTGTCTTATGATCTAACCTTGCCAGAAAACCCATATAACTGCCACCGTAAGTAATATCCGGATTCAATGGGTCTGCCACCACATAACCGCTTTCCCCGCCGGCAGCAATCTGAAAATCATTTGTTGTTATGGCATTACCATAAGAACGAGAGCGGATACGAAAAGCACTATTGTCCTGCTGCCCTCCCAAAATACGATAGGGGAAAGCATTATCTGTACTGAGCCGATATACCTGTACAGTTGGCTGATTTAGATAAGTACTCCAGTTACCGCCCGCATCAAAACTTACCTGCGCACCGCCATCATCCGAAACAATCATGCGGTTTGCGTCTTCCGGATCAATCCACATATCATGATGATCGCCATGAGGTGCATTTGTACTTTTAAAGGTTTTACCACCATCACTGCTTATCATAAGGTTTACATTGGGGCAATATATTTTATTTTCATTTTTAGGATCAACAAATATTCTTGAATAGTACCAGGCTCTTTGACGGATATTATTATCATTGCTTGCCTGTGTCCACGTTTCTCCGGCATCTGTACTTACAAATAATCCTCCTTTTTCGTTTTCAATTAAAGTGTATATCTTATCTGTATTAGAAGGAGCAACTGTTACCCCTACTATTCCCCAGATTCCTTTTGGAAGACCTTTATTGGCTGAAATATTTTTCCATGTTTCTCCTCCATCCATACTTTTCCATAAGCCGCTGCCATCACCACCGCTTTCCATACTGTACGGGGTACGTATAACCCTCCAGGTGCCTGCATACAATACATTGGGATTACCTGGTTCCATGATTAAATCACTGGCGCCAGTTTGATTATTTACAAACAAAACCTGTTTCCAACTTTTGCCCCCATTTTCTGTTTTATAAACGCCTCTGTCATTATTCGGCCCGAAAAGATGTCCCATCACGGCAACCCACACTACATCGGGATTACGAGGATGAATGACAATTTTCACAATATGTCTTCCATCTTTTAATCCTATATTTTTCCAACTTCGACCTCCATCCTCGCTACGCCATAACCCATTTAATCCTTCACTAACATTACCACGTAAAGTTGCTTCCCCCTCACCAACATATATTATGGATTCATCGCTAGGAGCTACGGCTACCGAACCAATAGACCCACCAAAATATTTATCAGAAATACTAATCCAGTTACTTCCCCCATCGGTTGTCTTCCAAACACCCCCGCCTGTGGCGCCAAAATAAAAGGTGTTTTTGTTTTTATAGCTACCCGCAACAGCCGAACTTCTCCCACCCCGAAAAGGGCCAATTAAACGATATTTTAATTTGGAAACAATTCCATCATCCGGCTTTGCAGCAGGAGCTTGCGGAGTCTTGCTTTTTTGCGCTGCTAAAAACAAGGCGCCAACAGATGCAAAAACCAGTAAAAAAAATTTTCTCATAAGTAATAATTAAGAAGTGAATTTACGAAATGAAAGTTTAGAAAAAAGACAACTAAAAAAAACTGGTGCTGCTTATCATTTACCTGTAAAAGTTATTTTGTCACCTCAACAAGCATTTGCTTACCCGTAAATCCTAATATCAATGCTATTGCTTTTTTATCAGTCAAATAAAAAGCAGTTCCTGGTTTGGCATCGTTAATTTCCACATCAGTCGGATTAAGTAATAACGGAACAGATTTATTGTTGCACTTTATTACTTTAGGTTGTGAGGATACCGCTATAATGTTAATTCTCATTATCCTTTTAGCTGGCTGTCCTGTAAATTTTCCACCGTTGGATTTTATTTCAATATTAATTTTCCCTTCTGCTTCCTGACCGGTCATTTGCAATAGTTCATATTGATTCTTTTCCAACGATTTATTGGTTACCCCATCATCGTCATACATCTCATACGTTGTTTTTTCATTTGATGGAAAATATAAAACAGAAAGCTTTTTTGTACTGTATTTATCAAGTGTTTTAAACCCTGAAACCATGGGTACAAATCCCCCTTGCTTAACAAAAACAGGAATTTCATGAATAGCTGCTGAATCAGTTACCCATTGCTCACCTTCGTAATATTTATTACGAACAAAATCATACCACTTACCTTTGGGAAAATAAATGTCTTTGGTAACAGCCCCTTGTTTAATAACAGGAGCAACTAAAATATTATCACCCCACATAAATTGAAATTCTGCTTTAAGCAAATTACTATCAGCAAAATTTTCATAAAACATCGGACGAATTAATAATTTACCATACTTCGCCTGCTGATAAGCCAGTGTATAGTTGTACGGCGTAAGATTATATCGAAGCTGAATTAAATTTCTTGCAATTGATTTTGTCGGCTCATCCCACAATGCCGGTTCGCTGGGAACTTCTAATGAACCCGGGGGATTCAGATCACCTAACGCTGCCGCATGTGGGCGAAAAATAGGCGTAAATGCTGCCATTTGCAACCAACGGGTATATAATTCTGCGTCCTTGTTAAAAGCAGTGGTAAACCCTCCTGCATCGCTGTGTATATATGGAATTCCACATAAACTCATACCAATAATAACAGGTAGCTGTGCTTTTAATCCATTCCAACTGCGGCTAATATCCCCTGTCCATGGAAAAATATTATACCGCGGGCTACCTGCATAACCGGAGCGGTTTAAATGAAACAATCTTGTATCGGGATATTCTTTTGCATAAAAATCAAACAACATTTTATTCCAGTAATGACCAAATATGTTGTGCACTTCATCTGCTTTAAACAGTCGCTTAAATCCAAAATCTTTCAAGTTGTGATACAAATTGGAAGGATGACTTTCTGGTTCACCCAAATCAGTCCACCAACCACTTACTCCATTACCAATTTGTGTGCGATACACTTTTTTAAACCATTCCTGTGCATCTTTTCTAAACACATCTATTATACCCCCATTGCCAAAATAAAAATCCGTTAAAGTATAGGGCCTGCCTAAGCTGTCAATTGCATGATACTTTAGTGATTCTTCATAAGTCCTGGTATTTTTTATAACAAAGGGTTCCGTAATAATAACTGTTTTTATGTGTTGACTTTTCCAATCTGAAATCATTTTTTTAGGGTTAGGCCATTTTTCTTTATTTACCCATTCCAAATTCCCTAACGTTCGTTGTATGCTATCTCCAAACCAAAATAAATCCAGTATGATTCCATCAGCAGGAAATTCTTCTTGCAGCATTTTCTTTACAACGGAATCAGCCTGGGCCTGTGAGCGGTAACCAAATCTTGAAATAAAATTTCCCATTGCCCATCTCGGTGGAATAGGTTGTTTGCCTACTAATTGTTGATAGCGTTGTAAAATTTCATCAGCATTTTTTCCAAAAATAACATAGTAAGTAAGTTCACCACTTATAAAAGCCGCCTCTAAAATATCACTGTTAGTTAACCCGATATCAAAATATCCCCTGGATGGATTATCAAAGAAAATAGCATACCCTTTTGACGACATAATAAATGGTATAGAATAATTTAAATTATCCGCACCATATTCATAACCATACCAGGGATTATTGTATAGATTTAGTCGGTGGCCCCTTCTGTTTTGCGGCAATGCTCGTTCTCCTGCACCAAAAATTTGCTCAATGCTATCGGCAATAGAAAAAGTTACTCCTTTGTATTGAGCGTTTAAATAAGCACCAGTAGTAACTACTCTAGTTCCATGATGGGTATATACCACATTTTCTGACGAAATATTCAATGTAATAGTCTTCCCATAAGTAATTGTTTTTATTTTGGTTCCGGTAACCACAGGTTTGACAAGTGAGGGTTTTAAAATAACCGCATTGGAAATTTGTTCGTCATTCCTTTCTCCCAAGAATTTAAGAGTAGTTTTAATTATATTTTTGCCATAGGGTTCTATTATCCATTGTACATTTTCTCTCGAAATGACAGTTTTATTTCCGGATATATTTATTTTATTAATTTGGGTAAACCCACTAACGGTAACCAGTAAAAAAATACATGCCAAAAAACAATATTTTTTCTTCATACTTCCTTATTGAGCATTGATGTTTTAAAAAATAAAAGCGCTGAAAAATCAGCGCTTTGCCATAAACAAATTTTTATTACTGTCCTTTATACAATTTTTCCTCTAATGGTACGTTTACTTCTATTTTTTCAAAATTCAAGCTACCGCCAAAACCGCCACCGGTTGATGTGGTAAAAGGGAAAACAAAACCATCACTTGTTTTGTCATAATTGGAAAAACTAATCGTAATTTCTGCGTCAGGATTAGCATTACGACCACCAAAACCACCCGCTTTAAATTTTATATGATCAATATAAAATGTTACAGCATCAATATAGTAAAATTGCTCCTGTCCGCTATTTAAAGTCACTTTAAGCTTATAAAAATCTTTTGTATCAACCGTCTCTTTACCAATCAGTTCTACCTGGTGACCTTTTGATGTATAATCTACTAAGGGCCCTTCACAATCCATCTGGTAAAGCTGCTTTTTATATATATCTTCCGGCATGGGATTAAAAACACCCTGCCTGTCTGTATTCCATCCGCCTTTATCTGTAATTAATTGTACGCCAACCCCCGCGCCAAAATTAATTTCCCTACGGTATAACTTATTATGTTCTTTCCATATATTAACATTAATTTCGTTGCCATTTTGCCCAATAATAACACCTTCCATATGAACTGTTTTAACAGCCTTGATCTTATCCTTACCACCAAGTGCATTAATATGCTTATTTATAATTTCATCCAATGATTGTGAATTAGCAATTGATATTGATAATAATAAAGTAAAAAATAAAGAACCTTTTTTCATATTATTAAATTTAGATATCAAATTTAAGAGATAAGTTTGGTATTTGTTATTATTATTAACTTGAAACCGGAACCACAAAATACATTCCGTATGCGTTCATTTAGTTTACAGGGAAATATTGTAGATGTATTTAACAAAAATTTTTATTGGGGAGAAATTAACGTTGAAAAAGGTGTAATAAAATCTATTATTCCTCTCTCCCCTGTTACAAAAAAACAATCACCCTATATTTTACCAGGCTTTATTGATAGCCATGTACATATTGAAAGCTCGATGTTGGTTCCATCAGAGTTTGCCAGGCTGGCAGTAGTACACGGCACTGTTTCAACAATAAGTGATCCTCATGAAATAGCCAATGTGTGTGGAATGAAAGGTGTAGAGTTTATGATTGAAAATGGGAAAACGGTTCCTTTCAAATTCAATTTTGGAGCACCCAGTTGTGTTCCCGCAACCACTTTTGAAACGGCCGGTGCCACTTTGAATGCAGATGATGTAAAACAGTTGTTAGAACGAGAGGAAATAAAATATCTGAGTGAAATGATGAACTTTCCGGGTGTGTTGCATAAAGATGAAGAAGTGATGAAAAAAATTGCCGCAGCACATGCACTTAATAAGCCCATTGATGGTCATGCACCAGGCTTGAGAGGAGAGCAAGCCAAACAATATATAGAAGCCTCCCTAAATCCCTCCGAAGGAGAGACTTCTGCATCTAATTATCACGACGCTCACTATAAATATGAAACGGCTGATCCGGTTCTCTATAGTCTTCTAAAAAGCTTTGTAATGAAACACAGGCAAAGTCCAACACCTGCAGAGATAGCCATGTGGGAATGGCTAAGGGGTAAAAAAATGGACGGACATAAATTCAGACGGCAACATATAATAGGAACTTTTATTGCAGATTTTGTTTGCCTTGCAAAAAAATTGATAATAGAAGTTGATGGATTAGTTCATCAACTTCCAGATAATAAAATTAATGATGAAGAAAGAACTGCCGAATTAAATAAACTCGGCTTTGAAGTTATGCGGTTTAAAAACGAGGAAGTATTACACAACACTGATAAAGTTATTGCAATTGTTTTAGAAAAACTAAGAAGCATCGGGGTGAGAAGTGAAGACGCATCCAAAATATCCCCTTCGGGGGGTGGGGGGGCTGTGATTTCTACCGATCATGAATGTTTTACTGCCGAAGAAGCATTGGATAAGTTGAAGTACGGAATGAAAATCCTGATCCGTGAAGGAAGCGCTGCCAAAAACTTTGAAGCGCTGATTGGATTGATGAATGAACATTATGAAAACATGATGTTTTGTAGCGATGATAAACATCCCGACAGTTTGGTGGCCGGACATATTAATCAACTTTGTGCAAGGGCTGTGGCTAAAGGCGTTGATGTATTTAAAGTGTTGCAGGCTGCTTGTGTAAATCCTGCTTTGCATTATAAATTAGATGTTGGCTTGCTAAAAAAGGGAGATAGCGCTGATTTTATTGTGGCAGAAGATTTAACCTCATTCAACATTTTGCAAACTTATATTAATGGTGAGTTGGTTGCCGAAAACGGGAAATCGCTGATTAAAACAAAACCTTCTGCCATTATTAATAATTTTTCGTGTAATACTAAAACAGTTGAGGATTTTAGATACTATTTACACAAATGGGGCGAAGAAGAAAATATAGAACAGGTAAATGTGATTGAAGCGCTGGATGGTCAGTTAATTACAAATCGCCTGCTAAAAAACATCAACGAAGTAAGAATTAATAACAATTTTATAGAAAGCAATACTGACACGGATATTTTAAAAATTGTTGTAGTAAACCGCTATAATAATGCACCGGTTGCCAAATCATTTATTAAAAACTTTGGATTAAAAAAAGGAGCTATCGCTTCTTCTGTTGCACACGATTCGCACAACATTGTTGCTGTAGGCGTTGATGATAAGAGCCTGTGTAAGGCAATAAACCTTATTATTGATGCAAAAGGGGGAATAAGCTGTGTTAACGAAAACCAGGAAATGATTTTAGCTTTACCCGTTGCTGGTCTTATGAGCAATGATGATGGCTATAAAATAGCCCAACATTATACAGTAATTGATAACATGGTAAAATCCATGGGTTCCACACTCGCTGCACCGTTTATGACGCTATCGTTTATGGCTTTGCTGGTTATTCCACATCTAAAACTTAGCGACAAGGGCTTATTTAACGGAGATGCATTTTGCCTGGTATAATACAAAAAAATTCTCATTTCCAATTAAATATTTGGGGGAAGAAACGCTGAAAGTTCAAAACCTGTGCAAAACAGTATGTCTCTCTATTTGCTTACCCTCTTATCTTTACCTCATACTTCCATACCCTCTTTTTTTTACTTCAAACTAAACTATTATGAGACTAAATTTTTTACTCAAGGGGTATAGCTTTTTGCTTGTCCCTGTCATTCTTTTTACTGCTAATTTACACGCCCAGGTTACTACAGCTACACTTAGCGGCATTGTTAAAGACCCCAAGGGAACAGCCCTGGCTGCTGCAACTGTATTGCTTGAATTTCCTGATGCAGGTATAAGGCAAACAGTAATCACCAAATCAGATGGTCGTTTTACAATCACCAATTTACGGGTAGGCGGTCCTTACAAAATAACCGTTACCCATGTAAGCTATCAGCAATCTGCGGCTACCGATGTTTTTCTTGAATTGGGACAAAATAATACTATTGAGTTTTTAATGAAAGAAAAATCGGGCGTACTGGAAGAAGTAACGGTAACGGGTAGTTCAAGAATTTTTGATAACAAAAGAACCGGCGCTTCTACCAATATCAACAACCGGCTGATAAAAGCATTGCCTACCATTTCCCGTTCCGCAGATGATTATTTACGCATAACACCATCTGCTTCTGCAACTTATAACGGCCTATCCTTTGCCGGAAGGAATGGCCAGTTTAATAATTTTTCTTTAGACGGGGCTGTATTTAATAACCCCTTCGGTCTGGACGCTCCTACACCCGGTGGACAAACAAATGCTCAACCTGTTTCATTAGACGCTATTGATCAAATACAGGTAAACATTGCGCCTTATGATGTTACACAAGCCGGCTTTACCGGCGCCGGTGTAAATACCGTCACCAAATCCGGTAGTAATAATTTTACCGGTACTGTTTATGCCTTTTACCGCAACCAGGATCTTAGCGGTAAAAAGGTAGATAAAAATAAAATTGTAGTGCCCGAACTGGATCAATTGCAAGCAGGTTTTGCTTTAGGGGGAGCCATTAAAAAAAATAAAGCCTTTTATTTTGTAAACTTTGAAACAGAACAGCGAAAAGATCAGCCTACGAGCTACGTAGCCCGTAACGCAAATAACGCAAACAATACAAATACTTCCCGGGTTTTGGAAGCTGACCTCATTGCTGTCAGCAGCATTTTAAAACAACGTTTTAACTATGAAACCGGGCCTTACCAGGGTTTTACCTACGATCAGAAAAATTATAAGTGGCTAACAAAATTTGATTGGAATATAGATGCCATCCATAAACTATCGTTTACGTATAATGGCTTAAATGCTATTAAAGGAAAACCCGCTCACCCCAGCGCCATCCGTCGCCGCGGGCCTGATTATACTACGCTACAGTACAAAAATTCAGGTTACGAAATTCAGAATATACTCCACTCTTTCGGGGCCGAGTTAAAATCTAACTGGCAAGGCAACTATGCCAACAAATTAAGGGTGGTTTATTCTGTTTTCAGGGATAGAAGAAATCCTTTCTCTGCTCCATTCCCTGTACTGAATATTACCAAAAACGGAACCATGTACATAGCTGCCGGGCATGAACCCTTTTCTATTCATAACCGTTTGACACAGGATGCCCTGCAGATTACGGATAACTTCAACGTATTTGCTAAAAATCATACTTTAACTTTCGGAGCCTCTTACGAATCATTCAAATTTGGTAATTCTTTTAACCTGGTTGGATATGGCCCTGCTCTGTTCAGCGATGCAGATATTCAAACTTTTAAAGATAGCGTGCCTACTGGCGGTGCTTATGTATTTGGTGCATATCCGTTAGATGTAGATGTAACGGCAGCCGGCGCTGCTGCGCAGGCTGATAAATGGGCCTGGTACTACTTAACGGTGGGACAAATTTCTGCTTATGCACAGGACGAATGGCAGGTTACTGATAAATTTCGGTTAACCTATGGCATCCGTGCCGATGTACCTCAATATTTTAATGCCCGCTATGTAGCGCCGGATGGAAGCACCAGTAAACCAACTGTTCAAAATAACGATAATCTTACCCTTTTTGATAAAGACGGAAAACCGGTTACCAATGGCGCAGGAAAGCAATTAGATAACACCAAATTTCCCGACAAAAAAATACTTTTTTCTCCCCGCGTAGGATTTAACTGGGATGTAAAAGGTGATAAGACTGTACAGATTCGTGGTGGTAGCGGTTTGTTTACCGGACGCTTTCCCTTTGTATGGATAGGCAACCAGATTGGAAATCCTTTCAGCTTTTTCTACTGTGTTACCGATCGTGATTTTAAATGGCCACAGGTTTGGCGCACAAATCTAGGAGCTGATATTAAAGCTAATTGGGGAACCGTATTTACAGCCGATGTGGCCTATACCAAAGACATAAATGCCATGATAGTTCGTAATTATGCTTTGGGCACACCTACCGGCACACTCAACAGTGGTACGGGCGACCAAAGAAAAGTGTACCAAAATAGTGACAAAGGAACCGCTAATACTTATGTTTTTACCAACACCAGTGCAGGTTATCAATTCAATATATCATTACAAGCACAACACTCCTTTAAAAATGGCTGGTATTTAATGGCCGCTTATAATTTCTTAATTGCCAAAGATGCCAGTTCTGTATCTGCAGAAATTTCAAGCGATGCCTTTGACCGAAACCCCATCTTAAACAATGCAAACCAGGCAATTGAATCTAACTCATTGTATGGTAATAAAAATCGCTTTATTGCTGCCGCCACCAAAAAGTTTGAATACGGACAGGATAAAAAATATGCTACCACTATTTCACTCTTTGGCTCCTGGACGAGTGGGAACCGCTTTGCTTTTGTATATGGCGGAGATATTAATAATGATGGAACCGGGTCTAATGATCTATTGTATATTCCTACCGATGCAGAAATTGATGCCATGACATTTACTCCTTTAACCGATGTAAATGGCAATATACAATCTGCTGCTTCACAAAAAGCTGCTTACAAAGCTTTTATTGCACAGGATGATTACCTGAGTGGTCGTAGGGGTAAGCATGCAGAAAAATATGCCAGTGAAAATCCCTGGTTTAGCCAGGTTGACATGCGTATTTTACAGGATTTCAACTTTAAAAATGGCAAAAAGAGACAGACTATTCAGTTAAGCCTGGATCTTATTAATCTTGGTAACTTAATCAGCAGTAAGTGGGGCGTGTATAAATATGCTACTACTTCCGGTTATTTCCAGCCAATTTCCGTAAGTTATAACAACAATGCTCCTACTTACCAATTCGATCCTTCTATAAAATCAACCTTTACTTCCAGCCCTGATATCATCAGCCGCTGGCAATTACAGTTTGGATTGCGTTATATTTTCTAATTGTATATGATTTCTAAAAAAGAAGCCGCCCTGAATTGGACGGCCTCTTTTTTCACCGGCTATTTTCTACCGTTTACCGTGAATACTTCCAATAAAACGTATTGACTATTGACCAATCGCTATTCACTGTTTAGCTTTGTTAAAAATTATTTTATTATGACTAATAATAGTAATTGGCAAAACGAAAAAAGAAGCAGGGAGCAAACCGGTCGTTTATTGACCGGAGTATTTCTCGTAATTGGCGGTATTGCCTATCTCTTTAAGGATTCGTTTCTTTTTCCCAACTGGCTTTTTACCTGGCCTATGATCCTGATTGCTATTGGGCTCATTACAGGCTTTAAGCACCAGTTCAGTAATAATGCATGGTGGATATTAATCCTTATAGGTAGTTATTTTTTAGCAGATGATATCTTCCCGGATTTGTTTGACCGTCATTATTTCTGGCCCATCATCATCATTGTAATAGGGCTGATAATGATTTTCAAGCCTAAGCGCAGATGGTATAACTGGGACGATCAGGATAATATGGGCACACAAGCGGGTGGAGATACATCAACTGGTATTACAAGCGATACTGCTCCCGCCAGTACACAACAACAGTCGCGTAAGCAAGCATCTGCAGAAGATTTTTTAAATACTGTGTCTATTTTAGGTGGAACAAAGAAATCCATATTTTCCAAAAATTTTAAAGGGGGAAAAGTAACCTGTATTATGGGTGGTAGTGAAATTAATTTATTACAGGCGGATTTTACTGGTACAGCAGTTATTGAGCTGACTGTTTTATTTGGCGGATGCGGACTCATTATTCCTTCTAATTGGCAGTTACATATAGAGACAGCCCCCATTTTGGGTGGTGTGGACGATAAAAGAACCCAGCCCATGACCGTTAGTTCTGACAAAGTTTTAGTGCTAAAAGGAACCGTCCTTGCTGGTGGTGTGGAAATTAAAAGCTATTAAACGGGCACTCTGTACTTACTTCACTAAATCAAAATTCAAATGCATGAACTGGTATTTAGCTAAATTGGTATATCGCATTATTTGCGGTGATGGGGAACACACTGCTCAGTTTGATGAACAGTTGCGCCTGATATCGGCGCCTGATGAGGAAAAGGCTTTTGCAAAAGCAATGGCGATCGGCCAGAAGGAAGAAGATTGTTTCAGCAATGTTAACCAACAACTCGTACAATGGAAATTCATCAATATAGCCGAATTGTATAAGTTACAGGATATGATTGATGGCGCTGAAATTTATTCCATGATAAGGGAAACAGGTGATCCTTCTTCTTTCATCCGGTTCACACATAAAAAAGCAAAACAGATACAACTGAAAAATACTCATCAACTATTACACTTGTTTTAATTAACCGCCGTGCGTAAACCACTATTGGGTTCATATAAAAATAAATTACTCTTCGCTGCGGTAGCGCTAATGATCGTTCTGTCTAACTATTTAATTTTATTATATACAGGCCTTAACTGGAAAACATCTATCATTGACAGCTTGGTAACAACTGGTTTACTGGTAACAGCCTGTTTGGCACTTGGCACCATCTTACGCTATTACCTGCCTCAAACCGGCGAATATTTTAACTTGATTGGTATTGGTTTTGTCATTACGTTGATTTGGCTTTTTGTAAGCCGTTCCATTCTGATTTATCTTTTAGCAACGGAAGAATACAATCACTTCTTCACAGCCTCCTTTCCTTTGCGATTTGTTTTTGGTTTATTGCTAATCGGCTTTATGGGATTGATCTGTGTATTATGGTACACCCAACAGGAGCAAAAAGAAAGCCATAAAAGAAAAACAGAAGCAGAACAATTAACTAAAGAAGCAGAATTATTTAAACTCCGGCAGCAATTACAACCACATTTTTTATTCAACAGTTTAAACTCCATCAGTGCTTTAATCGGAGCAAGACCAGATGAAGCAAGAAAAATGATTCAGCAATTATCTGATTTTTTAAGAGGCACTTTAAAAAGAGAAGAACACCAATGGATCAGCCTAAAAGAAGAGCTACAGTACTTGCAACTATACCTGGATATTGAAAAAGTTCGTTTCGGCAATCGTTTATCCACCGAAATAAAAAGCGATGACGCTGCAGACCAGATGAAAATTCCGGCATTATTATTACAACCTTTGGTAGAAAATGCCATCAAGTTTGGATTATATGATACTACTGGCGAAACATTAATATCGTTAGATGCTACTGCTATTAAAAAGGTTTTACAAATTACCATACAAAATCCTTTTGATACGGAAACCTCGTCGCCCAAACAGGGTACAGGTTTTGGATTGAGTTCTGTAAAAAGAAGGTTGTATCTTTTATTTGGAAGAAATGATTTGATAACCACAAAAGCTGAGAACCATTTTTTTACAATCACGGTTAAAATTCCGCAAGCATAAATTTTATAAGTATGAGTAAAGTGATTATTATAGATGATGAACCCCTGGCGAGGATGATTGTAAAAGAATATCTGCAAAAACATCCTTTACTCGAACTAGTGGCAGAATGTGGTGACGGGCTTGAGGGCGTAAAAGCCATTCAGCATTACCAGCCCGACCTTGTTTTCCTGGATATACAAATGCCAAAGATCAATGGCTTTGAAATGCTGGAACTATTGGACGAAAAACCATCCGTTATCTTCACTACTGCTTTCGATGAATATGCGCTTAAAGCTTTTGATACTCATGCAGTGGACTACCTGCTAAAACCTTTTAACCAGGAACGTTTTGATAAGGCCATTGAAAAATGGCAACAGCAGCAACATGTAGAAAAAAATAATTTAAGTGAGTTGTTAAATACGGCAGCCCAATCACCCACACAAAACAACCGGGTGGTGGTAAAAAACGGAAACAAAATAAAAATTATTCCTGTTCACGACATCTGGTACCTGGAAGCAGCCGATGATTTTGTAAAAATTCATACGCAGGAAGGATATTTTTTGAAAAATAAAACCATGAATTTTTTTGAGCAAAGTTTAGACTCCCAGCAATTTGTTCGCACTCACCGATCTTATATTTTAAACATCCAGCAAATAACAAGAATTGAGCCTTATGAAAAAGAAAATCACATGGCTATATTAAAATCAGGCACAAAAATTCCGGTAAGTCGTAACGGGTATATAAAACTGCGACAGGTATTGGGATTATAAACTTATTTCTGCATTACCACCTTTATATCCGCATTCTGATCAATGAGGTAATTAACACCTTGATCTATTTCATTATAAACGTACTTAAACTTTGTCGTTAAGGTAAGCTTATTACCAGCTATAAAAAACTTATAGCCTATTGACTTTGTCGCCATGGAATCCAATCCTGCTTCAATAAAGCCACCTTTAAAATAGACGGAATCCGTTCCCACTAATTGGTATTTTCCTGATGCGGAGATCGGAGGCACACTCACTTGAAAAGGAAAAATAAGCGAATCTTCCAGTACGCCATTTGTATAAAAATATACATTAGAAATAGTGTTGATGTCATACGATAATCCTTCTGACATGAAATCGGAAGCCGTAAAAACAGCATTCCCTTTATTGTTGGTAGTGGTATAATTAGTTAGGGTAATTGCTTTTTCTTCGTCAACGCCATCGGTTGTTACAACATATATCTTTGCTTTAACATCTAAATAGGAAAATTTCCAGGTACCCAACAACGGACTATTAGCATTACCGCCGATAATATCATCACTTACTTCTTTCTGACAGGAAATTAAACTTACCATAACGAGAAAGAACAGGCTTAACTTAACAAGGATAGATTTCATAAATTATATTTGTATTAAAGGTAAATTTAACAGCTTTTCTAAAAAATATCTTCAACTTTATATCCGCTCTCTTATTAATTATCCATAGCTACTTATTACAAATTTACAACTAAGATACGGAAATGTATGCTCGAAGTATCACAAATAGTATTATACAAAAAAATTATATATAAATACTTTTCTATATGTTGTAAACCATTTTCTGCCAGTTACTAACATATTTGTGTATGCTTATTATCTCCTTAATTCTAAAAATACCGGGGAGACCAATCTACTATTCTTCATTACTTATAACGTTAACTAAATAACATTACGCTTCCTGTCCAATCCATACAGCGCCTCCAATACTGTCTCTTGATGCTCCTGTTACAGATGCCATTACATTATTTTCTTCCCGCCAACGCAATACGCCTATCAATGCCATAATTAAAGCCTCTTTAAAATTAATTAGTTTTTCATCAGGTACAACCAGTTGTGTATTTACTCCTTTTAACTTTTCTGTTAATCGCCGAATCAGAAATGTATTTAGCGCCCCGCCACCTGTTACTAATAACCGACTCAATCCCGGTGATGTATAACCGCTATTTGCATCCATTTGCATATTGTATATGGCTAATTGAACCTGGTCGGCAATATGTTCCACATACGTTCGCAAAGCATCTTTTGTATTTATACCATAATCCTTAATGACAGGATAAACAATGTCTGTTCCAAAATCATTGGCAAGAGATTTGGGCCATGGCCGTTGATAATACTCCAGCGAATTTAATTTAAGTAACAGTTCATCATCCACCGCGCCGCCGGCTGCAATCATCCCACCTTCATCGTATTCTTTTCCCGACTCAGATGCAAGCATATTCATTACCCTGTTAGCAGCACACACATCATAAGCCACATAGCCTTTGTTTATAAAAGCATTTTCATTAAAAGAAATATTGGCTATTCCTCCAAGGTTTAGAAAAAAATCATACTCGCTTAACAATAGTTTCTCTCCAATAGGCACTATGGGGGCGCCCTGTCCGCCAAACGCAACATCCATTGCCCGTAAATCACTAATGGTATTAATACCCGTTTCAGCGGCAATGGAAGCCCCATCACCAATTTGTCCGGTCATTTGCTGCTGTGGCAAATGAAAAGTGGTATGTCCGTGTGAACTGATTAATTGTACCTGGTAATGGAGATGATGCTTTTCAATAAATTTATTTACCTGTTCACCAATATAATGACCGTACGCTGAATGTAATAATTGATACTCCAGGGCTGTAAGATGAATGGCGTTTTTAAGTTTTTCCTTCCATTGTGTTGTATAAGAATAGCAATCCGCTGCAATTAAATTATATGTCCATTTACCGCCATTTACATGAAATTCTGCAAAAGCAATATCCAGCCCGTCAAGCGAACTACCACTCATTACCCCTATAGCCCTATAAATCATGAATTATTATTTTAGATTTTGGTTTGTAGCATTTAGATTTGTTGAAGCAAATTACAAAGTTTCATAAAACTACCCGGGTACAATTAAAAGGTTCTGATTAGTAAGCTAAAATAACTTGGAAATCATGACTATTAATCTAAGCGAAAATTATTCGCTACTCAGCAACTGGGTAAGCGAATTGAGGGATACCGAAATTCAAACAGACCGGATGCGCTTTCGTCGCAACCTGGAAAGGATTGGAGAAGTAGCCGCTTATGAAATTAGTAAACTATTGGAATGGGAGGAAAAAGAAACTCAAACACCTCTTGGTATTTCCATATCAAAAACACTAAAGACCCAACCAGTGCTTGCTACTATTTTAAGAGCAGGCCTGCCTTTACACCAGGGCATGCTCAACTATTTTGATAAGGCAGATAATGCGTATATCTCTGCTTATCGCAAGCATAAACCTGACGGATCATTTGAAATAAGCCTGGATTATATTGCCTGTCCGGAAATAGAAAATAAAGTTCTGATTATTTCCGACCCCATGCTGGCTACCGGTTCTTCCCTTGTTAAAACAATACAATTTTTGCGTGAAGAAGGCAAACCAAAGGAAATTCACATTGTAGCTGCCATTGCCTGCACCGTAGGTATTGAGTATATAAAACGCCAGGAGCCTCATATAAAAATTTGGTGCGGGGCTATTGATGAAGAGCTCACAGCCAAAGGGTATATAGTACCTGGTTTGGGCGATGCCGGGGATCTTGCTTTTGGTTCTAAAATTCAAATGTAAACTATCGGGTTATTACAAAAGCCTGGTAATTACATTGTATTATGCAGGGTCTGTGTTTTAAAAACGTTTTGCTTTATTTTACCATTCCTTTCTTTACTATTCAAACGATTTTGTTGTATTTTACCATGTTTTCATGCAACACTATTACTTTTGTAATGGTCATATTTCGGGATAGGGAAAACTCGGGAACTTTATGAAAAAAATATATTTAACAATTTTTATAATGGGGTACATTGTTAAAGTGGCCATTGCACAGGACCCCCATTTTTCACAGTTTTTTGCTTCACCCCTCACCCTTAACCCGGCTTTTACCAGCAAGTTTGACGGAGTACTGCGTGTAGCAGGAAATTACCGTAATCAATGGCCCTCTATAAACAACGCTTTTACAACAGGGACGGTGTCTGTTGATTTTCCTATTCTTTCCAAACGAATTCCTGAAACTGATCGTTTTGGAATTGGTTTTATCGGGCTGTCAGACAAAAATGGAAATGGTATTTTGCAAAATAATTTTGGCGGAGTTTCTGTTGCTTATCATAAAGGCTTGGATGAAGACGGCTTTCATCAAATTGGTCTTGGTTTCCAGGGGCTCTATATTAATAAGCGGTTAGATTTAACACAAGCTAAGTTTGAAGATATGTTAACCACCAATGGCTTTACGGGGGTAACGCAGGAAGTGTTTAGTAATTATAACGAACTTAAGATAAACTATTTTGATTTAAATGTGGGAGTTCTTTACAGCGGTTCTACCACAGACAATAATTTCTTTTACGCCGGCGCTTCGGGTTATCATTTAAACAAACCCAGAGAAAGTTTTAGGGGTGCAGATTATATATTAAATCCGCGTTTTGCTATCCATGGAGGCGCTTATTTTGCGCTATCCGATGAAATTTCATTGCACACAAGCCTTATTCACCAGCGGCAGGCGGGTAGTGCCAATGAAACGGTTGGTGGTTTAGCATTTGGTTATACTGTTCCCACAGCCAATAATTACGACAAGCCGGTTGTTTTTTATGCCGGTTCCTGGTATCGTTTTAAAGATGCACTTATACCCTACCTGGGTTTGGAATGGAGTGATTTTCGTTTGGGTGTTACCTACGATGTTAATACTTCTTTCTTAAAAACTGCCTCAAACTTACGGGGAGGCATTGAAATATCCCTGATTTACATCAAACAATCAAAAGAGGGTGGCAAACCTGTTAAATGTCCGAAGTTTTAATTATCGGTTAGCCGTTGTCCGTTAATCAATTTTTTTTGCATTTAAATTGGATGAATAAATAAATTGCTTATCCCGATTGCTATGATACGTAATGGCTATTTCTCATCTTCTCCATTTAATAAATCCTCCGCTAACATTTTTGCTTGTGTTATTACAGTCTCCACTGCCTTCTCTTGTAAGTCTGGAGGATAACCAAACTTTCTTAAAATACGTCTGATATTTCTTCTAAGGTCTGCCTGAACTGTTTCTTTTATTGTCCAGTCTATGGTGGCGCTGTTACGAACGGACTTCAACAATTCTGTTGCTATGTGTTTAAGCGTTTCATCACCTAAAACAGAAACAGCACTATTATTAACTTCTAATGCAGTATAAAAGGCGTACTCCCTGTAATCAAGTCCCAATTGTTCGCCTCGTCTGTCTGCGGCTTTGATTTGCTCGGCAAAGGGAATTAAAACTTTCTCCAAAAACTCTACGGTGTCAATCATTCCGTTGTGGTAACGTTTGATGGCATCTTCCAGCATTTCGGAAAACTTCTTGCTCTCTACCAAATTAATTTTTGTCCGCTTTTTTATTTCGTCTTTGAGTAATTTCTTCAATAACTCAACTGCCAAATTCTTTTGTGGCAAGTCTTTGAGTTCTTGTAAAAACCTTTCATTTAAAATTTCAATACTTGGTTTCTTCAAACCTGCTGCATCAAAAACATCAATTACTTTTTCGGCTGTGATGGCTTCTGAAATAATTTGTTTTATAGCCGTTTCAATTTCTTCATCGCTTTTTCCACCTTCGTTTCTGTCAGAGATTTTAACCAATCTTGCTTTGATGGCTTGAAACAATGCCACATCATCCCGAATTGCCATTGCTTTTTCATGCGGAACGGAAATCGCAAATGCTTTCAATAAGTTCTTTGTATTGTCAACAAAACTTTGTTCTCCGTTTTCCTGACTGAAAATGTAGTCAGCAATTATTGGAAGATATTTAAGCTTTTCTTCTTTTGTCAAACTATAAAATTTTCTCCAATCAAAATGCCTTAATTGGTATTCAATCGCTTCAAATAATTCCAACATTTTGGCAACTGCCAGTTCCTGGTCAAGCGTTGGTTTTCCTTCGCCACCGCTTGCGGTGTATTCTGCCAAAGCGTGTTTCAGTTCTTGTGCAATGCCCAAATAATCTACTACCAAACCGCCTTCTTTTCCTTCGGTGAAAACTCGGTTTACCCTTGCAATGGCTTGCATTAAACTGTGTCCTCGCATGGGCTTGTCCACATACAAGGTATGCAAACAAGGAGCATCAAAACCAGTGAGCCACATATCACGAACAATAACCAACTTCAAACTGTCAGTAGGATTTTTCAATCGTTCGCCAATGGCTTTTCTTCTTGGTTTGTTACGAATGTGCGGTTGCATGTGTAAAGCATCACTGCTTGAACCAGTCATTACTACTTTTATAGTTCCTGTTTCATCATCGGCAGAATGCCAGTTAGGACGAATTTTTACAATGGCTTCATACAATTCCACGCAAATTCTGCGGCTCATACACACTATCATGGCTTTGCCGTCTAACACTGCATTGCGTTGTTCAAAGTGGTTGACTAAATCTTCTGCAATTTTTTTAATGCGGTTCGGATTGCCTACAATGGCTTCCAATCGTGTCCACTTGGCTCTTAATTGCTGGCGGTTGGTGAGTTCTTCGCCTTCGGTAAGTTCTTCAAACTGCTCGTCTAATTTTACTTTCTCCTCTTCTTCAAAATGTACTTTCGCCAAACGGCTTTCATAAAAAATAGGAACAGTTGCACGGTCGTTTACGGCTTGCTGAATATCATAAATGTCAACATAGTTCCCAAAAACGGCTTGTGTGTTTCGGTCGGTGCTTTCAATGGGTGTTCCGGTGAAACCTATAAACGAAGCATAAGGCAGTGCATCACGCAAGTATTTGGCAAATCCGTCAATAAAATCGTATTGGCTGCGGTGGGCTTCATCGGCAATCACCACAATATTTTTGCGTTCACTTAATGCTTTTATGTCTGCACCAATGTATTCAGGGCGGGGTTCATTTACCACCCCGGTCTCCGACCACCCCTGCTGCGGAGGGGAATTTATATCGCTGTCAACAGGCATGAATTTTTGAATGGTGGTAAACACGATGCCACCCGAAGCCACACTCAGCAAGGTTCTTAAATGTCTGCGATCTTCTGCTTGTTGTGGTTCTTGTCGTAACAATTGCTGGCAATTACTGAATGTTTCATAAAGCTGATCGTCCAGGTCATTGCGATCTGTTAGCACTACAATTGTCGGATTATCCAGTGCCAATACCAGTTTACCTGTATAAAACACCATGCTCAAACTTTTGCCGCTGCCTTGTGTGTGCCACACTACGCCTGCCCTGCGGTCTCCAAAATTCCCCTCCTGCGGAGGAGTGCCCAAAGGGCGGGGTGGTGTATTTTCTGAAAGCTGCAATGCCGGGTGGTTCAATAACATCTCCATCAGCCCATTCATATTCTTCATCACCTCAACTACCGGAATATGAATAACAGTCAATCCCAACGATTCTAAATATGCGTCCCTTTCTGCATCATATTCCTGCTTATCGTCATGGCTGCTCCCATCTATTTCTATTACTACATTGCAATTACTACAGTAAAAATCAACAATGTAATTGCCTACTATCTTTTGCCTGTCAAAGTCATAACCCTTGAACTGTTTATTCTTAACCTGATTCCAAAATAACACTTCAGACAGATTGCCAGCTTGTCTTAGTTTCCTGGCTTTTTCTTTTAAGTTGGGGTTGTAAGGAAGCTCAAAGTAGTTTTTTGAGTTGCGTTTATTACCACCCCCTGCCCCCTCCATAGGAGGGGAATTTACCACCCCGGTCTGCGACCACCCCTCCATAGGAGGGGAATTTTTAAAACCTGATGCAATGATGGTACTTTGCACAGCTTTGTTTACAGCATAGTACTGATGATAAGCCGCTACTTTTTTCAGCGTTTTGTCTTTGCTCTTTTCAAATACAATAAAATGGCGGATTAGGTCCAGCAGGGTTTGTTTGTTCAACATGCCCGTGAACATCACTTCCATTTGGGGTTGCAAGGTGTCGGCTGTGGTTTTTCCGTCTTTGGTTTTCCAACTCATAAACCTGCCGAAATCACTTGTAACCGTTCCGCACAAAGCATCCCAACCATCGCTAACAATCATCAATTCGTTGAAAGTAAAAAGCGAAGGAATGGCTTGTTTGTAGGTTTGCAGTTGGCTGTATGCTGTTTTAATAGTGGCGTTTTCATCCACTGCATTTTTCAGTTCTATAACTACCAAAGGCAAACCGTTGATAAATAAAATAATATCGGGGCGTTTGTTTTGCCTGCCCGTTCCGTAGGCGGGGTTGCCTTCAATAATGGTGAACTGGTTGACGGCTAAAAACTCATTGTTGTCGGGTTGGTTGAAATCTGCAATGTAAACTTTCACGCCACGGATGCCGTCTTCGGTTCTTACTTCTACATCTACTCCTTCGGTAAGGTGTTTGTGAAAATTCTCGTTGTTGATTAAAGCATTGGGACTATCGAAACGCAAAACCTTTTTCAGGGCATCTTCTTTGGCATCTTGCGAAAGGGCAGGATTGAGTTTATCAATGGCATCACGCAAACGGTTTATCAACACCACTTCATTATATTGCCTTTCGGGATGCTCACCATCTGGCGACATCACCAAACCGTTCAGGTATTTGTAACCCAAACCTTGCAGGTAGCCGATGGCGATTTCTTCTATTTCGTTTTCGCTGATGCTGTTCATTTTTTCTTTTTGGGCGGTGTTAGCTTTTTTACTTCTTTATCAAAATCGCTTTCAAAGTTTTTATCCTGAATTACACGGAATTTTTCATACTCTATCTCTGCCAGTTTCTTCGCTATTTCATGGCTCACTTTTCCGGCATCTTTCAAAATTTTGTATTCGTTGAACTGCAAAAAAGCATCAATCTTTTGCACCCAATCAGCCATCTTCATGGGTATTTCTCTTGCTGCCTGATTTTCGGCATAGTCCAGATACATGGTAACTACTCTTTCCAGTTCTTTAATTTCCTTTTCAATCAGGTAGTTTTTGGCAATGCTTACATCGGTTTTCAAAATCTTGCCTTTGGGTGCATTTTTCCATGTTTGCAAGCCCATATTCGGCTCGGTTGATTTTGCTCTTTCTGCAATAATTTGAGCAGCCGTTTTGCCTGTAATTGCCCAATGCAGTTTGTTCTGAACAGTTTTGAAAAAGGTTTGTGTTATCTCAGCATCTTTGTTGTAATCAATGCTGCACTGCTCGTAGATGTCGGTGATTTTTTGGTAGAAACGTCTTTCACTTGCCCGTATCTCACGGATGCGTTCTAAGAGTTCATCAAAATAATCCTTGCCAAAGCGTTTGCCTTGTTTCAGGCGTTCATCATCCAGCACAAAACCTTTGATGATAAACTCACGAAGAGTTTTGGTTGCCCAAATGCGGAATTGGGTTGCCTGGCGGCTGTTTACCCTGTAGCCCACTGCAATAATGGCGTCTAAATTGTAAAAAGCGGTAACGTAATTTTTGCCGTCAGCGGCAGTTGTTTCCATTTTGGAAATAACTGCATCTTCCTGTAATTCACCTGTTTCAAAGATGTTTTTCAAATGTTTGCTTACGGCAGGCACTTCCACGCCAAAAAGTTCTGCCATGCGTTTTTGGGTAAGCCAAAAGGTTTCGCCCGAATAAATCACTTCAACCTTGATGTTGCCTTCGGGTGAACTGTAAAGAATTATATCTGAACTGTTATCTGCCATTGTCTGAACACGATTACTTGATTTTTTGATTGACAGGATTTACCAATTTCTTATTGTAAACCCGTTTAAATTCTAAACTGGTGCCTCCAAAGTTTATCAATAAACCATCAGCTATGTTATATGCTTCGCAATAATTGATAGCTTGTGCTTTATGAACATCTTCCAATTTCTCCAATGCTTTCAATTCTACCATTACTTTTCCTTCCACTAAAAAATCCACTCTTCGAGTGCCCACCTCTTCATCCCGATAATAAATCTGCATTTCTTTCTCTCGTTCAAATTCCAAACCAGCATGTCGCATTTCAATGGATAATGAACGCTGATAAATCACCTCCTGAAAACCATTTCCCAATACACGATGAACCTGCATAGCACAACCAATTATTTTGTGCGTTAACTCATTTATATCACTATTCAAAATCTTATCCATCTTGTAATCTTTAAATCGTGTTCAGACTTATTTTCCCCGTCATTAGTTTGGGCAATAGACTGTCTCGGATTTGGGTTAAGTTTTTTATTTGATCAATATTTTCCTTTCTCTTTAGAAAGAATGGTTGAACAATTGAATTGAAATCATGAATAACCCTCACATCTGGAATTTTTACAAGATTATTCATTGCTTGATTTCTATTTAAGCCAGGAACTGCACTGTCTGATGCAATTTTTTTAAATTCTTGGTCCTTCAGGAGAAAATAATGAAAGTAAAGTCCTCCAGCACCTAATAAATCATTTACGTAAAATGTAGTATCAATAGGAAAGAAGTTTTCATCAATCCAAATTACTTCTCCTATCGTTCCTTTCCGACCAATTACAATCCCTGGAGCTTCTACCAAATACTCATTATGATAATCTACTATTCCACTTGAGCCAATGACGGGATATTCACCAGCAATTCTTGTATCAGCTTTTAAGGCCTTTCCGTAAAGTAATTCTAATATTTCTCCAAGTTTCCCAATTTTCCACCCCTTCGGCAAACTGCTGACGCTTTGGTCAGCATTTACAACATCCACCAATTCACCATCAAAACCCGGAAAGTTGAAAGTGCGTTGTCCTGAGCTTGTCGAAGGGACAAACCACTCTTTGAAAATGGCTTGTGCCATGGCTTCCAAAGTTTGGTTCATTTGCAGGTTGAGCTCTATTTTGTCGTCAAGGGAAGAGAGGATGGAGGCGATTTCTTGTTGCTCCTCTAATTCAGGTGCTACAATTTCAAAATTCTCAATCATTACTTTGGTCAAAGCATTTCTCGTTGCACCTGCTGATGCTAACCCTAACATATACCTCTTAAATGATGGTTCAAGTAGATAGTATTTTAGGAATGATTGATTTAATATTTCCTTTTTCCCTCTAATTATCGAAACATGCTGATTAACCCTTGCAGGTAGTATTTCTAAAGGAACTTGACAAACTCTTGCTACGCTATCGCCTGTAATATTCAACAATACATCATCTTCCTCAACGATTACATTTCTAAGGTCATGGGCTTGTTCTTCGGATATATAAGCAAGTCCGTTTTTTGAAAAGGAAAAATCTAGAACGTTTTGACTTCGGATTAAGGATATTTCTCCAAATTCCAAATATGCCTCTTTGCCACCTCTTGGTGTTGCTCCTGAACCAATTTTTTCAGAAACATCTCCAAGTCTATATGTTGTCCATTCACTCATTGTAACTTAATATCGTATTCGGTTGAAATAATTTCTTTGGTTTCGTCATTTTTTCGCATGTTTTATCCTTTCCAAAAACCTTTCAATATCATCCATTACTGCCGTCATCATTACATCGGCTATTTGCTGCCTGTCGTTTACTGTTAAAGGTTGGTGATACAGTTTTTTCAAAAAAGGCTGTTGGTTGTTGTAGTTTACCAATGTGAAGCTGTAATGGTAAGTATCCATTCTAAAAGTAAGTGTATGATAAGCATTGCCGTGTTCAGTTCCGGCTTTCTTAAAACCATCTAAGCGAATTTGAAATTGGAATTCGTAAATCCCCTTCAGGTTTTCTTCATCTTTCCAGAATACATCCACCTGTTCCAGTTTGCTGAAATTTTTATTGGTGCAATACCAGTGAAAACTTTTTGAATAAAAATCTTCATCAAAAACTTTCACCTTCTCCATGAGTTCAGTATATAGCACTCGGAGCCCTGTTTGATATAATTGGTTTAATGCAGCAAAAGTGGCAGGTGTTTGAATTTCATCCGTTTTAAGGTTTTTGATTTTATCTTTTATGGCTTGCAGCCTGGCATCCACCGGGTTTTGTGCTACTTTAAATTCTTGTATCTCCTTCTCCAGTTCTTCTTCTAATTCCTTAACAGTAGGCAAATCGCTTTCCAATTCTACAGGCAGATATTTTTTCAGTTCAAAATCGGCAACACCCATTGGCTTGTCTATTCCCCTGAGTGCATATTCCACCACCGTTTTATTAGGTGTTTTGCAAAGCAGGATACCAATAGTGGGTTTGTCTTCCGGAATTTTTATTTGTGCATCAACGGTGCTAAGGTAAAAATTAAGTTTGCCCGCATATTCTGGTTTAAACTCTCCTATTTTCAATTCAAAAACCACATAACAATGAAGACGGGTGTTATAAAATAAGAGGTCAAGAAAAAAATCATCCCCGTCCACTTCCAGGTTAAACTGGTTGCCTACATAAGCAAAGCCTCTTCCCAGTTCCAGCATAAATTTTTTTAAATGCTGTATAAGTCCAAGTTCTAATTCTTTTTCTTTTGCTTCTTCGCTAAGGTGCAAAAAATCAAAAATGTATGGGCTTTTAAACATTTCCCCTGCAAGGTCTGAGTCATAAACAGGCAGGGCGTTTGAAAAATTATTAATAGATTTTCCCTGTCGTTGATACAGACCGCTTTCAATTTGTAAGACCAATACACTTTTACTCCACCCGTTTTCTGCAGCTTTTTGAATATAAAACAGCCTTTCTTTTTCTGCTTTTAGTTTATCTAAAATCAGTGTATGGTGTGTCCAGGGAATTTGTGCAACCGCTGGTTGCACAAATTCAATTTTTTGATTTTCAGCATCTTGTAATTTTGCGGCCACCGGTTGCAAAATTGGATAGGCGGAAGCAAATTCCTTCATATACCGAAGATTGCGCTTTGATAATCCGGTCATGTCAGGAAACTCCATTTTGAGATCTCTTGCAAGGGTATCAATAATTTTTGCTCCCCATCCACCCAGTTTCTCCTGTTGTAAAATAGTAATTCCTATTTCGTGATACAGCAGGAGGAGTTGTTTGTTTACAGAATGAGCGGCACGTAACCTGGACTGCCTTATTTTTTCTTTAAGGCTTTGTAAAACTTCTATATAGTTATTGGTTATTTCAGAAGCCATAACCGATCTTTTTTAAATTCTCTTTTATGGTTTCATCTATAGCAGCGGCCTTTTGCATTTGCTCTTTCAGAGTTGCGGTTAGTTGCTGCATCTTTTCTTCAAATGCCTGTCCGTCTTCTTCGGCAGCTTTAAAATCAATGTATCTGCCCGGAGTAAGTATGTAATTGTTTTTGCGTATATCCTGTATGCTTGCCGATTTACAAAAACCCGGCACATCTTTGTAAAGCCCCCCTCCGGCTCCCCCCAAAGGGGGGAGAGAACGCCAGTTGTGGTAAGTGTCAGAGATTTTAGCAATGTCTTTGTCAGTGAGTTCTCTTTGCTTACGGCTTATCATGGTTCCCAGTTCCCGTGCATCAATAAATAAAATTTCATTGCTGCGGTTGCGCAACCTGGAGGCTGAGCCTGCCGAAGCCTTGTTGCGTGCCAAAAACCACAGGCAGGCAGGAATTTGTGTGTTGTAAAACAATTGCGAAGGCAAAGAAACCATGCAATCCACCAAATCATTTTCAATCAGTTCTTTTCGTATTTGTCCTTCGGTGGCAATGTCGCTACTCATGCTACCGTTGGCCAACACAATGCCAGCCGTTCCATACGGTGCTAACTTGCTGATGAAGTGTTGCAGCCATGCGTAGTTGGCGTTTCCTGTTGGCGGTATGCCGTATTTCCATTTATGCGTTTCGGCTTTGTTGATGTTGTAATCACTCACATTGAAAGGCGGATTGGCAATTACATAATCCACTTTCAGTTCGGGGAATTTGTCGTTCATCAACGTATCGCCTAACTCAATCTTGGCATCAATGCCCCGAATAGCCAAATTCATTTTTGCCAACTTGTAAGTTGTCGGGTTGCTCTCTTGTCCGAAAATGGAAATCTTGCCTTTGCGGTGTTCGTGCATTTCAATAAAGCGTTCGCTTTGCACAAACATGCCACCGCTTCCGCAAGCACCGTCATACACACGGCTTTCGGGTGTAGGTGCAAGCATGTCAACCAATATTTTCACAATGCTTTGAGGCGTGTAAAACTGTCCACCTTTTTTGCCTTCGGCATCTGCAAACTGTCCGAGGAAATATTCGAACACAAAACCTAAAACGTCCCCGCCTGCCGGACGGGCAGGTTTGCCTTTTCCATTTCCGCCTTTGCTCAAAGTGATAGAGCCGATTAAGTCAATGAGTTCGCCAAGGCGTTGTTTGTCTAACGCAGGTCTTGCATAGTCTTTCGGCAAAACACCTTTCAAGGTCGGGTTATCTTTTTCAATGGCATCCATTGCATCATCAATGTCTTTGCCAATGGTCGGCAGTTTGGCTCTGCCTTGCAGCCATTTCCAACGGGCTTGCGGTGGAACATAAAACACTCTTTCGGCTGTGTATTCATCTTTGTCCTCGGGGTCGGCACCTGTTTCGTTTTTTTCTGCTTCTAATTTTTGATAGAGTTCATCAAAAGCGTCAGATATATATTTCAGGAAAATCAGTCCAAGCACCACATGCTTGTATTCCGCAGCGTCCATGTTGTTTCGGAGTTTGTCAGCAGCTTGCCACAGGGTTTTTTCGAGTTCTAAATTGTCGGTCATGTTCTAATGTTAGCAAATAATTTTATTCTGTCAAAATACAAAAATTTATCGTTTCTGTTCATAGCTGCTTCTATTTTCCTACCGGGTGATTCCCAAACCCAAAATAGGAATACCGATTGATAACATGCCAATTGGTAAACAAACCAATATTATTCAACTCTTGCTAAATTGGGTTTAAAACAACCCTGCAAAAAAAACATAAAGTATGTAAATCCGGCTTATCTCACTCCCGCCATTAACTTAGGTAATAAAAAATAACTAAACAATGTAATCAGTATCACGCTGATTATGTTCATTACCAAACCTGTTTTAAGCATTTGTGGTAAACGTATATGCCCGCTGGCAAACACAATGGCATTGGGAGGTGTACCCATTGGCAACATGCTGGCACAACTGGCTGCTAACGTCATCGGTACACCTAATAACAAAGGATCTATCTTCAACGCATTTGCCATACCACCAATTACCGGCGCAAATACTATTACCTGCGCCACATTACTCATTACCTCGCTTATAAAAACAGAAATGATGGTTATCATCAACACCAGTAATAAAATATTATTACCAGCATAACTACTTAACCAATTTCCCAACATAGTTATTAAACCCGCTTTTTCCAAAGCATTGGCCAAAGTAATACCTCCGCCAAACAACAATAAAATACCCCATGCCATTTTAGAGGTGTCTTCCCAATTCATTAATTTTTCATGCCGGACTTCTTTTCTTCCTGTTGGGAAAACGAACAAAGCAAAAGCTCCTGTTATTGCAATAATAGTATCATCAAGCTTAATAATATGAAGTTTATTAATCAAATCTTTTGTAATCCATAGTAGCGCTGTAGATACAAACACCAACAGAACTCTTTTTTCTGTCACGGACAATGGTCCTAATTTTTTTAACTCGTTTTTTATGTAAAGCCTTGTATCATTATTATGGCTTATATGGTTAGGATATAAAATTTTTACCATAACTATGTACAACGAAAACATTAGCAACAAGGCAAGGGGTGTACAAATCAGCATCCAGTCAGCAAACTCAACAGTATGATTATATTGCTTTTGGATATAACCAACAAAGGCTACATTAGGCGGCGTACCAATAATAGTAGCTATCCCTCCAAAATTTGAAGCGTAAGCAATAGCCAGCATTAAACACAAAGAAAAATTACGAAATCCCCTGTCATCATAATTATTATCGCCCATTACTCTTATTACGGATGCCGCTATGGGAAACATCATAATGGTAGTGGCTGTATTACTTAACCACATACTTAAAAAGCCGGTAGCCAAAATAAACCCCAAAATAATTTTATTACCGCTGGTTCCGGTTACGTTTACAATACTTAAAGCAATACGCTTATGCAAATTCCATTTTTCTATGGCTAACCCAATCATAAATCCCCCCATAAACAAAAACACTATGGAATTGGCATAAGGGGCAGTAGCATCCTCCAGTGTGGCAATACCCATTAAAGGAAAAAAGATGATGGGTACGAGTGCTACCACAGGCATAGGCAATGCTTCTAATATCCACCAACTTATCATTAAAGCGGCAACTGCCAACACCTTGGCTGCTTTTACATCAAGCGCCAAAGGATTTATTAATAAAAAAAAGAAAAATAAAACAACCCCGGTTATAATTGCTACCCAATTAAGCAACTCTTTGTTTTTAAACATATTTTTATATTCCTTTATTACTGTATTTATAATAACATAGCAGCTAACTATTTATTTTCTTTGCCCCACTTACATAGTAATTATCTTTTAAAATAAATCTATACGGTAGTAGTGCATCTTTTCCTGCATAATCAACCCCAATTCTTGGAGTAGCCGCTATTTGTTTTTCCGTTATCTTAAAACCATCATCTGTAATATATATTTCATTGCCGGTTAAACTTATACCACTATGTTTAATGAAAATGCCCAAAGCTTTTGAAACATTACCCGGACCACGGGTTAAAGTAAAATCTGCTTTTATTTTACGGGTTCTTTTCAGCATGGTATCTATTCCGGATAAAGGTTCGGCGGCTCGTATTAATATAGCATGCGGTATATCAATTTTATTAGTTACTACATTAAACAAATGATGTATGCCATAGCAGAGATATACATACGCTGTACCTCCTTTTGCATACATTATTTCGGTGCGATTTGTTCGTCTTCCACCCCAGGCATGCGAAGCTTTATCAATTACACCAACATACGCTTCTGTTTCCACAATTCGTGCAGATGTAATGTTATTGTCAAAACGGGTTACCAAAACCTTTCCCAGTAAGTCCCGGGCAATTTGCAACACGTCCTCTCTTAAATAAAATTCAGTGTTCAACTTACGCATAGCTTCTGTAAATTCGCTTATTATCTGTCAAACATAAAAATTTTTATCATTTGCTTAAGGAATTAGTTATAGCAATCCAGTCCTATTTAAAAGCCCACCAGTTTATCCTTAAACATAAACTCTGGAAATGGATACTTATCCCGGGTATTATTTACGCTCTTATGTTTGCTTCGGGCATGTGGTTGTTTTGGAGTTCGAGCACCAGCGCTATTGAATGGCTAAGCGATAAATTAGGCGTTATTCAATGGCTCAAAGAATCGAATAATTCTTTTTTAAATTTCCTGTTTATACTCGGTAGTATTATTTTCCGTTTGATACTAATGTTTTTTTATTTTTCTTTATTCAAGTATTTGTTCCTGATTGTTGGGTCTCCCGTATTTGCATATCTAAGTGAAAAAACAGAAGCAATCCTTGAAGGGAAAAAATACCCTTTTAGCTTTATACAATTACTAAAAGATGCAAAAAGAGGAATAAAACTGGCCGTCCGTAACGCTTTATGGCAAACAGTTTATATCCTGGCAATTTTATTTCTTTCCGTAATACCCATTGTAGGATGGATAACTCCCGTAATTGCTTTTTTAGTTGAATGCTATTACTACGGTTTTTCCATGCTCGATTTCAGCTGTGAACGTAATAAACTTTCACTTTCACAAAGTACAGATTTTATTAGTCGCCATAAAGGTTTGGCAATTGGTAATGGAATCATCTTTTTCTTAATGCATGGCATCGTTTTTATTGGCTGGGTATTAGCGCCAGCTTATGCTGTGGTGGCAGCTACTATTAGTTTGTATCATCAAAAAGATAATAGATAAGTTTTTCTTTTTTTACCTGAAAGAAAATTAAAACATGAGCAGTACTGTATATCTTATTCCTTCTTTATTAGCTGATGATGCACCCGAAACCATAGCCCCATACGTAATTGAAGCTGTAAAAAAATGTAATATTTTTTTTGTCGAAAATCAACGTTCGGCTCGTCGGTTTTTAAAACTATATTGGAAGGAAATGATTATTGATAACTATGAGTGGTACACTATCCACAAAGCAGAAAATGAAGTGGTAAATGAGTTTAAACAAAAAATTAAAGAAGGGAAAAATATCGCCATTATCAGTGAAGCAGGTTGTCCGGGCATTGCTGACCCCGGTCAAATATTAATAAAAGCCGCCCAGGAAATGAATGCGGAAATAAAACCGCTTGTTGGCCCCAGTTCTGTTATATTAGCTTTAATGGCCAGTGGTATGAATGGTCAGCAATTTCAATTTGTTGGTTATTTACCGGTTGATAATGCCGAAAGAGCAAAAGCTTTAAAACTATTGGAGCACGAATCAAAAAACAAAAATTGTACGCAGATTTTTATTGAAACCCCTTACCGCAACAATCAGTTATTAGAAACCATCTATAAAACCTGCCAGCCTTTAACAAGATTGTGCATTGCTGCAAACATTACTTCTGCCAGGGAGTACATTAAAACAAAAACCATTGGGGAATGGAAAAAAGAAAAACCGGATTTCCATAAAAATCCGGTTATATTTTGTTTGCAGGCTTAATTTTATTTACAAGCCGTACTTATCCACCAGGTAAATCATTGCTGCCATCATGGCTGCACCTAATTTTAATTCCCGCTCACTAACATTTTCCCACCTGTCGGTTGCTGCATGATGTACATCAAAATACCGCTGGGTATCAGGAATAATATTAGACAATACAGTTCCTATATTTTTTAAATCGCTGATATCAGCGCCACCACCGCCCTCACGAAAATCGGTAATTCCGTAGGGCTTCAATAAATCCAACCAGGGTTTAATTTTCGCCATCACCTCCTGGCTGGCAGAAATTCCAAAGCCACGAGGTGTAAATCCACCCTCGTCACTTTCCATCGCAAATAAATGCTTTTCTCCCTTTGCTTTTGCTTCCTCAAAATATTTATCGCCACCCCTACCTCCATTTTCTTCATTCATAAACATTACGGCACGGATGGTTCTTTTCGGCTTAATGCCTAATGCTTTAAAAACACGAAGTATTTCTATGCTCTGTACACATCCGCTTCCATCATCATGCGCCCCTTCTCCTAAATCCCATGAATCTAAATGACCGCCAACTGTTATAATTTCATCCGGAAATTCCGTTCCTCTTAATTCGCCAATTACATTATGTGATTTAACATCCTCTAACATCTGGCAATTGGTGCGAAAGAATACACTTTTCACCTTGTTACTTTTTAATGCTTTGCTCAAATACTCTGCATCCAATGTACTTACAGCTATCGCCGGTATTTTAGGAAAGGAATCGTTATACCCCATTGCACCGGTATGCGGATAATCATTTATATTACTTGCCAACGAACGAACAATACAGCCAACTGCTCCATACCTGGCTGCCTGACTTGGTCCGTTATAACGATATCTGCCGGCTTCACCATAAGCTCTAAAAGTATTAACGTATGTAGGATTCATAGGAAAATTATAAAAAACTATATTTCCTTTAATAACGTTTTCGCCCAGCGCATGCAATTCGTCAAAATTTTTTACTTCAATAACTTTTGCAGTAACACCTTTGTCACCACTGCCAACAGAGTTCCCTAAAGCCGTTACATCTAATTTATATGTTTTACCATCTGCATAAATAATTTTTGCTTCTTCTTTTTTTCCACGCACCCAATGAGGCACCATACATTCCTGCAGCCATACCTTATCGGCACCTAAGTCTTCCATCATTTTTTTTGTTGCTTCCACTGCCTTAGCCGCCTGTGGGGAGCCCGACAATCGCGGCCCTACTTCTTTACACAATACTCTAAGGTATTCATAGGCCTTACCATTGGCTAATACATCATCACTAATTTTTTTGATTACTACAGAATCTTCCTGGGCAGCTACTGCTAAAGAAGATATAAAAAACACTAAAAAGAGAGGAGTTTTCATATTTTACTAATATTAAAAATTGAAATTACAACTTTAATGTATTTTATCCAGAGCAAAAATTTAACAATACCCGTTAAAAAAATTACCAATAATTTATAATTAACTTAGCTGCCTCAAAAAAAGAACAACAATGAATATAGGAATTGCCTGTTATCCCACTTTTGGTGGGAGTGGTGTGTTGGCAACAGAGCTTGGCAAGGCATTGGCTGAAAAAGGTCATAACGTACATTTTATTACTTACCAACAACCTGTACGACTTAATGAATTTCATGCTAACATTTTTTATCATGAGGTACAGGTTCCAACCTATCCTTTGTTCGATTATCCGCCTTACGAAACGGCGCTGGCCAGTACTATGGTGGATGTGATTATGAATAACAATTTAGATATTATTCATGCCCATTATGCCATACCCCATGCATCAGCTGCCTATATGGCAAAACAAATTGTAAAAAAGCAAGGTAAAGATGTAATTGTGGTAACAACTTTACATGGAACCGATATAACCCTGGTTGGAAAAGATAAAACCTATGCTCCTGTGGTAACTTTTTCTATCAACGAAAGCGACGTTATTACCGCCGTATCTGATAATCTTCGAAACGAGACCTATGCTTCTTTCAAAATTAAAAAAGAGATTGATGTTATATACAATTTTGTAGATGTAAAGCGATTTAACAAAAAACCGATTGATGCCTTTAAAAAAGTAATTGCACCCAATAAGGAAAGAATAATACTGCATGCATCCAATTTCAGGAGGATAAAAAGAGTAGAGGATGTAATACGAATATTTAACCAGATTAATAAAGCGATTCCTTCCAAATTAATTATGGTTGGCGATGGACCGGAAAGACCCCGGGCCGAAGAACTTTGCCGTGAACTGAATCTATGTGATGAAATACGTTTTGTTGGGAAACAGGTAGAAATGGAGGATATTTTACCGGTTGGCGATTTGTTTTTGTTGACCTCTGAATATGAAAGTTTTGGATTATCTGCTCTCGAAGCCATGGCAGCACGTGTACCGGTAGTATGTACCAATGCCGGTGGTTTACCAGAAATTATGGTTGACGGGGAAAATGGTTATATGGGCAATGTTGGAGATATTGAGGGCATGAGTAAAAAAGCAATTAGTTTGCTAAAAGACGATGCAACCCTTAATAAATTTAAAGAAGGAGCAAAAAAACAAGCTGCTCGTTTTGATATTCACAATATCGTTCCCCAGTATGAGGCAGTTTATGCCAGGTTTGTAAAATAACTTGTTGTTAGCGTTTACGCAACCAACTTTCCGGGTTAAGGTATTTTAATTCTTTCGTTAACAGAAATTCTACCTGACCTCTGCCTTCTTCAGTGTCGCTAGCGCCTGAACGACCAATTAACTGACCTGCTTTTACCAACGCATTTTTAACAACATTTACTGAGGACAAATTACCATACGTAGTGTAATAATTGCCATGGCGAATGGTAACGCCGTAATTTCCTTCTATATTAAATACAGAAGAAACTTCGCCATCGAACACTGCCTTTACGCTTGTTTCCGGCGGAGTAGAAATCGTTATGCCATTATTATCAAATCTTATTTTAGTTCCTTCAATAACATTAGGGCCAAAATGTGCAATGAGGTATCCATTGTCCACCGGCCAGGGCAACCGATTTTGATTTTTTGCAAAATCACTGGCTAAAGCAAAATCTTTTTCACTCAGGTTAAAATCTATGGACTCTTTTTTCACCGTTGGTTTATCTGCCTTAGCTATTGCATTATCACTTGTTTCTTTTTTGGGTGTTACTGCTGCAATTAAATTCGCCTTTTCCCTGGCTTTAGCATCTGCCAGTTTCTTTCTCTCTGCTTTTGCCCGGTCTTCCGCTTCTCTTATTTCACGTTTAACAATGGCATCAATTTGCTTTTTATAATTAAAGAGTTGTTTTCTTTTATTTTCAACAATACCAGCCAGTTCTTTTTCTTTTGATTTAAACTGTGATACGATTTCATCTTTTTCTTTCTTTTCAACCGCCAGTTTTTCAATTTCTTTACTTTGATCTTGCAAAGAGGCATTTTTTTTGTCCTTGTTGCTTTTTAATTGATTTAATTTATCGGCTATTTGCTGTTGGGTTATGGTGATTGTTTCGGCCTGTTGTGCCCGATAAGCCCGATAGGTTCGCAAATAAGCAATTCGCCTTACAACATCATTAAAACTGGAAGCGGAAAAAATAAAATTTAAAAAGTCAAAACTACTACGGCTTTTGTAGGCATATATAATGCTTTTTGCATATTCCTTCTTCAGTGTATCCAAATCATTACGCAATCGAACGATTTCCATCAGGTTATAATTAATATCTGTATTAATATTCTCTATCTGGCTACTGATGGTATTTATAATATTCTGACGAAGCGCCAATTTTCTTTTAATAAGTGTTAATTGGCCTACACTTTCTTTCTTCCCTTTTTGCACTTCCTTAAGTGTGGCATTAATTTCTTCTATTTCCTTTAAGGTTTCCTGCCGTTTAAGTTCCAACTCCTGCTTTTCCTGCGTTTTAGACTGGGCATAACCCTGGAATTGAATCATCAATAAAAAAGAAAAAAGGAGAGTAAATAAACGATTCATGGTTTTGCCTGGATAAATTTTACAAATATGTAATTGTTAACGGTATTATTGAAAAAAAATTATGCTTTATCATTTTCTTGTAAATTTTTTAGGAACGTTAAACGGATATGTTTGGTCTGGCGGGTTTATTTCAAATTGTTTAAACTTAAGCTGTATCTCCAACTTCGATTTTTCTGAAATAATAATGTTGCGATGAGTGGAAAAGCTTACTCCATTCTTACTTTCGTATTCATCATAGGTTAAATCACAGGTTCTGTTGCGGGTTGGGTCGGCATCATCTAGTTTACTATGTACAATCTTCTTATCGTATGATAAAGTGAGGAGGTGCTTAAAAATATTAGTAAAACTTAACAAAGTTGTCACATCGTTAGCATCTTTACGATAGGCAATTATGCTGTCGGAATTAAAAAAAACAGGATTGCCTACAATCATATTTTGAAGAGAAGTAAAATCAATTGGTATATGGCTAAGATCCTGCAGGTAACTTAATGAACGAACTGTGTACGTATCCGAAAGCTTATCCATAATACGAATGCTATCTTTTGTAATGATTACTCTAAAACCTTCAATACCGAGCGTTCCTGTTAAAGAAAGCCAGATAATTTCATCTTTTTTCATCCTTACGTTAGCAGTAAAATCAGGCTGTTTACCCTGGCTATTTTCGTAATCTACTTTTATCTTGGCTGAAAAGGTTTGATACGTGATGTAATTACCGCTCATTTGTTCAATTGACTCTTTAACCAATGCCATGGTATCAATTTTTGGTTGATTGATGATTACCGTGACGGAATCGTTTTTAGGAGCAATTACTTTTTGAATTTTCTTTTGGCTTCGACAGCTCGTCAATATTAATGCTGCCACAATAAAGTAAAAAAACAGATGGAGTTTCATCATTTATTTAATGTTTACCAGTATGGCCAAAACCACCGGTATTTCTTTGCGTTTTGTTAATAGAATTTGTTTCAATCCATACTACTTTTTCTACTTTTTGTACAATCATTTGGGCAATACGTTCAGCGGGGTGTATGGTTTGTGTTTCACCGGAAAGGTTGATGAGAATCACTTTTATTTCTCCCCGGTAGTCGGAGTCAACCGTTCCCGGAGAATTTAAACAAGTAATCCCCTGTTTCAAAGCCAATCCGCTTCTTGGCCTTACCTGCGCCTCATAACCTTCTGGTAATTCAATAAAAACACCTGTTGGAACAAATACCCGTTCCATAGGCTTTATTTCAACAGGCGCCTCTATAAAAGCCATTAAATCCATACCTGAAGAGCCTAGCGTAGCATAAGCGGGTAAAGGATTGTTAGACTGATTGATTATTTTAATGGTAACATCTGCCATCTGGCAAAAATAAGTACAGTTTTTTTAATGAAAGACGATGAAATAACTTATTGGGTGGCAGATTTTAATCCCCCTCTATTTTTTTTAACAATACGGTAGCATACGCCATTAATCCTTCTTCTCTTCCTACAAACCCTAATTGTTCTGTGGTAGTGGCTTTAACTGAAATATCATCAAACTTTACCTGTAGAATATCAGCAATCGTTTGCCGCATGGTAGTAACAAACGGTTTTATTTTGGGCGTTTGGAGACAAAGTGTTGTATCAATATTAATTACATAATAGCCCTTCTCACTTATTAAATCGGCTGTTTTTTTTAATAAAATTTTGCTATCAATGTTTTTATATGCGGGATCCGTATCAGGAAAATGAGTACCAATGTCGCCTAAACTTAACGCACCCAGCATAGCATCACATATTGCATGCAACAATACATCCGCATCGCTATGCCCCAGGGCGCCCTTATTATGAGGAATATTAACCCCTCCAAGCCATAATTGCCTGCCTTCAACCATCCGGTGAAAATCAACTCCTGAACCAATTCTATATGACATATAATTCTTTTTAAACTAAAAAGGCGAAGGTAAAAAACCTTCGCCTCATCTTATCTTAATAAAAATTAATTCCCACTTTCTGAACTACCTCCAAGATTATCTAAATCAAAAATCAAACTAAAGCGGAGTGTGTTACTTAACGGATTCCGATTTACACCTGCCCCGGATGGAACAAGATAAGAAAGGTTTAACCCGAATATATTATACTTTAATCCGGCTCCTAACGTAAAATATTTACGATTGCCTTTTGTTTTATCCTCATAAAAATAACCGGCTCTTAATGAAAACTGTTCGTTATAAGTGTATTCTGCACCAATAGAAAAAGTAATTTCCTTAAAATCTTCACCGTCTGTTAAAGACGAAATCCAACTGGAGGCAACACTTTTATTGCGATAATCATTAATGATTGCTGCCGTTACCGGAGTATCGGGCGGCGTGGGCACCAACAATTTATTTAAATCAAGTGCAAAAGTTATTCTATTGGTTTCATCAATTTGCTTAGTATAAGCTGTACCTATTCCTAAGTTAGCCGGTATATAATCTTTTGTTTGTGCATCGCTGGTATAAGAAATTTTTGAACCAAGATTTGTAGCTGCAGCACCAAAGCTCCAACCATTACCCGCTTCACTCAACCCGTTATAATAAAAACTTATATCTCCGGCTATTGCTGTGCCCGGCTTATACGTTTGTCCGCTAATAGGTGCATTACCAACAAGATTAGAATGTATATAACGTAACGCAACGCCCAGCCCTATTCTTTCCGAAAGTTTTCGGGAATATCCGGCATCAAAGGCAAGCTCACGGGGGTTACCTTGAAACAGCTCCGTACCATTGATATCTGTGAAAGTAATTTTTCCTAAACTAAAATAACGCAATGAAGTAGAAATTGCCTGTTGCTCATCTAATTTGTGATAACCGGAAACGGTACCCAGAAAAACATCATTAACAGACAAATCTCTTAACCAGGGAGTGTAGGTAAGACCAACTGAAGTGTTTGTTTTTGCAAAAGGAACTTTGGCGAGATTCCAGAATATAGAACTTACGTCGGGTGACGTGGCTAATCCGGCATCACCCATAGCACCTGCTCTCGCATCCGGTGATATACGTAAAAAAGGAACAGCTGTTGTAACTACATTTATTCTTTGCGCTTTTACAGGTAAGGCCAAAATGAGACAAGATAATCCTATAACAATTAGTTTGGCTGATATTAATTTCATCAAATTTGTATTTAGTTGCAAAAATAAGTATTCAATAATGTAAAGATTTACAGTAAAACGAGTTTTTCCAGTTTGCGCACTTTCTTACCATCCGACGTTTTTACCTCCAGGCTATACAGATACACCCCACGAGCCACTTTGTCTCCGTAATCATCCCGCCCATCCCATTCAATTTCACAAGAACGATTTCCGGTGGTATTTATTGTCTGGCTGATTGATTTAACCACCTTACCAGTAATGGTCATAATACGTATTGTTACCAACATGTTATCACCAGGTCGGTTGTGCTCAAACCAAAACTGAGTATGAGTAGTAAATGGATTAGGATAATTAAGCACATGTTCAATCGTTAAAGACTCGTTTTTCACAACCCTGAATGTAAGGACATAGGTTGATGAGTTATTGGCTACATCCCAGGCTTTAATGGTAAGCGTATGCAGCCCTTCCAACATTTCGGGTAGTGGAAAGCGTATTACTCCTTTTTGATAGCTATCAAATTCAGCTTCATAAAAATCATTTAAAACAAAAAAACGATCATTATCATCATCTATAGTAGCAATAATATCATGACCAATACCCGTACCTACTGTATTAATACCACTGCTATCGCTTAATTTAACAATTAATACAGGAGTAGCGTTAGTTAAACCTCCGTTAACAAATTTTTCATCGTTTAAAAATGCCTTTATCCCCGGCCCTTCATTATCCGCAATAGAACCGGTACCGGCTCCACCGATAACAATATTTTTATCAAAACCAGCTGCATCCGTAACTGTATTATCAGCATAATAACTTATTTTACCGTTACCATATTGATAGTTGATGTCTTTAGGCACAATAAAGGTGTAGGCAAACTTTCCATTAACAACTTTTACTTTTCCTTTATATAAAATATTAGTTTCCTGATTGAAGGAGGTAACAGGACTTTGAGGATCGTTGCCGAGTGTTTTCACTTGTTGTGCTTTATCAAAAATGGTTGCATAAACGGTACCATTAAAATTTGTAATCGGCATATCGTTTAAGTCTGTCACTTCTCCAAGTACTACATACTTATTCAATGCTTTTAACGTATCCGACCCGCCAGTGTTACCATTAATTGCTGTAGTTTTAACTTTTAAAGAAGGGAAACCAAGAGTAAGAGCAGGATCTCCCAACAAAGTGAATTTCCGATTATTAATGATATCGGGAAAATTAGTATAAGTAAAATTCTTAGCCACTTGTACGGCCTCCCCTAAACTTCTGTATTTTTTATTGAGTTTAGGCTGAAATGCATAATACAAATAATTTGTATTTATTATTCTATTGCTAAAGGCAAATACTAATCTCGTGGTAGTCATTAAAGCAATAGCGCCATTTTTTTCTCTTAATAAAATATCTTCTCCCAGGGAATTTAAATTCGGATTATCGTAAGGAGCAAAATCACAAGTAGCGGTAATAAACAAGGGGAGTTTATTAGTATTATTCCATTGGTTCACCAAATCCTGATCCAATATAGCTTCTTCGGCTAACCTGGTAGCTCCCCCATGTCCGCTGTAATTCCAAACCAGTGTTCCGGAAAATATTTTGTTGGTAATAGCCTGATTTACCTCAGGATATCGGCTACCCCCGCTGCCACTTTGCTGCCGATAAGCATCCATATAAATTTTTTGCTGGTTTATTCCTGAGGCAACCGTATTGACCGTGCCTGATAAAATCTCTGCATCACCTAAATGCAAGTTTGCATCTTCGTCATCTGCCACAAAGGTTATATCGTTACGCCATGGCCCCAGGCTTTCTTTTTGCGTATAATGAATTATTTTATCTACTGCATTTTTTGCTTCGGTAACATTTTTGGCGGGTATTCTTCCTATACCAATATCCAGCAGGTTTATCGGGAAGTTTATATTGATATCTTCATTATCATTTAAAAAACCAAAAAAATCATCTGAGGTATGTGTAACTAACGGATCTAATGAATTACTACTTTCATAAGCCGGAACAAAGTTGGTATTATTTTTTAACCGGCTCTGGTAATCATACGATGCATCTCCAAACAATAACAGATATTTCGGCATTTTGGAAGAATCGCCATTGGCTTTATCATAATAGAGTTTTACAAAATCACGAACAGATGTAGGATCCGGCGTGCCGGACGCAAATTCATTATATACTTTCTCAGTAGTAGTTACAACAGATCGCAATCCTTCTTTTTCAAAATGATGTGCGGCTAATCGCTGCGCTTCAGCTAAAAACTCAGGATAAGCAACAATAATCATGTCAGCATAAGTATAATTATGTAAGTCCTGGTTGTCCACCTTTGCCACAAAAAGCGGAGATAAAAAATTTGTGTTATTAAAAGCAATATATTCTTTTAATGAAGCACAATCATTGGTAAATTTTAAGTTATTTCCTGTTATTATCCCGTTCATTTTAATCGGCTGCAACGGGTTGGTTACCTCCCATACATCTGTAGTGGAACTGGCACCCTGAATAGTGAATTCACCAATATTTCCTGCAGCAACACTATTCCAGTCCCTAAAGGTCAGTTGCTGGCCTGCTCCGCTCATAGATAAGCCTCTGCGACCATTTATTTCGTACCAGTTAAGCCAGGCCTGTGCATTGGTACTGCTACTTACATAAGTAAAGGTCAACGTAAAATTTGATTGGGTAGTGTTGAAAAAAGATGTTTGCTGCGAAGGAATGGCAACTGCATCGTATTGTCCTGTACCAACAGAATTTATAAAATGCTGCTGTACCAAATTATTATCGGCACTAATATCAAAGCGGGAAGATGAGCCTGCACTCCGGGCAATTACATTACTGGTTAACTCCAAAGGAACCGATGCAATTATATTGGGAAGAGTTATGGAAAAACTTCTGGTTATTGTTTTGCCGGGTGCTTTACCAAATTCTTCCCCATACCACTCTTTACCACTTGCAAGGAGATTTATGCTATCAAGTTCCTTAAAGTATCTTTCGTTAAAGCTATTCACAAATACATTGGCCGGGGTTGAAACATTGGATGTACTTATTCTTTTACCAATTCCACTAATTGACAAGAAATAATAAGACTGGCTGGCATATAAATTTTTACGATGGTTAAATTTTTTGTTTGTAGAATCCTTTATCCACTCATCGGGCCCGGTAGCATAAAACAAAAAATAATCATTGCCATTAAAAACACCATCACCCCCGTCAAATACCTGTATGGCATTTTCTTCTAAATCATCCATACGAAGCTGGGCGTTGCTCTCGGGCAGCATAAAACCTCCGTTTCCATAGAGGCGAATGCTGTTACTGGAAAGTGAAGAAGTGTTTATTCCCAATACATTTAAAAAAGCCACATCCACACGGTATATACCCGTTTCTTTTACCGCCAGCTTATACCAATTACCACTGTTTAACACCGAATTGGGTTTGTAGATACGCTGGGCACCCGCCTCATGTTGTGCGGCTGTAGCAAAAATTAAAAATAAAATAAGTAAGTGCCGGATGTGCATAAACTCAAATATAGTATTCCCCATTAAATAACCATGACCTGGCTTTTATTATCTGAATTTTAATATTTTCGCAATCTGTCTTTTAAATCCAGGTATGAATGTCATACAATACAATATTTAAGAAAAATCATCGTTTAAACCCTACTAGCAAACATAGAATTATGCAAAAAGTAAAGAGCTTAGAAAATCTTCTTATCCTATTGATAATTACTTTATTAATTACATCCTGTAAAAACGGAAGTATTTTTAATAAAAAGTCTGATGCCTCCTCTACCACCGGATGGACTTATAACGACCCTAAAGGAAGCGGATTTAGTGTTTCCAGGGAAAAAGAACAAAAAACCGGCCCCGGTCTTGTGTTTGTGCAAGGGGGTACTTTTACAATGGGGGCCACAGATGAAGATGTAATGCGTGACTGGAACAATGTACCAAAACGGGTTACCGTTCCGTCTTTTTATATGGATGAAACAGAGGTTGCTAACGTACATTACCGTGAATATTTGTATTGGCTTGATCGTGTTTTCCAGAGCGATTCTAATATCATGAATAAAGCTTTACCGGATACATTATGCTGGCGTGAAGAGCTGGCTTATAACGAGCCGTATGTTGAATATTATTTTCGCCACCCTTCTTATAATTTTTATCCCGTAGTAGGTGTTACCTGGCAACAGGCATTTGATTTTTGTTTATGGAGATCAGACCGTGTAAACGAAAAGATTTTATGGGATAAAGGCATAGTAAACCAAAAAGCTGAGTTACAAAAGCAGATGCAGGGAAGCGGACAAGATAACTTTAATTCAAGGGCATACCTACTGGGCGTTTACCAGGCCACTCCCGGAAAAAATCTTAAAAACTACAAGGATAAAATTACCAAGCAGGTACCTACCAATATTTCCTTTGAGGAAGGGATTGTTTTACCAGAGTATCGCCTACCCAATGAGGCTGAATGGGAATATGCCGCTTATGGATATATTTTTCAAAATCCCCAACCACGAAAAAATGAAAAAAAACGTGGTGAAGAGTTGCAGGCAAATCGTTCTATTTATCCCTGGTCAAACAAATGGAATGGTGTGCGTGAAGACAGGCACGGTGGATGGCACGGACAAATGCTGGCCAACTTTAAAAGAGGAAGCGGTGATAATATGGGGGTAGCCGGAGGTTTGAATGACAGGGCTTCTATTACAGCTCCTGTTAAAACTTTTTATCCTAATGGGTTTGGCTTATACAACATGGCTGGTAATGTTAGTGAGTGGACTGCGGATGTATATCGCCCGCTTTCTAACCTGGATCTTGATGATTTTAACCCATACAGGGGAAATAAATGGAAGAAAATAGATTTAAGTACCGGCCAGCCCGAAGTAGATAGCGTTGGGCGCATAAAAACAGTGGATGTAACAGATGAAGAAAGTAAGGAAAGAAGAAACTATCAAAGGGGCGATGTTAAAAACTTTTTGGATGGCGATTCTATTTCGCAAGTTACCTATGGTTACGGTGCAACTACCCTGGTTAGCGACAAATCCCGGGTATTTAAAGGCGGTAGCTGGAACGACCGTGCTTACTGGTTAAGCCCCGGCACCCGACGTTTCCTGGAAGAAGACAAAGCTAGCGCTCAAATTGGTTTCCGGTGCGCTATGATACGGGTTGGCAGCCAGGAAGGCAATGGCTTCAAAACCGGTAACATTTGGTCACGCCGCAAGCAAAACTCCCGTAAACGTTAATTTCCTCTAAGCTTAATAATATAACTCAACAAGCCTTTCAAAAATTTTGGAAGGCTTTTTTATTGATATTTGTTACATGACGATTGAGCAACTTTATAGCATTTACCTGG
>DASSYR010000110.1:0-69710 GCA_035703165.1 Chitinophagaceae bacterium
TCATATACTATATCTTTCTCTTTCTTAAAAACTTTTACTCTCTCATTAATAGCCACCAGGTAACCGTTATTATCCACATCACAAACACCCCGACTTACTGTGCCGTGTGCTGATAATGTTTTTTCCAATTCGTATCCTATTAATGAATAAAGCTGTTTATCGCACTCTTTGGTTAAAAATTGGTAGGCTTTTTCAAATGCATCACGTCCATAAAAATCATCGGCATTAATAACAGCAAAAGGCTCTTTAATGGCATCTTCGGCACACAAAACGGCATGGGCTGTTCCCCATGGCTTTGTTCTGTCAGCCGGAATCACAAAACTATTGGTAAAGGAATGCATATCCTGGTACACATAATCTGTCTTGATTTTCCCCGCCAGCTTTGGTTCGAATATCTCTCTAAACTGCTCTGCAAAATCTTTGCGGATGATAAAAACAACTTTCCCAAATCCTGCACGGATGGCATCGAAAATAGAATAATCCATTATGGTCTCCCCGGAAGGACCAAAACCCTGTATCTGCTTCATACTTCCGTAACGGGAAGCCATACCGGCTGCCAAAATCAAAAGTGTGGGCTGCATTTATTGATTGTATTTTTGTAAGTAGAAGCGAAGATATAAAATTATAATTCTATTATCAGTTACATGCAAATAAATGTACACATAAGAGTTGATGAGTTAAAAGATGAGATGTATCTTTTATCAGGTATCGAAGTTGCTGTCGCCCGATTGGATTTACTACATCCCGTTGTGTCGGGTAATAAATACTTTAAACTTAAATACAATATTGAAAACGCAAAAACACAAAATAAAACCGGCATCATCACTTTTGGGGGAGCCTATAGCAATCATTTAGCTGCTACTGTTTTTGCCTGTAAAGAAGCAGGATTGGAATCTGTAGCCGTTGTACGGGGCGAAAAAACATCAGAATTAAATCATACGCTTCGTTTCTGTAAAGAAATGGGTATGCAATTGGAATTCGTTAATAGGAATAAATACAATAATAAGGAGTTATTATATCCCTTTTTCCAAAAAAAATACGAAAGCTGGTACCTAGTACCGGAAGGCGGCAATAACGAAGCGGGTGAAAAAGGATGTTCAGAAATTCTCAGTCATATTGATCACTCTAATTTATACACTCACATTATTTGCGACATTGGTAGCGGCGCCACTTTTAGTGGAATCGTAAAAAGTTCCCAGGCACACCAAAAAGTTATTGGTATTGTAGTGTTAAAAGGAGCAGAAGTAATGGACAAAATTTTTGTTAATAACCTGGCCCCCCGAAATAATTTTCAACTTATACATGATTATCATTTTAATGGGTATGCCAAAAAAAATGACGAATTAATCAGCTTTATGAACCGTTTTTATCTTCAGCACCAAATACCAACCGATTTTGTTTACACAGGAAAATTATTTTATGCTTTGCACAGTCTCATTACTAAAAATTACTTTCCTCCCGGCAGTAAAATTTTATGCATGCACACCGGAGGTCTGCAGGGTAACTTATCACTACCACCCGGAACGCTTGTTTATTAATATTTAAAAACAGCCGAAGTGACTTGAAAAAAAGAAGCGATTATTCTTTGAAAAGCATTTATAGCCATTTGAGTAATAATTAAAAAATTGATTACCAATTTTTTGATACACATCTTACTCGGTCGTTTTTGTAAAATAAAAAGACTCGAAATAATCAGGGGCGAATTTATTTTTACAATAATTTTTTACACCATGAAATAATACGCAATTTCGCTTGACCTGCGATGCTGGTGATAAATTTATCTTTGTTAGTAAAACATAAAAAGAAAATACTCGTTATTGGCTTATGAAATGCGTGGTATTTCTCTTAGCCCAGCTTCAATTGTTTTCATTTTTGGTTTGTGCTCAAAATGACACACTTCCAAAATTTTCTGTTATTTCCAAAAATGGGAAGATTACTCTCAAATGGATAAATAACTTATCCAATCCACAACAAATCACCATTCAGCGCTCAGAAGACAGTCTTAAAAATTTTTTTACAATCTTTACTTTACCCAACCCTTCTTTGTCAGAATTTTCTTACACAGACAAAAATGCTCCTAATGATAGTTTATATTATCGCCTGTTTGTTTTAAATACAGGAAACAACTATTTTTTTTCCGATTCCAAAAAGCCATTTAAAGAATTGACAACGGATAATTTTCTGGCAAAAGCAACAAATGCTGAAAATATTATTAATGCAAGAAATAAAAGAGAAATTAATCGGCGGGAGCTCTATAAAAAAACATTGAAAATTAAAGCTGAAAAACCTACCGTGAAAAAATATATATGGACGCCATCTACCCATGTTTTTACGGCAGCAGATGGCAATGTGTCTATTAATCTTCCCGATTTTAAAGCAAAAAAATACTACATTAAATTTTTTGATGAAAGATCAAACCTGATTTTTGAATTAAAAGACATAAAAGATTCACCCCTATTACTCGACAAGGCAAATTTCCTTCACTCAGGATGGTTTACATTTGAATTATACAAAAACGATTCCCTGATTGAAAAAAATATCTTTTTAATTGCGAGAGACAACTAGACCAAAATTTTTACTATTAAAAAAATATAGAAGTCTAATTTTATTTGTACATATCTTCTTTTAAAAGTTTTACTCTCTCATCTTCCAGGTATTCATCAAATGCAGCAAGACGATCAATAATACCGTTAGGCGTTAATTCTATTATGCGATTAGCCACTGTTTGCATAAACGTATGATCATGGCTGGTAAGTAAAACAATGCCCGTGTAGTTTGTACATTGTTCATTAAAACTTTGAATACTTTCCAAATCCAGGTGATTGGTGGGTTGGTCAAGAACAATACAATTGGGATTTTGTAACATCATTCTGCTAATCATACAACGAACCTTCTCTCCCCCGCTGAGCACATTTGTTTTCTTCATAATATCATCTCCACTAAATAACATTTTGCCAAGGAAACCTCTTAAAAATGGCTCATCGGCATCTGTTACATGGGGTGGTACAAATTGGCGCAACCAATCAATTAAATTTAATCCCTGTTGAAAAAAAGTGCTGTTTTCAATAGGCAAATAAGCCTTGGTAACAGTAGCTCCCCATTCGTATATGCCATTATCTGCTTTTTGTTTATCGTTAATGATATCGAAAAAAGCCGATACAGCTAAGGGATCACGACTCAAAAAAGCAATTTTATCTCCTTTATTAACTGTAAAACTTACATCTCTAAATAATACACGGCCATCAACTGATTTACTTAATTTTTCTACATTTAAAATTTGATTTCCTACCTCACGCAAAGGCTGAAATATTATACCGGGATATTTTCGATACGAAGGTTCAATCTCTTCTATAGTTAATTTTTCCAAAGCTTTTTTTCTTGATGTAGCCTGCTTGCTCTTGGAAGCATTAGCGCTAAACCGGGCTATAAAATCCAGTAACGCCTGTCTTTTTTCTTCTACCTTTTTATTTTTATCGTTTATCTGTCTTGCCATTAACTGGGAAGACTCGTACCAGAAAGTATAGTTACCTGTAAAAATTTTAATTTTCTGCCTGTCCACATCCACTACGTGTGTACAAACAGCATCCAGGAAGTGGCGGTCGTGGCTTACCACTAAAACAATATTTTCATAGTCTGCCAAAAAGTTTTCCAGCCATCCAATGGTTTCAATATCCAATCCGTTAGTAGGCTCATCCAGCAATAGTATATCGGGATTACCAAATAAAGCCTGGGCCAGCAATACTCTTACTTTCATATTACTGGGTAAATCTCTCATCAGGGTATTATGATGCTCGTCTTTAATACCCAATTCACTTAATAAAGTGGCTGCATCACTTTCCGCCGTATAACCTCCCATTTCGCCAAACTCATGTTCTAATTCTGCTGCTTTCATCCCATCTTCTTCAGTAAAATCGGCTAACGCATAAATACCCTCTCTTTCTTTCATCACTTGCCAAAGTTTGGTATGCCCCATCATCACGGTATTTAAAACAGTATGCTCATCAAACCCAAACTGGTTTTGTTTTAACACCGCCATCCGTTCACCCGGAGTGATTTCAACGGTTCCTTTATTGGCATCAATTTCACCACTCAAAATTTTAAGGAAGGTGCTCTTGCCAGCTCCGTTGGCTCCAATTACACCATAGCAATTGCCCTTCGTAAAATTGAGGTTAACTTCTTCAAATAATACTCTTTTGCCGTAGGCTAATTTCAAATCTCTTACACTAATCATTTTTTTACAATTTGTGATGCATGAGGTACTAAAATCAATATACCTGTTTTTCTTTTTGAGGCGCAAAGGTACGCCTATTTAATGGTTTTACGGAGCTCTGTAAAAACAAAATCCTGCATAAGCAGGATTTAAAAAATTGTATAGGGATTATTAAAAATATCATCATCCCTTTTAACCAGTTTTTGCCAAAATGTTTTGAATAAAGAAAAAAGATTGTCAGGTCTTTTTTTCATAATCATTCACTTTAACAGTTATTGAAAGAAAATCCCCACGGCATAATTACATACAATGGGGATTTTTATTTTACACAGGCAAGTAACACATGGCACTTCCTGTATCAGGTGCATTTTAGTAATCCATTCCACCCATACCCGGATGACCGGCTGGTGCAGGTGCAGCTTCAGGCTTCGGCTTATCCGCAACCACAGCTTCGGTAGTTAATAACATACCTGCAATAGAAGCGGCATTTTCTAATGCTACGCGGCTAACCTTAGTAGGGTCAATTACACCGGCTTTAAACAGGTTTTCGTATTCTTCTGTTCTTGCATTAAAACCAAAATCGCCCTTGCCTTCTTTTACTTTTTGAACTACGATAGAACCGTCAATACCGGCATTCGCTGTTAAAATACGGAGAGGTTCTTCCAATGCACGGCGAACAATCTGCACACCCGTTTGTTCATCAGCAATCTGGCCTTTTATTTTGGCTTCCAGTGCGTCAATTGCACGAATGTAAGCCACACCACCCCCGGGAACGATTCCTTCTTCCACAGCGGCTCTTGTAGCATGTAAAGCATCATCAACGCGGTCTTTCTTCTCCTTCATTTCTACTTCCGTAGCGGCTCCAACATATAACACAGCTACACCACCGGCTAATTTGGCTAAACGTTCTTGTAATTTTTCACGATCGTAATCACTTGTAGTATTTTCTACCTGGGCTTTAATTTGATTTACACGAGCCAGGATATCGTTTTTCTTTCCTTTACCACCAACAATAGTCGTATTGTCTTTATCAATAGTAACGGATGCTGCCTGACCAAGTGAGCTTAAATCAGCGTTTTCTAATTTATGACCTAATTCTTCACTGATTACTGTACCGGCAGTGAGTATAGCAATATCCGTCAACATTTCCTTACGACGGTCGCCAAAACCGGGGGCTTTAACAGCTGCTACTTTAATGGTACCCCGTAATTTGTTTACTACCAGTGTTGCTAATGCCTCTCCTTCTAAATCTTCTGAAATAATTAATAAAGGACGGCTGCTTTGCGCAACTTTTTCAAGAATATGAAGAATGTCTTTCATTGCAGAAATTTTCTTATCGTAAATAAGAATGTATGGATTCTGCAACTCAGCTTCCATTTTTTCGCTATTTGTTACAAAATAAGGTGAAATGTAACCGCGATCAAATTGCATACCTTCTACTACTTCCACGGTTGTATCAGTGCCTTTAGCTTCTTCTACAGTTATTACACCTTCTTTGCCTACTTTACCAAATGCTTCGGCAATCAGCTTGCCTATTGTTTCATCGTTATTGGCAGAGATAGTAGCTACCTGCTGAATTTTTTTACTATCATTACCTACGGTTTGGCTCTGTGCTTTCAAGTTTTCTACTACCAGTCCTACAGCTTTATCAATACCACGTTTTAAATCCATTGGGTTAGCGCCGGCGGCTACCATTTTGAGACCCTCGCTTATAATGGACTGGGCTAAAACAGTAGCTGTAGTTGTACCATCACCTGCAATATCAGCAGTTTTTGATGCTACTTCTTTTACCATTTGTGCACCCATGTTTTCAATAGCATCGTCTAATTCAATTTCTTTAGCTACGGTAACACCATCTTTTGTTACAGCCGGTGCACCAAATTTCTTTTCAATAACCACGTTACGACCTTTGGGGCCAAGGGTTACTTTTACGGCGTTGGCTAATGTATCCACGCCTTTTTTCATTTTATTTCTTGCTTCAATGTCGAAGAAGATTTGCTTTGCCATATTTATTTAATTTGATAATTTGAAAATTTGATAATGTGACAATGATTTTATTTCGGCTCATTGTCTAATTGCCGAATTGCCTAATTGCCAAATTATACTATTGCAAGAATGTCACTCTCCCTCATAATGAGTAAGTCCTCACCTTCAATGGAGATTTCGGTACCGGCATATTTGCCATATAAAACAGTATCCCCGTTTTTTACACTCATGGGTTCGTCTTTTTTGCCTGGACCGGCGGCTACTACAATACCACGTTGGGGTTTTTCCTTGGCTGTATCGGGGATGATGATACCACCGGCAGTTTTTTCTTCGGCGGCGGCTGGTTTTACAATTACCCTGTCATGCAAGGGTGTCACGTTTACTTTCTTTGCCATAGCTTATTTTTTATTTAATTGTTTAAAAGATTGATGCCCAAAATAATGGGCAGCAAAGGTAGTCCAATATTGTACCAAACAATTTTTTCAGGAAAAAATTTCAGAAAAGAGGGAAATAGGATAATGCAAAGTCGCACATTATGGTAAAAAATTTCAGTTTCCGTGTCAAATTATCAGTTGGCAGTTCTCAAAAGCTCTTTTCCCGGCTTCATCCAATGTAAAACTGTCCTCTTTATTTGTAACAAATAGATAAGTTTACAGCCATTTTTACTTTTGATTTTTGATTTTCGAATTGCTACCTTCGCCCCCTCAAAAAGTTCTTATTGGATGATTAGCAGAAGAAATATCCGGATTAAAGTGATGCAGACGCTTTATACAGCCCAATCGGCAGATAATTCACTTACATCGGGACAGGCTGGCAAAATTTTGGAAAAACATCTTGATCAAAGCCGCCAGCTTTTTGTTTCTCTTATTTATTTTATTACCGAAGTAGCTCTCTATGCAGAAAAAGATGCCAAACAAAAAGCATCTAAACATTTACCTACCGCCGAAGATTTAAAAACTAATACAAGGCTTGCCGGAAATACCGTGTTATGGACTATATTAGAAAATGAGTCCTACAGGAAAGCTGTAACAACAGATAAACCACAATTGCTGCTTGATGTGGAATGGGTAAAGAAAATTTACCTTCAGCTAATTGTTACGGATGAATACAAGCAATACATCAACATGCAGGAAAGGGACAAAAAAAAGGAAAAAGAAATACTGGAATTTATTTTTACTGATTTAATGCTACCCAATGAAGATTTTGTGGCAATGATTGAAGATTCATTTATTCATTGGGATGATGATGCGGATATGATACGGTTACTGATACAAAACTTTTTTACGAAACCCCAAACCTACAATTTTCAGGAATTTTTAAGCCCTGAGAAATGGCAGTTTGCTCAAAAACTATTAGAATCCGTGATAGAAAAAGATAAGTTTTGTATGGAGCTTATTAAACCTAAATTGCAGAACTGGGATCCTGAACGCACGGCCATGTTGGATATGATTTTAATAAAAATGGGTATCTGCGAGTTCCTTTTTTTTGAAACCATTCCTACCAAAGTTACCATTAACGAATACATTGATTTAGCAAAAGAATACAGCACCGCTCAGAGTGGACAGTTTGTTAACGGGATTTTGGATAATATTCATAAGGATTTATTGGCCGAAAATAAAATTCATAAAGTATCGCATAAAGCGAAATAGGCATTTACTTAATTTTGTGACCCGATATTCAGACCTGTATGAAAAAAATTTTTAACATCATTATTATATGTGGTTTTGTTGCCTGTCAAACCAATGGAACTCACGAAGAATTAACGGTAAAGACAAATCCTATGCTGGATATAAATTTGGATACCGTAGCCAAAACTACTGTAATAGTGTTGGATAGTATTTATAATTTCGGGACTATTAAGGAAGGCGATACGGTGATGCGTGAATATCGCTTTGTTAATTCAGGAAATAAACCGTTAATTATTAAAATAGCGAGGGCAAGCTGCGGTTGTACCGTTGTTGATCGGCCTGATAAACCACTAATTCCAGGCGATACCGGCTCAATAAAAGCAACTTTTAACAGCAAAGGCCGTGGAGGTGAAGATGTGTTTAAGCAGGTATTCGTTACTTCTAATGCCGACCCTGAATTTCTACCTTTTAAACTAACAGGCAAAGTTGAAAAATTAAAAAAATAAAAAACAATAACATGAATTTAGCAAGTAGTTTCTTTTTATTATTAGCAGGAGATCCTAATAATCCAAATTCAAGTCTTTTTTCTATGGTGTTTTTGGGTTTAATGATTCTGGTGTTCTGGTTATTTATGATCAGGCCACAGGCAAAAAAGGCCAAAGATGCCAAAAAATTTCAGGAAAATATGCAAAAGGGTGATAAGGTGGTAACTATTGCCGGCATACACGGTATAGTAAATAAAGTAAATGAGGATAATACAATTATGCTGGAGGTTAGTCCCGGTAGTTATATAAAAATTGAGCGTAGCGCTATTAGTATTGAATGGACACAGAATGCCAATAAAGCCGCTACACCTGCTAAATAAACTTTGTTTAGAGTAAAATACTACTCAACAAAAAGTTTGATATAAATCCCGATTCTTTAGTCGGGATTTATGCTATTTTAATCTTTTGCTAAAATTATTTAACCCCTTGTATTTTGTTCAATTATCGGGCGGTTTAATAGCTTTGGATACTTTATCTTGTATTTTTATATAAAAATATGCTCCGCATTGGTTTAACAGGTGGGATTGGCTCCGGTAAAAGCACGGTGGCGAAAGTGTTTGAAACACTGGGAGTTCCTGTTTATTACGCTGACGAAGCAGCTAAAAGATTGATGAATACGGATGAAGATTTAAAACAACAAATTATCCGGTATTTTGGAGAAAAAAGTTACCAGGAAGGAAAACTGAACCGCAATTACTTAGCTTCTATTGTTTTCAATAATAAAGAGAAAATTGAATTGTTAAATAAACTGGTGCATCCTGTTACTATTGCTGATGCCCAAACCTGGATGGCTACCCAAAAATCGCCTTATGCAATTAAAGAAGCTGCGCTTTTATTTGAAAGCAATGCGGCGGAAGGATTGGATTATATTATTGGTGTAACTGCTCCTCTCGCTTTACGTATTAAAAGAATAATGGAAAGAGATGGCGTATCCCGTGAAGAAGTGATAAAAAGAATGCAAAACCAAATTGATGATGAAATAAAAATGAAATTGTGCGATTTTGTTATTCATAACAACGAACAACGATTGGTAATTCCACAGGTAATTGAATTACATGAAAAAATTTTAAAAGAAGCCGGTTCCTAATGATATACATCTTTCTTATAGCAGTGCTATTGGTAATCCCCTTCATGAGTTACAAAAGTCAAAAGCAAATACACCTCGTTGAAGAACTTGACATACCCAGAGAAAAACTTTATTTGCAGTCTCTAATCATGCAAGGCGTTTTATCCGGGCTTGCTTTTTTAGCAATTAGTGCCTCTTTTATTGAAGTTAACTTTAAATCGGTGTTTAATCCTCTAACCATAGGGGCAAGTATAGGTTTTATTATTTTGGCCATTCTTTTTTCATCAATACGATTAAAAAAAGATGAGTCTTTTAAAGCCAATAATCTGAAATATATTTTACCCCGTAATAAGAAGGAACAGTTCTACTGGTTTTTTACTACACTGGTTTCTTCGGCTATGGAAGAATTTATTTACAGGGGAGTTCTGTTTTTAATATTTTATCAAACTTTCGATTATAACTGGTGGCTTGGGGCTCTATCGTCAGCAATTGTTTTTGGATTTTCGCATGCCACGCAGGGAACCACTTCTGTTTTATTTATCATTCCCTTTGGTTTGGCTTTTCAATATTTATTTTACCTGAGTGGCGGGCTTTTACTACCTATTATTACTCATTTTATTTACAACACGGCTATTAATGTATTTTTCGCCAAAAAAATTTTTGAAGCCGAGGAAGAAGATAAAGATAATTCCACCCCTGTTTAAATAAACGTCAACGGTAAAAAAGTTATTTAAAAATCATATAACACCATCGTCGCAATTTCCCTTCAAAATCAAAAGGTGTAGTAGCCTGGGTGATATCTTTAATTTGCGACGCTTTTATCTTTTCGCTCTCTAAAAAAAACTTAGTATAATTTGTGCTAAAGTATAAAACACCTCCGGGTTTTAACGCCAGTAAGCATTTATTAATCAATGCCACATGATCCTGCTGAATATCGAGAAATTCTTTCATCTTTTTACTATTGCTAAAAGTAGGTGGGTCCATTACAATCAGGTCAAATGAATTCAATTTTAATTCATCCAGGTATTGCAAGACATCTGTAATAATAAAATGATATTTCGATTGATCAGTAAACCCGTTTAATGCAAAATTATCTTTAGCCCATTGTATATAAGTATTTGATAAATCTACTGTGGTCACCTCTTCAGCCCCACCTGCAACTGCATATACAGAAAATGAACCTGTATAAGCAAAAAGATTCAAAACTTTTTTGCCGTTTGATTCTTTACGTATCCTTTCCCTGGTAATACGATGGTCTAAGAATAAACCGGTATCAAGGTAATCAGATAAATTCACTTTAAACTTTAATCCATTTTCTTCAACTACAAAAAATTCGCTCTTCTCTCCTGTTTTCTGATACTGATCGGTACGTTCTGTTTTCCGCCTTCTTTGTTTCAGGTAAATTTTATTCCCTGGCACATTAGTCACTTTACTAATCACTTCCAATGAATCCTGTAGCCACAAATCGTATTCCTCCTCACTTAAATGATGTTTGGCTTTATATTCTGCCAAATAAATCTTGTCGTCATACACATCCACAATCAAGGGAAATTCCGGTAAATCTTTATCATAAATTCTGTAACAGGAAATGCCCTGCCTCCTCGCCTGCTTACTTAGATGTTTAAATACTTTCGTAAGCCTGTTTTCAAACATCTTTATTTTCTCTGCTAACATATCTTACAAAACCGGTGTTAAAAAATATCAATAATTACAATATTGTATCGCTACAAAAAATCAGGTATTGGCTAAGGTACTTTAAGTTGTTTGTAGTAAATATTTAATTCAATTTTGCAAGCGCTTCTTTTATTCTTCCCCATGCTTTTTCAATATTGGGCATACTATTAGCAAATGAAAAGCGAATACAATTAGGCTCGCCAAATGCATCACCCATTACAGAAGAAACATTAGCAACATTTAACAGGTACATCGAAAAATCCATTGAATTCGTTATAGTTTTGTTACCATCCGATTTTCCGTAATAATAGGATACATCGGGAAAAACGTAAAAAGCTCCTTCCGGGGAGTGACATATTAATCCTGGAATATCTTTAACTAATTGAAGCACTTTAGTACGACGCCTCGCAAATTCTTCTTTCATTTCAAAAGAAGGCTTTAAATCAGCTGTTAAAGCAACTATAGCAGCTTTTTGAGTAATAGAACAAGTAGCACTTGTAAATTGACCTTGCAATTTTTCACAGGCTTTGGCTATATCCAAATGAGCAGCTAAATAGCCCAGTCGCCAGCCGGTCATAGCAAAACCTTTACTTAATCCATTTATAACCACAACCCTGTCTCTTAAATCATTAAACTGTGCAATACTTTGATGAGTACCAACAAAATTGATGTATTCATATATTTCATCAGATATAATACTAACGCGGGGATGCTTTCTAAGCACTTCTGCAAGCCCAGTTAATTCTTCTTTGCTATAAACAGCGCCGGAAGGATTGCAAGGAGAGGAAAATAAAAACACTTTTGTTTTTTCCGTAATGGCTTTTTCCAATTGCTGGGGTGTTATTTTAAATCCATTTTGCACCATTGAACGAATTGTAACAACCTTACCTCTTGCAATTTTTACCAACTCGCTATACGTAACCCAATACGGGGTTGGAATCACCACTTCATCACCTTCATCAACTAAGGCTAAAATAGCATTGGCCAAACTTTGCTTGGCACCCGTGGAAACAACAATGTTTTCCGGCTTATAAATAAGATTATTGTCTCTTTTAAATTTGGTACAAACCGCCTCTCTTAAATCAAGAAAGCCGGGAACAGGGGTATAATGGCTCCAGTTATCATCAATTGCTTTTTTAGCAGCATCTTTAATATGCTGTGGGGTATCAAAATCAGGCTCGCCCAAACTTAGATCAATTATATCAATTCCCTGAGCCCTTAGTTCCCTGCCAAGCTTAGCCATTTTAAGGGTTTCGGGCTCAGCAAAACGATTTAGTAAGGAAGATAACTGCATGGATTGTGTACGTATTTCTAATTATTAATAAAAAATATTTGATTACAAATTTACACACAAATACAACTATCGGCTATTATTTATCGTAATCAAAACGAAGGTTTGATAAATCTGGTAAGGATTTTCTTACCCGCTTCAACTCATACTCATAAATAACTTTTCCCAGGTTTTTCATAAAAGGAAAACCGATGGAGTCATAGTCATACACATCATCATTAAAAATTCCATCGCTATTACAGTATATGACCGCACTAAGCATAAATTCAATGTTATTTTCAAAATCAGCTACATAAGCAATATCTGATAAAAAACCATACGCATCTCCAACCTTATTAAAAATGCGAATATGTTTCGGTAATTTCCCTTTCTCATTTCCATACAAAATAAATTTGCAATACGCATCCCATTCCGCAAGGTCAGGATATTGTGGAAATACCGACTCCGAAGGAAATTGAGACAGGCACTTCATCAAAAATTTGTAGTCATCTTCTGTAAGGTTAAATCGCTGCCTGGCTTTTATAGCTTGAGGAAAAATAACGCTCCTTAAAATATTATGCAAATCTTCCAGATCGAAACGGTTCTTTTTGCTAAAATCAAATGGTTCATTTATCAATTTGCCATTTTCCATATAACCTTTACCTAATTTGATGTGGCGAGGAGGATAAAGTTGCTGGTTATGCATGGCGGGTTTTTCATATATAAGCTTGCCATCAGAGTCAAAAAACTTTATCGGGTTGGTATGTCGGTTTTGTTCTTCCGTCAAAGGTATTTGCAGGCGGTGTACTAATTGAGTATGCTTATACCCCTTTTTATGAAGATTTTCGTTAATATATTCCTGCCCCAAAAATTCATACAGGCGATTATAAGCGTCATTATCACTCGTCAAAAAAATCTTTTTAATATAATTCTCTATAGCAGGTCTTCCATCCTCGCTGGTGGGGTCATTATACACACTGGTTTGCCCGTCGAAGCCAGTTTCAGTAATCATGGTAGTTTTCCTGTCAAGCCCCCCTATTTTTAAATTATTTAATTTTTCTAAAGCCAAAAAGGCTATCGGCATTTTAACGGTACTGGCAGGATAAAAATACCTGTTGGGGTTTACATTAAAATAGTAATCTGTAAATACAGGTGAATAATTTGGGGCCCGATCAATCTGAGTATAAATAATCTGCACCCCTGATAAATCGGGACTTTTAAGGATATTATCAAAATATTGAGGATACCGGGCAAGCAGGTTTTTCAAAAAAATATCATTTTTTGTTCCATCTGCACTTATTGTGGTCGGTTCGGATTTAGTTTGTTTGGGCATCTTTTGCAAAACTTTGCATGACGGAGAAAAAAGCAAAATAAATACGGCGAAAAATGATATTACCCTGTTAAAACAATTCATCGTAGCCAAAAATAAGGAAAGCTTGCTGCCTTTTTAAATTCATCTAAAAACTTCGTAAACAGCCCCCAGGCGGTAACCAATATTTTAAATACGGATATAGGCGTATTTTCCTGAAAACCCTATCTTTGCGACCTCTAAAAAAAAGTTATTAAACTCAACAACGTATGCAACTGAAAGGTTTGGTTCGTTTTTTTGCCCTTGCATTGATCGTTATATCATTATACCAATTGCACTTTACCTGGGTAGTAAACAATCATGAAAACAAGATAAAAGCAAAAGCAGAAAAGTTTGTAAAAACGGCTCTCCCAAATGCCACTGCTGATTCAAAAGATTCTGCTCTTAAATTACGTACACGCCAATTGTTGGATAGTACAAGAGATATAACAGTAACTTATGGTGTTACCGGTTCTGTAAGTTATCAAAAAGCCAAAGAGCAGGAGCTAAATCTTGGGCTGGATTTGCAGGGTGGTATGAGTGCTACGTTAAAAGTGGGTTTGGATGGTTTGGTTCGTTCCCTTAGCAACAATGCTCAGGATGTAAATCTTAATAAAGCAATTAATGCTGCTTTAAAACAGCAGGCTAACAGCGATGCTGATTTTGTAAGACTATTTGCTCAAGAGTACAAAAAACTTAATCCCAATGGTAAATTGGCGTCGCTATTTGCCGGAGCCTCCCAATCAAAAATAAAAGTTACCGATGATGATAACCAGGTTATAGCAAAAATAAGAGGCGAGGCTAATGATGCGGTTGAAAGGACTTATAAGGTATTACAAACCCGTGTGGACAAATTTGGGGTGGCACAACCAAGCATCAACTTGGACAAGTCAAAAGATATCATTACAGTTGAATTACCGGGGGTTGATAATGCGGAAAGAGTAAGAAAATACCTGCAATCAACCGCTAACCTGCAGTTTTTCGAATTATATACATATTCTCAGTTGTCGGATAATATCGTTCGTGCTGATCAGGCATTGGCCGCTTATTTAAAAGGAAATAACCCGTCTGTTGAAGATACTACCTCCTCCGAAAGCAGTGATATTGCCAAAACTCTTGGGATAACTATAGACTCTAGCAAAAATGCCAGTGATACTTCCGGCAGAAAAGACAGCCTGACACTTTCCAGCGATAAACCTTTATTAAAATACTTCGTATCTCTTGCCCAGGGTTATGATTACGCTTTACCTGTGAATGTAAAAGATACTTCCAAATTAAATAATTATTTAAACCTGGATATTGTAAAAAGCCAACTCCCGGCCAATTTAAAATTACTCTACGGTGTAACTGATAAGAAAAATGGTAAAAGCTCCAACACCCTTTTGCTATATCCGATAAAAACTTATAAAGCTGATGGTAGTGCTGAACTGGAAGGAGAACATATAACAGAAGCTGGTCAGGGCTTTGACGAAAAGGGAAAACCAGATATTGTGTTTAATATGGATAATGCAGGTGCCAGGATTTGGGCTAATATGACTAAGCGAAATGTTGGCAAACCTGTTGCGATTGTATTAGATAATACAGTTTATTCTGCACCCAACGTAATTAATGAAATTACAGGAGGTAATTCAAGCATTACCGGGAATTTTTCTTTGGAAGAAGCACAGGATTTAGCAAACATATTAAAAACAGGTAAATTACCTGCTCCCGCTAAAATTGTTCAGGAGCAGGTAGTAGGCCCTACTTTAGGAAAAGAAGCTATTAAAGGAGGAACGATGGCGTTTGTTATTTCCTTCCTTATAATATTCGCCTTAATGCTGCTTTATTATAATACTTCTGGTTGGATTGCCAATATTGCTTTAATATTAAACTTACTGTTTACCATCGGTGTACTAAGTGCTTTAGGTGCTACATTAACTGCCCCCGGTATTGCTGGTCTTGTGCTAACAATTGGTATGGCAGTGGATACAAACGTAATTATTTTTGAAAGGATAAAAGAAGAGCTTACGCATGGAAAAAGTTACCAGGCTGCGGTAGCAGACGGATATCGTCGTTCTTTGCCCCCTGTGTTGGATGCCCACATAACCAGTTTTTTAACTGCGGGTATTTTGTTTTATTTTGGATTAGGGCCTGTGTTGGGATTTGCTACTACGCAAATGCTGGGTATCTCACTCTCACTTTTCTGTGGCATTCTTATATCTCGCTTAATTACTGATATTTTTACCAACAAGAAAAAGCATTTAGAATATTTTACAGCCATCAGTAAAAAAATATTCAAACACGCCAGTTTTAAATTTATTGAGTACCGAAAATATGCTTATGCAATTTCTGGTATTGTGTTATTGTTGGGTATTGCTTCTTTCTTTAACGGGTTTGACCAGGGAGTTGAGTTTAAAGGAGGAAGAAGTTACACTATATACTTTGGTACACCCATGAAAAATGATGCCATAAGAGATGAATTAAAAAAAGTGTTTGGAGAATATCCTGTTGTAAAAACAGTTGGCGATAACAAAACACTAAACATAACTACTTCATTCAAAAAAGAAGACCCCTCTCCTACAGCCGATTCAACTGTTGAATCCGTTCTCTTTACCGGGTTAAAACCATATCTAAAAAACCAGGACGGTAGCGAAGTTTCTTTGAGTCAGTTTCAAACTAAGTTCAAAAAAAGTTCACAAACAGTACAACCAACTATTTCAGATGATCTGAAAAAAGGAGCTGTTAAAGCTACTGTTTTTGCCCTGTTGATAATTTTCGTTTATATTTTCCTGCGTTTCCGCGACTGGAGATACTCTCTTGGTACCATTGTGGCCTTATTCCATGATGTTTTTGTAACATTAGCCGTATTTTCTTTCTTTAGAAAAATAGTTCCTTTCCCTCTTGAAATTGATCAACATTTTATAGCAGCGGTGCTAACTGTTATCGGTTTCTCCATGAATGATACGGTAATTGTTTTTGATCGTATCAGGGAATATAGCCGTACTCTGATAGGAGTTGACAAAGGTTCTATAATAAACCGTGCAATAAATGACACCTTAAGCCGCACCATCATGACGTCGCTAACTGTATTTCTTACCATACTTGTTCTCTTTATATTTGGTGGAGAAGTAACAAGAGGATTTGCTTTTGCTATGTTGGTAGGTGTAATTACCGGTACCTACTCGTCCATTTTTGTTGCAGCACCAATTCTTGTTGACATGGCTAAAGAAAAACCATTGGGTACACCCGAGCACGATAAAACCATGGCTAAAGCAAGACATTCCATCAGCTAGTACTACTTGCCATACCAATTGCTTAACCAGTCCTCCTTTACGGGAGGACTTTTTTTATGCCACGAATTACATAAAATGCTTGGTTTTATTTATTTTCACGGAATATTAAATAACGAATGAAAGCATTTGGAAGCAGAGCCTTTAGAGTAGGAAAAGAAAAACTAACCGAAACAGTGTGCTCCTATTGCCAGACTAAAGGCGGTGTAGAAATGTATATTTTTTCCCGCTATTATCATTTTCTCGGCATCCCTTTTTACCCACACCGAAAAGGTGGCGCAATTATGTGTAACAATTGTAAACACATAACTCATTCCAAACAATTTAGCTTAGATATAACTGAATTGTACAAAGAAATTCGAAATAAGTTTAAGGCACCCTTATGGCAATATTTTGGTACTATTTCAGTAAGTGCCCTTTTTATCGTTTTCCTCATTATTAAATTAATTACCTACCAAACCGTATCATTAAACAAGTTCATGACAGGTATTCGTTCTGATAACATTTACCGATATTCTCTTTCGCCTTCCCGCTATACCTTCTGGAAAGTTACCCGAACCAGTAATGACAGTATTTACATAATTTCTTCCAATTATGAATTTAGTGGTGCAACCCCCAGCCGCTTGAACTTTGGCAAACCGGGCTTTTTCGACAGCACGGAAAAACTCTTTCTTAAAAGCGATTTCCGAAAAGAGTTTGAAGACAAAAAAATAAAAAGAGTGAGATAGCTAAACCGCAAAAGAAGTTCCACAGCCACAAGTAGAAGTAGCATTGGGATTTTTAAATACAAACCCCCGGGCATTCAATCCATCATTAAAATCAACCTCCATACCCATAAGATAAATACCATGGGCTTTGTTCATAATTATGCTTATCCCATCTACAACAAACACCTCATCATTATTTCCTATATTATCAAAATCAAGAACATAAGTCATGCCTGAACAACCTCCTCCCTTCACCCCCACACGCAGGTATTGAGATTGCGACTTGTCGTCTTCTTTCATTAACCGTTTCACCTCCTTAATGGCTGAATCAGAAAAATTTACAGGTGTTGTAAATGTTGTTTCCATTGCTGCTACAAGTTTTTACAAAGATAAAAAAAAATAAATTGGTATTGATAATACCATTTTTTCCAGTTACGAATAAACAAATATTTTACAATGCGTATGCTTTTAATTGATTAAATTTTAAACATATTTGTTGGCAAACGGCGACTATTCCTCTTTCACCTATTTTTGCAATTAAACTATGATAACATGGATGTAACAACCATGATAATATTATTGCTTATCGGAGTTATTGGAATAGGCGTTTTATATTTTATGAATGCGGAAAAAAAAGCAACAAAGGAAAAAAATAAGAAAAACAATATAACTACACCCATCAGCCCGGAAACAATGAAACTTAAATTACAAGCATACGAAAGGCTAACCATACTTACAGAAAGAATCGGGCTTTCTAACTTAATAACAAGATTTAATACCGAAGGTTTTACAGCCAGGCAATTGCAAACAGCAATAATTGACGCTATTAAAACAGAATATGAATATAATATAAGCCAACAAATATATGTTACCAGGCAGATTTGGGAAGCTATTACAAACCTGAAAGAACAAAACATTTTTATTATAAATCAAATTGCAGATACCCTGCCTGAAAATGCAACCGCTATGGACTTAAGTAAGTCCATCTTACATTTTTTAAACATAGATAGCAATGCTTCATTACAGCCGATTGTACTGCGGGCATTAAATAATGAAGCCAAACAACTGATGGAACAGTTATCGTAAATTGATTATTATGACAGAAAAGAAAGTTTTCACTGATAGTGGTATTGAAATAAAAAAAATCTATACGGAAGCCGGTAAAGAATTGCCGGGAGTTTTTCCCTTTACCCGCGGCGTACAACCGGATATGTACCGGGGTAAATTATGGACCATGCGGCAATATGCCGGTTTTTCTACTGCTGAAGAAAGTAATAAAAGATATCATTACTTGTTATCTCAGGGGGTTATGGGGCTTAGTGTGGCCTTTGACCTGCCAACTCAAATAGGTTATGATAGCGATCACCCATTAGCGGAAGGAGAAGTGGGTAAAGTAGGCGTAGCTATAGATTCCATGGAAGACATGCAAAAGCTCTTCAAAGGAATAAAATTAGAAGACGTTTCTACTTCCATGACCATTAACGCTACCGGTTTTATTTTGCTGGCGTTATACGTGGCTCTGGCAAAACAACAAGGGGCTGATTTAAGTAAGATAAACGGAACGATACAAAACGATATTCTTAAAGAATATGCTGCCAGGGGAACCTATATTTATCCACCCAAACCTTCTATGCGCATCATTACAGATATTTTTGAATGGTGCAGTAAAGAACTCCCCAAATGGAATACGATTTCCATTAGTGGCTACCATATACGGGAAGCAGGAAGTACAGCCGTACAGGAAGTTGCTTTTACCCTGAGCAATGGTAAAGCCTATGTAAAAGCAGCATTGGAAAAAGGTCTGGATATAAATGTTTTTGGCAAACGACTCTCCTTCTTTTTTAATGCCCACAATCATTTATTTGAAGAAATAGCCAAATTCCGTGCAGCCAGAAGAATGTGGGCAAAAATAATGAAAGAACTTGGTGCAACTGATGATAAAGCCTTAATGCTTCGTTTTCATACTCAAACCGGTGGCAGTACATTAACAGCCAGGCAACCATTAAACAATATTACAAGAGTTACCATTCAAACATTATCTGCTGTGCTGGGAGGCACCCAGAGCCTGCATACAAATAGTTATGACGAAGCATTGAGCTTACCTACAGAAGATGCAGCCAGGATAGCATTACGTACACAACAAATAGTAGCCCATGAAAGCGGCGCCCCGGATACTGTTGACCCTTTAGCCGGTTCTTATTTTATTGAGGCACTGACTGATGAAGTTGAAGCAAAAGCATGGGAGCTAATAAATAAAATTGATGCAATGGGTGGAAGTGTTAGCGCTATAGAAGAAGGGTTTATTCAAAATGAAATTGCCCGAAGCGCATACGAATATCAACGCAACATTGAAACTGGCGAAAAAATCATTGTCGGTATAAACAAATTTCAATCTGACGAAACCAATGCCATTCCCGTTTTAAAAATTGATGACAGTATTCGTAATGTACAAATTGGGAATCTTACAAAATTAAAAACGACACGTGATAATATCCTCGTAAAAAAATGTTTACAAACACTCAATAATAGAGCAACCAGTGGAGAAAATATAATGCCATCCGTGCTGGATGCGGTAGAAAAGAAATGCACCCTTGGCGAAATAGCAGATGAACTAAGAAATGTTTTCGGCGAATACAAATAGAAATCTACTTACTAAACATCTTCTCAAAAAAAATTTGCACGTTGTCTATTATACGTTTATCCCATTCGTTGATCTACGATTTTAAAATCTATCCCGTAAAGTTTTCCACATAATTAAGTAAAAAATACCATTTGGTATAGTTGTTGAACATTTTATACTCAAAAAAAATATTATTATAAACCGGGGTAATCCGCTGGTTTGGTTTCTCCTTAGCTAACCAATCACAAATTTATTTATCTGAATCTTTTCATTTTTTAGCAACTTTTTATTTGTTATTATTCTTAATATATCAGTATGAAAACGCCCTTCTTTCTCCTAAGCACATTTTTATTTATGCTTAGTAGTTGCTATTACGATGTAGAAAAAGAACTCTACCCTCCATCTTTGTGCGACACAACGAATCTAACCTTTTCTTCAGCGATTGTTCCCATAATACAAAAAAACTGCGTTAGTTGTCATAACACTCTTTCTCCTGGTGGAAATATTATTTTGGATACTTATGGCGGCGTCAGCGCTGCAGCCTCATCAGGAAAATTATATGGAAGCATTACATACAGTGCTGGTTATTCGCCTATGCCACCAGGTGGCACAAAACTTAGCAATTGCGATTTAACCAAAATAAATAAATGGATTAATAACGGGATACTTAATAATTAACCTTATGAACAAAAAACAAATTATCCTTTTTATACTGTTCACGGCAATTGCCTGCAGCAGCTATTATGCATACACGGAGTACAATAGAAAAACTCCTGATTTAAAAAACATAAAAGCAGATGAAACAATAACAGCTACTGAATTAATTGATCAGTTTGTAAATAATGAACAAAAAACCAATAACAAATACTTCAACAAGATTTTATCTGTTACCGGAATTATTAAAGAAATACAAAAAAGCGATAGCATAAATACAGTAGTAATTGGCGATACTACGAGCATGAATAGCGTAAGATGCACTATGGATATGCTTCATCAGAAGCAAGCAACAATTTTGACAACAGGCACCATAGTAACCATAAAAGGTATATGTACCGGATTTAACCCGGACGAATTACTTGGCTCAGATGTTGTTTTAAACAGATGTTTCATACAATCAAAATAGATTCATCATAAAAATTCAAACTATGAAAAAGCCATTTCTAATATTACCAGTGCTATTAATTGCCTCTATTATTGCGGCAGGGCAGGATAAATATTTTACCAAAACAGGAAAAATATTTTTTAAATGCACTCAAACTTCCTCAATTGAAAAAATAGAAGCGGTTAACAACAGCGCTACATGCGTACTCGACACTAAAACAGGGAATATGCAATTTGCCGTTTTAATGAAAGGATTTGAATTTGAAAGAGCCTTAATGGAAGAGCATTTTAATGAAAACTACGTGGAAAGTGTAAAATTTCCCCGTAGTGAATTTAGAGGACAAGTAATAAATAACAACGAAATTAATTACTCCAAAGACGGAAGTTACTCCATAAAAGTAAAAGGAACATTAACCATACATGGAGTAACAAAAGATGTAGAAACCGACGGAATATTACAAGTAAAACAAGGCAAATTGTTCACAAATGCAATTTTTAATATCAAATTATCAGATTACAAAATTAGCATCCCATCCGTGGTAAGCGACAAGATATCAAACACCGTAAATATATCTGTGGATTGCACGTTGGAATCCTTAAACAAATAAACATTGTTCTACCATTACCAATAAAATGAAAATGAAAAAAGTTTTTAAAAGAATCTTAATCCTGTTCTTAATTTTTTCTGAAACAAAAAATTTGTTTGCGCAGGGTGTTGATTTATTAAAGCTGGTGGAAGAAGATAAACCTAAAAAAACATACGTTGATTACGCATTTAAATCACCTCGGGTAATCAATTCGCATAGTATAGAAATGGTAAAACCCGGGGTACTAGATTTTAGAGTACTTCATCGTTTTGGTAATATAAACAAAGGGCTGTATGAGTTTTTTGGCTTGGATCAAGCTACTATCAGGCTGGGGCTTGATTATGGCATATCCAGAAACCTGACACTTGGAGTTGGACGTAGTAGTTATAAAAAAGAAATAGATAGCTATTTAAAATTTCGTGTAATACACCAGGCTAAAGGCCCCTACTCGATTCCGTTCTCGGTATTAGTAGTGGCAGGAAGTACAATAAACATGCTTAGAGCGAATGACCCCAATAGAAAAAATTATTACACATCCAGGTTGGCATACTATTATCAATTACTTATTGGTAGCAAGATTACCGAAGGTTTCAGCCTTCAATTTTCACCAACCGTTGTGCATCGTAACCTGGTGCCCACAGCAAACGATCCACACGATTTATATGCAGCAGGTGTCGGGGCAAGAATTAAATTAAGCAAAAGAACCTCTTTTAATGTTGATTATTACTACGTAGTTAATCAGAATCCCACGTTAAACCTGCAAAACCCGTTGTCTATTGGATTTGATATTGAAACCGGTGGTCACGTTTTTCAATTTCATGTTACCAATGCATTGGGCATGAACGAACGAGCTTTCCTAACTGAAACCGCAAATAAGTGGAGTAAAGGCGATATACAGATTGGATTTAATATTTCCAGGGCTTTTCAAATCAAGAAAAAAAGAAAATCATAACTAGTTTAGAACGTATTCATGCTATCCGAACCACCTAATCATTATTTATTGATTTTTATTAAAACACCTAAAATGATTTTTTATGAAAAAGCTACTTTGGGCACTCACGTACACCATTATTACAGGAGCAGTACTTGTTTTGCTAAATGCCTGCAAACACGAGTATGAACACACAAAATGCGAACCCGGGACGGTTGAACTTACCTTGTCAAAAACTGATGCTAACCTGAATAAATCTGATGGCAGCATTACTGCCACCGCCACAGGAGGAGAAAAAATACAGTACAAGCTTAACAACAATCCTTTTCAATCGTCAGGAATCTTTCTGAATTTACCATCAGGCAATTATACAGTAATTGCAAAAAATGAATTTGGATGCACTGATACTGCAAGCATAAGCATTGGAATAATTGATCCCTGCGCAGGCAAAGTAGTAAAAATAGACATTACAAAAACAGACGCTACCCTTAACCAGTCAAACGGGAGTATAACAGCAACCGCCAGCGGTGGAACCAACTTTACTTACAGCTTAAATAATGGCGCATTCCAATCAAGCGGCGTATTTAATAATCTAAAGGCAGGTACTTACACCGTTATGGCAAAAAGTTCGGAAGGATGTATTGGAACCGTGCAGGTAACTATCGGATCAAGTGATCCCTGTACCGGAATCACCGTAAGTGTAACAACGACGAAAGTAGATCCCACATTTGGACAATCTAACGGAAGCATAACAGCAACCGCCAGCGGTGGCACTGGTTTTACTTACAGCTTAAATAATGGAACTTTCCAAACTAGTGGGACTTTTAATAACTTATCAGCAGGCAATTATACAGTTACAGCTAAAAATTCAAATGGTTGCATTGGCGTTGCCCAGGTAACACTAGGTTCTACTAACCCCTGTACAGGAACTACGGTAAGTGTAGTACTTACGAAAACAGATCCTCAGCTTAATCAAACAAACGGCAGCATTACTGTAACAGCTTCCGGAGGTACTGGTTTTACTTATAGTTTGAATAATGGAGCATATCAATCTTCCAATGTGTTTAACAATCTTGGGGCAGGCACCTATATCGTAAGCGCTAAAAATTCAACCGGTTGTGTTGGAAGCGCTCAAATAACACTAACTGGAATTGATATTTGCAGTAGTACTATAATAAATATAAATACATCTATCATCAATTTACTTCCCTGCTCTACTCCTGCAAACAATGGAAGTATAACAGTTACAGCCACCGGCTCTACCGGTTTTGTATATAACATAAATAACGGTTTATACCAATCATCAAACCTGTTTAATAACCTGGCAGCCGCAACTTATACAGTAGGAGTAAAAGATGCTAATGGATGTATTAAAACAACTACAGCCGTTGTAGGAACACAAGCTCCCGGCCCGCTTTTTTCAAATGTAAAAACATTAATCAGCACAAGATGCGCAGGCTCACCATGCCATACAAATGGCGGCAATGCAGCCGGGTATAATTTCGATAATCAATGCAATATTGTAACCTACTGGTCTCAGATATACGGATCTGCGGTAACATATACTTTAAAACAGATGCCTCTTGGAACCTTATTAAGCGCTTCAGAAAAACAAATTATCACTGACTGGGTTAATGCCGGGCATGTGTACAATAAATAATTAGTTATACAAAACATCAAGGAGAGGCCGCTTTAGAAACCACAAGCGGCCTCCCTTAGTTAGAGCAAGTAAAAGGCTCTACAATTCCTAAAACCTTTGCTGTTAAAACAAATTCTTTTTTATTCTGCTGTAGTAGGATCAATAACCGCCCTTACCTGTGAAATCCTGTTAGCCGGAAACCCTCCCATTTCGGCATGCTTACGAACTGTTGTCTCATCAGAAGCTATATACACACAATATATTCTATCGTCCGTTACAAAACTCTGCAGCCATTGTATTTTAGGTCCCAGTTCATTTAAAACATTACAAGAAGTTTGTGAAATCGCATGCAATTGCTCCTTTGAAAGTTTACCTGCGCCTGGCAATTCTCTTTCAATTACAAATTTTGGCATAATTATTTTTTTTAACAAGTAATAAATCAGGCAGGAATTAAATGCAACAATGAGGGTAACAAATTATAGAAATAGAAAGTTAGCCCTTTTTTAATTTTCTAGAAAATAAACAGGAGCAAATCTTATAAAAACTTTCACAAAAAGCTCACAATTCAAAAAAAATAAATTGATTTAATATACCGTTTGTCTCAAAACAACCATGAATAATAATATGAAAAAAACAATAGCGCTACTATTTATTGTTACTAGTTTAATTCTTATTAATTCAAAGACAAAGGCCCAGGATTATCGCCATCAATTGGGCATACGTATTGGTAGTGTTGATCAGATTGTATCAACCGGCTTTAGCTATAAATATAATTTTACTGCAAAAAAAAGTGTAGAAGCAATTCTAAATCTTAAAGATGATATTGCTTTAGGTGCATTATTTGAATTAAAAAATCCCTTAACAGAACCCTCCGGATTAAGTTGGTACTATGGAGCAGGTGGTTATGTAGGATTTGGCCAGGAAAATAATTTGGGTATAACAGGTGTGTTAGGATTCGATTACCAATTCTTTGGTAATTTACCCATCAATGTTTCTATTGATTGGAAGCCTGAACTTAATATTGTAAAAGAAGTTACATTTAGAGCCGCCACCGTAGGAGTTTCTGTCCGCTTCTCGCTCAATAGTTCTTCTCCAAAGAAATAGCTTGCCCGACTAACTATAAGTATGAGCTATCTCATATAAAATTCGGGATGGCTTATTTAATTTTAGGGCATGAAGATTTTTAATGCAGAACAAATACGAAAATGGGATGCTTATACGATTGCCCACGAACCTGTCTCCTCAATCAACTTAATGGAAAGAGCTGCAACTGCCTGTTATGATTGGCTGATAAAAGATTTTATACCTAATCGTACTACCTCAAAAGAAAGCTATAAAATATTTTGTGGTAAAGGAAACAATGGCGGTGATGGTTTAGCAATAGCCAGAAAATTATTACAAAACGGCAAAAAAGTAAATACCTATGTTTTAGAATCCGACTACCAGGGTACAGAAGATTTTCAAACCAACCTGCAAAGACTGCAAGCCCTGACAACTGATATTCATTACATAAAATCTCCCGCCTTTTTTCCCATAATTGAAAAAACAGATATTGTAATAGATGCTATTTTGGGTACCGGTTTAAATAAACCGTTAGCAGGACTTATTTCCGAGTTATCCGAACACATTAACTACTCAGGAGCAACCGTTATAGCCATTGATATTCCAACAGGAATGTTTGCCGATAAAAGCTGCAAAAATAATGTTACTATAAACGCATCTTACACGCTAAGTTTTCAGCAATACAAACTTTGTTTTCTGTTATCCGAAAATGAACAAAGAGTTGGTATGGTGCAAATATTGGATATCGGCTTGCACAAAGATTTTTATAAAAATGAACCTGCATTATTGGGAATAGTGGATGAATCCCTTATTAAAAATATTTACAAACCAAGGAAAAAGTTTTCTCATAAAGGGGATTATGGACATGCTGCATTAATTACCGGAAGCCTGGGAATGATGGGTGCCTCTACCCTGTGTGCCGAAGCTTGTATGAGAAGTGGTGCCGGTAAATTAACCTGCTACATTCCTAAATGTGGTTATGAAATAATGCAACTAGCAGTACCCGAAGCCATGTGCAAAATAAGCGGGAGCTCTGATTACTTAGAAAATATTGAAATGAGAACAGAACACGATGCTATTGGAATAGGCCCTGGTATAGGTTTGTACCCTTCCCTTATAAAGGTAATTGAAGCCGTTTTCACTTCAACACAAAAACCACTAATTGTGGATGCAGACGCTTTAAATTTGTTGTCCTCTAATAAATCTTTACTATCTAAATTGCCAGTTTATTCAATACTATCTCCACACCCAAAAGAATTTGAAAGATTATTTGGAGAAACAGAAAATGATTTTGATAGGTTAGATACAGCTATAGAAAAAGCAAGACAATACAATTGCTATATTGTATTAAAAGGTCACTACACATTCATTGCATGCCCCGATGGAAAAGGCTATTTTAACAATACAGGTAATGCAGGTATGGCCACCGGTGGAAGCGGAGACGTTTTAACAGGAGTTATAGCAGGTTTGCTGGCACAAGGATACACCCCCATAGAAAGTTCCGTTATGGGAGTTTATTTACATGGTATGGCCGGAGACCTTGCAGCTAAAAAAAATTCGCAGGAAGCAATGATTGCACGGGATATTATAAATTATTTAGGCAAAGCATTTAGTAAAATCGCTTCCTTGCAATAATAATCTGTCTGTATTCCTGATCAAAGAACACTTTTTTCTATATTTTTTAATACCAAAAATCAGGAAACTAAGTTTTATTCTTGTTTCATTTGCACTATTTACTCATTTAATTTTTATTGCCAATTATCCATCAGCTATCCCTGTCACGAACTTGTTCTCATAAAGCGTTAGGCAGCGAAAATCTGTGACTCAACATTAATTTTTTGCGCTTTCTCCCCTATCTTTGCCCACCTTTAAAAGTAACCAGATTAAGAACAACTGATATGGATAAATTGATTTACCTCGTTCCTGTAATGGGCATTATCGGGCTTCTGTACACACTTATTAAATTTAATTGGGTATCTAAACAAGATGCGGGTAATGAGCGTATGAAAGAAATCAGCAATTATATTGCTGAAGGTGCAATGGCTTTTTTAAAAGCTGAATGGAAAATATTAGGATATTTTGTAGCAATTGTTGCCATATTTCTTGCCTTAATGGCTCGCAGTAATCCTCATTCCGACTGGATAATTGCTCTTGCTTTTATTATGGGAGCTGTTTTTAGTGCCACTGCAGGTTATATTGGCATGCGTATCGCAACCAAAAGCAATGTACGTACTGCCCATGCTGCCCGTACCAGCTTAAGCAAAGCCCTGAACGTTTCGTTTACGGGCGGGTCTGTAATGGGTTTGGGTGTAGCTGGTTTAGCGGTATTAGGTTTGGGAGGATTATTTATTGTTTTAAAAGAATACTTTGGAGCAACCGTCGTTGATTCCGATGAAATGTTAAAAGCCATCGAAGTCCTTACCGGATTTTCTCTCGGTGCTGAATCTATTGCCCTGTTTGCCCGTGTAGGTGGCGGCATTTACACAAAAGCGGCTGATGTGGGTGCAGACCTGGTTGGTAAAGTGGAAGCGGGCATTCCGGAAGATGATCCTCGCAATCCCGCCACTATTGCCGATAATGTGGGTGATAATGTGGGTGATGTTGCCGGAATGGGAGCTGACTTATTCGGATCCTATGTGGCTACTGTTTTAGCAACAATGGTGCTTGGACAGGAAACAAAATCTGAAGACTCCTTAGGTGGCTTAGCCCCTATTTTACTGCCTATGTTGATAGCCGGTGTAGGTATATTGTTTTCAATTGTAGGAACTTTCTTTGTAAGAATAAGCGAAAATTCAGCTGTTAATACAGAAGTAGTTCAGAAAGCCTTAAACATGGGGAACTGGGGCTCTATCATCCTTACCGCCCTGGCTTCAGTAGGGCTAGTATATTTTGTTTTACCGGAAACAATGGTTTTGCGTAATCATGAATTTACCAAGTGGGGAGTGCTCGGCGCTATCGGCGTAGGATTGGCAGTGGGTACCTTGATGAGCATCATCACCGAATATTACACTGCCATGGGAAAAAGACCTGTATTAAGTATTATCCGGCAGTCCTCAACCGGTCATGCTACTAATGTTATTGGCGGTTTGGCAATTGGTATGGAATCTACCTTTTTACCCATACTTGTATTGGCAGGAGGTATTTATGGTTCTTATGCCTGTGCCGGTCTATATGGTGTTGCTATTGCAGCAGCGGGTATGATGGCAACTACAGCCATGCAATTGGCAATTGATGCTTTTGGCCCCATTGCCGATAATGCAGGAGGTATAGCAGAAATGAGTGAGTTACCAAAGGAAGTTCGGGAAAAAACAGATGTACTGGATGCCGTAGGAAACACTACTGCTGCTACCGGGAAAGGATTTGCCATAGCATCAGCAGCTTTAACAGCCCTGGCCTTATTTGCCGCCTTTGTTGGCGTAGCAGGTATTAACGGTATTGATATTTATAAAGCAGAGGTACTAGCTTCCTTGTTCATCGGCGGTATGATTCCTTTCATTTTTTCCTCCCTGGCAATTCGTGCTGTTGGACAGGCTGCTATGAGCATGGTAGAAGAGGTGCGCAGACAGTTTAAAAACATTCCTGGTATTATGGATGGTCTCGGCAAACCGGAATATGATAAATGTGTGGCTATTTCAACAGATGCATCCATAAAAAAAATGATGCTACCTGGAGCTATTGCGATTATCTCCCCTTTGCTAATTGGTTTTATTTTAGGTCCGGAAGCGTTAGGAGGATTTTTGGCCGGTGCCACAGTAAGTGGTGTATTGATGGGTATGTTTCAAAATAATGCCGGTGGTGCATGGGATAATGCCAAAAAAAGCTTTGAAAAAGGAATTGAAATAAATGGAGAGATGTATTATAAAAAATCAGAGCCACATAAGGCATCTGTAACAGGAGATACTGTTGGTGATCCTTTTAAAGATACATCCGGCCCGTCAATGAACATCCTAATTAAACTTATGAGTATCGTGTCATTAGTTATTGCTCCCACTCTTGCACAAGTACATGGCATAAAAAAACATCAAACTGTTAATTTTAAGAACAATATTATACTTACAAAAAACGTAAAAGCTGATAACCAAATAAAATAAACCCTTTTTTGTAAAAAATAATATTATAAATAACTGATTCTTAATCTGGTGAACGATTAATAGTGGTTTTAAAACTGAGCAATAAAGAAAAAACAGTGAGCAATAAAAAGTCAAAAAAAATATAACCTGAAAAGACAATTTTATTATCTAAAAAAGATTTTTTTGGGTGATATCAGTTATAAAAAGCAAAATCATTCGTTATCTTTGCAACCCGAAAATAGCCTCTGATAAAAATATTGGCGAAAGCCTAAAAAGTCTAATCAGAACCATATACCGAAGTCCCGATGTTTCTACATTGGGGCTTAATTTTTTATCACATTTCAGTTCTTCGAAAAAAAAATTTACGCCTATTCACTTTTTTTGAAAGATTAGAAACTCCTTAACCTGATTGCCTCATTTCAAAAGCAATATTCTTCGTTAAAATTTTATAAAAACGGATAAGGTTACGAATCAAATCGTATATTTGATATAAATCAATCTACTCAACATGTCTGCAAAAAATATTAAACCTACTGAAAGCGAGCTAGAAATCCTGGGGGTGTTATGGGATAAAGAAAAAGCTACCGTTCGGGAAGTGCATGAAAGTTTAGCTAAAACAAAAGACGTTGGTTATACCACTACCCTTAAATTAATGCAGATAATGTATGAAAAAGGATTAGTGAAAAGAGATGATAGTAATAAAACTCATGTGTACGAGCCATTAGTTACCCGTGAAAAAACACAAAAACAATTAGTCGGAAAAATGGTTAATACCCTTTTCCAGGGCTCCCCTACTCAATTGGTAATGCAGGCCCTTGGAAACCATAAAACCAGTCGTCATGAACTGGAAGAAATCCAAAAATTATTAGACAATCTGAAAAACCAGTAGCACATGCCACTGTTAAATCAGTCTGCTTTTTTACAAGCCCTCGGACAGGCCATTGCCAGCAGTTTATGGCAAATGGCTATACTATGGATTTTATATCAATTCTTTACCGGGATGAATAAAAAAACAACAGCATTTGCAAAAAATCTTATAGCAACCTCTTTGTTGTTTACCGGATGCGGCTGGTTTGTATATGAACTTGCTTCTAAATATGTTGCTTTACAAAATGAAGTAATTCTGGTTTTGCAGGATAATAAACTACAAAGCAAAGATGCCTGGCAATTTGTAAATGCTTCAAAAAACAGTTTTTATTCCTCAATTAATACTTTTCTTCTTTCTGCTGAAAAATACCTGCCTTATATATCCACAGCGTATTTATTAATATTGTGCTTTTTGTTTATCCGCCTCCTCTATTCGTGGTATTATTCCCAAATAATTAAAACCAAAGGCTTAAAAAGTATTGATAATTCCTGGACAGAACATTTTAATCACCTCGTAGAACAGGCCGAAATTAAAAGAAAAATTACATTATGGCTAAGCGAAAAAATTGATGTTCCGGCAACCGTTGGTTTTTTTAAACCTATTATATTATTACCCATCGCCTCCCTGAATCAATTAACAACAGAACAAGTAGAAACGATTTTACTACACGAATTAGGTCATGTAAAACGCAATGATTACATCATTAACCTTTTTGTAGCAATAACAGAAACCATTTTATTCTTTAACCCCTTTGCCGTTTTACTATCAAAGCATCTTAAAAAAGAAAGAGAAAATTGCTGCGACGATTTTGTTCTGAGGTTACGAAATCAGCCCGAGACTTATGCAGGTGCTTTACTTGTTCTGGAACAAACCCGTATTCAAACTCAATCTTTATTACTGAAGGCTACAGGAAATGACGGGCAACTATTAAACAGAATAAAGCGAATTATGAATGTGCCAATTAAACAATTTAATTATAGCCAAAAATTACTTGCCTTTATTATTACCGCAGGTATCCTGGCTTCGTTGGCATGGATGAAACCTGTTTCCCGGGAACAACAATCAATCCCAAACAATACACCTGAAAATAAAATTACCTCTTCCATAAATTCAAAAAAAATAATACTAACACCTTCTTCAATTGAAAAAAGACCAAATGGTAATCTTATATTATTTGATGAAAAAAAGAACAATTCACTGTTGGTAAAAGTAGAAAAGGATAAAATTATGCTGATTGACGAATTAAATAATACAAAAATTGAAGCCGATGAATTAACCTTAGAAAAATCAAAGCAATTTGATAAATCAATTGAAAAATTAGAAGATATTGAAATTCTGATGCCGAAAATAGAAACTTCCGGAGATGAAATACCAGAACAGCCCGAACTTGCTAATAAAAAACTGCTTATTCCACACACACCTTTTCAAATAGGGTTTCCGGCAATAAGAATGCAGCCCCTTAAAATACCAATTATTCGGGATCAACACTTCAGGAGAAAAAAGATGAAAAACGATACAGTGGTCTTTAATCTCGCTGATTTAGCCTTAAAAGAATGGGAAAATCTTCCTACCGGAAAGGATTGGGAAAAATTGTACGAGGAAATAAATAGAATGCAGGAAGAAATAAAAAGAACAAGCGAAATGAATGCAACAATGGAGAGAATAAACTTACAAATGCAGGCATTGCCACTTAAACTAACACAATCAGACTCGCTCTTAATTTTTGATAAAATCCTTCAACCTGCTTTGCATGTAAACTTCAACGGAAAAGCCCTGATTGAACAAAAAGAAATACAATTAAAGACTTTTCTTCTTATGAAAAGTCTAATGCTTACCAGATTTAAAAAGGATATCCCCGAAAAATCTATTGATTACATATTTGTTTACCCCGATGCGGATATGAATCTTATTATTAACAATGAACAACGCTGCGAAGAAAAAAATAGCAACAAAAACTTCCAGTGGGACATCGAATTACCACCGCCGCCAGCAAAAAAAATTATAGCAGAAAAGTCACTATCTAAAAAACCTTACAAAGTTGTAGTTAGTTTGTAAAAAAGCTTTTTGTATCAAACTAAAATATCTATTGAAGTTTTAATTAATTTACCACACATTTCTCGGGCAGGTATCGCCATATTTATTTCCTAATAAAAAACCGAATACAATTTCGTGACTACCTCTCTGCTGACTTTGTAACAAATAACGAGAATTATTTACTTCATACGAATAACTTACATTAAATAAACTGGTAATGTTAAAACCGGCTAAAGCAGCAAACCCCTCTTTAAGCCGTGCATTCCCTCCTATCCAAAACCTGTCTAAATATTGCAATTTAGCATTCGCATCTACAAAAACAGGTTCGTTAGAAACATATCTAACTAATACAGATGGTAAGAAGGAAATTTCATCACTTAAGAAAAAACGATAGCCCGCTGTGGCAAACAGGTGAGGGACTAAGGTAGAATTGTCGTATTTACTCTCCACTAATTGCAGTTTTTGCGGAACAATTTGTTGGGCAGATATGCCTATAAAATATTTTGATGAATACAGCCATAATCCTGCTGATAGCTCTGCTTTTGTCTTTTTTGTGTTAGCCACCACGCTACCAATTGCCGGGTCAATCGGGTTGGCTAATCTTATTTGGCCTATATCAATTCCTACACTGGAAATACCTCCGGCAAAACCAGCCGCAAGATTGGTATTAGGCGATAAACCTAAATGATAGGCATAGCTTGCATTAAGAAAAATTCGGTTAATATATCCCGTTTTATAGTTAATCATACTAAAGCCTATCCCGTGATGCGGTTCCGGTGCCGTGTATTCCTCCCAATAAGCCCTCCCCCTCGGATTTTCTCCCGGTGTGTTAAAAGAAGTAGCAGTCTGGCGATAATCTTTTTTACCTATAGGCCCATGTATAGTAAAATAAAATGTTTTGGGTGCCCCATCTATACCAGCCCATTGATTACGGTAACTCAACTTTACATCCGTATAATTTTCAATTCCGCTTATGGCCGGATTCAAAATATAGTTGTTTATAACATATTGTGTATAATATGGGCGTTGTTGTGCAGTTGTAAATAAACAAAAATTATAAATTAAAAAAAACAGTACTACTCTTTTCATCTTTTATCAGCGTAAAATTGAAATAAAACCACTAATAGGTTTACGGCCATTTTTAGGATCAATAACATAATAATAAGTACCCAAAGGCAATGGATTTCCTTTATATGTCCCATCCCATGGTTTATCATAATTTACCGAACGAAATAACAACTGACCAGCTGTATTAAATATTTCTACTACACACCCGGGATAGTTATCGAGATATTGTATTTCCCATTTATCATTTATACCATCCCCGTTAGGCGTAAAAGTATTGGGTATTACCAGTACCTTCAGCACTTTTACAAATACCTCATCAGTAGTTATACAACCCCCGGTTCCTGTTACCGTTAATTTGTACGTAATATCCTGCCTTGGATTTATTATCACCGGATTTAAAACAGTATCTGCAGAAAGGTACGTACGTGGCGTCCACCTATACTCCTCAATAGAGCCAAAGGGAATTGCTATACTTGCTTTTGCCTGGATTGTTTGTTGCCCGTCTTCCAGAACAAACAAATCCGGCCCTGCATTAATAACGGGATAAGGACGTATGGTTATTTTCTTTTGTTCTAAATTGGATACACACCCTTCAGTTGTATAAACAGAAAGGGTTGTAAAATATTCTCCCGCTTGTTTATACGCATGAACCGGATTTTGTAATGATGAAGTTGTTCCATCACCAAAATTCCATTGCCATTTATTAATATCCCGTACTATTCCTGTGCTTTCATCCGTAAATTGAATTGGTGTCTCTTCGCAAACCTCGTTTACAGAATTAAATTTTGCCTGTGGTTGCGGAAATACATCAGTAAGCTGTTTACTCAACAAGTTTAAACATCCATCTTTAGAAATGGCTGTTAACGAAACCGTGTAGGAACCCAGTGTGTAATAATTATGGGTAGGATTTTTGACAGTAGAAGTATTAGGATTACTGCCATTAGCATTAGGATCACCAAAATTCCACAAATAGCTTAATTGTGCATCGCTACCATCTGCAATAGTTGTCTTATTAATAAATGGAGCCGTACCGGAAGGAAGACATACTTTCGGTAAGTCAAAATCAACCGACGGCAATGAATTTACCAGTACGGCTTTTGTTGTGGGAATACTTGTACAAGCCCTGTCTGTTACTACATTTAAAGTAACCATATAGTTTCCCGCTGTATCAAAAATATGACTGGATGGCCTGCCAACACTATTTCCACCGTCACCATAATTCCAATTCCATTGAACAATATTGCCTACATGAGGATCTGAGATATCGTTGAATGTGATCGGTAATGTTTCGCAAGTAGGATAGTCAACAGTAAAATCTGCTGTCGGTCTTGGCCATACTTCAATGGTATTGGTAGCGCTGTCTCTACATCCATTTGACGCAATAAACAAAAATTTAATTGTATGAACCCCTGCCCCGGCATTGGCCGGATCAAAAAGACCGGTAGAAGATATTCCGTTACCGCTGTAACCAAATGAACCGCTAAATCCTCCCAACTCCATTGCCTGCGTAACCTGGTAAGGCTGTGCTTCTAAACATATTCCCGGTATGTTATTAAATTGTACTTTAGGACTTGCTTTTATGGTTACTGATTTTATCACATCGCCAACACAGGTAATTCCTGAATAAGCCACCAGGCGTACCTGGAATGTTTTAGTGGGCGGTGTTTGATAATTTAAATACACATGCCTATAAGACTTATTCGTGAAGGGCACATCATCTGTTTCTTTTAGGCCAGGATTATTAGCCCAATCCCAAAAAATTTCCACTTTAGTAATGGTACCAAAGTTTACAGTAGAGATGTTTACAATTGCCAGAGTATCGTTACTGCAATAACTGTTTACCGAGGCAAAATTGAAATCGGCCACAGGGTTATCGCCATTAACAGTAAAAGACTGTTGTAACGAATCAATGCAACCATTGTTAGATGTAACGATTAACTTGGCTGTATAATTTCCAACGGATGAATAAGTATGTTGGGGATTTTGAACAAAATAAACATTGGGGTTTGCCGGAGTAGCAGCAGGATCATCCAGCACCCATTTATACGAAAATTGTGATTGACTACCATCTTCTATGGTAGTTAAATCCACAAATTGTGCAATAGCATCGTTTAAACAAATTTCCGGTAAAACAAAGTTTGGCTTGGGCAAAGGATTTATATGAACCGCTTTACTAAATAAAGGGCTTACGCAACCATTATCTGCTTCAACAGAAAGTTGAATATTGTAATCACCCCAATTAGAGTAGGTATAATTGAAAGGATTATTGTTACTATTACTAAAGGTGGTTCCATCATTCAAATCCCAATTCCATTTGATAATATTGCCGACGGCAGTATATGAGGAGTCATTAAACGTAATTGTATTCTTTTCACAGAGTAATGAATCAATAACATTAAAAGCAGCTACCGGCAAAGGATTTATAATAACCTTCTTTGTAAACGTGTCACTATTACAACCTTCGCTTGACGTAACATAAAGTTTAACATCAAAAGTATCAGTTGTTAAATATGTTTTTTCAGGATTTTGTTGAGTAGAACCTGTATTATCACCAAAATCCCAATTCCAACTGGTAATGGTAAAACCGTTGCTATTTGTTTGGTCAGTAAAAACTATTGGAGTATTAGCACAAGCAGCCGTATTAATAAAATCGGGCGCTGGCAAATTGCGGATAGTAACCATTTTATCCAATGTATCGGATAAACAGCCAATATCTGTCAATACTGAATGCCGCACCTTATACATGCCGGCTGCTGCATATTTGTGTTTTGGATTCTTTACATAAGAAAAATTTCCGTCACCAAAATCCCAAAAATATCTTGCAAGGGTTCTGCCATTACCATCGCTATTATCAAAAAAAGATACAGAATCTCTAATACACTCATTGGTAAGTATCGTATAAGCGGTTGCAGGTGTACTTTCCACTTCAAAGTCGAGATAAACTTCTTGTAATCCGGAACATCCGTCTGAAATAGGATTATTGGCAGTTACTTTTAACAGATAGGTGCCGGGGGAAGTGAATGAATAGTAACCGGACAGCTTATACACATACAATTGTACCCCGCTAATACTGTAAGTGGAGTCGTACGTTGGATTATTATTAACTACACTTGAATAACCAGGTATATCCCAGGATAGAGATATTGGTTGATAAGGTAAAGTAATAGACAAGTTAAAAGGAGAATTGACACAACCACTTTGATTACCAACACCTGTTCCATATTGGTTTTGTACTGTTACGTGCTGGTATAAATCAATAACGTTAGCTCCCGCATTATATCCGTATGATTCTGCAAAGCCATATCCATAGGCAATAGCATTAAAACCGGAATCTGCTTTTAAATTGTGCTGCCCCTGTCCCACTACTATTTGTGCAAACGAAAAACCTGGATCGGATGGAACTGGTGAAAAGAAACCAGCTACACTATTCCCGTCTATTTTAAAACTATTAATGGCATTTGTTTTAATTACAACGTTTACAAAATGTTGGTTAATTTGATAATAAGGCGTGGAATTTAATGTTACATTATCCACTGTTTGTTCCAAGGGACTTAAATAAATCATTTCGGGGTCTCCATCACCTCCCTGAGAGGTATTATTTCCAAAGGCTAAATTGCCACAGTTCGTTCGTGTAGTTATATATTGTGCCACCATTACGGGCTTATCACTTTCAATGACATTAGGCGAATTACTTTGAAACTCGTAATAAAAATTATCATTCAAGCCTGTTAATACAACACCATTTATTTTAACTACTGTTGTGGGATCTGTAACGGCAATTCTAAAAAAGTTGTTTTCCATCTTTTTTGTGGGTACAGTAATATATTTTTTACCCCAGGCATTGGCAGGAAAACATTGCTGTATCAGGTTATCTGAAGATGTTTCTGTAGAAGAGTTACAGGTAATATTAATTTTGCCAGAGCCCGAAAAAACAGCAATTCTTTTGCAACCGGTTGAACTACCGTTAATCGAACGAACTTTTGACCCGGTTAAATCCTCATTTGACATTATATTATACACTTCTCCTTTCATTAACAAGCTGGTAAATGGAGTACCCGCCGGCTTACCTGCCAGCGTAACTTTTGAAGGAGTTATTTCTACCAATGTGCTATCTTCTGTTGCAATAACAAAAAACCAGGAGTAGGAAATTGGTGGCTCGTTAGAAAGTTGCGTAAAGTTTACCGAATAATATTCCTTACCCAGGGTATTGGTGGGAAATAAAAGACCCGCTCCGGATACACTGGTATTGTAAATATGCGCATAAGCAACAATTGGTTTATCGGCCGTTACGTGAATGCCCGTATTATATTTCCCTTCTGTTACTAATCTTGCATCAGAGGTACCTATTTTGGGAATGGGAACTGACGTAACAACACTATTAGCAGCTATTGTTCCGGTTACAGACCATCCATTACCGGGAATTTCAATCTTGTAATTAGTTGTTTGAGTAGCCGTAAGATAAAGCACCATCTCTTGTCCATTACCATTACTAAACCGAACATGGTTACCATAGGCTACCCAAAAATCTCTTCCCCTATTAGAAAAATCTTGTGCTTTTATCTTTGACGATAATAAAAAAAAGAAAACTAATACAGTTACTAGGGTTCTCATAAGTTGTTTACAATTAGCTGGTAACAGACCTAGGTTTCCAAAAATACAATTTGTATTTAAAAACTACCAATATTAAAAAAGGTTATATATGTTAGTTAGTGAAGTAAATAACTAACGGCAGGGCCTTCACAAAAAAGGGCATCCAGTATGGAAAGGTTGGGCAAAAATCCATTCCTATCTTCAAATACCTGCTTATAAAGTGGTAATTCTTTCCCAAATTGTATGTAATTCTTGGGGGCTATAAAATCTCTCAGATCGGTGTAATTTTCGGGGTAACGGGGTAAATATTCATCCGTAAGTTTTACGGAGGCCAGAATGCCTGTCTGCTTGCAAAACCATTCAATCCATTGCATATTCCAATCAAAAAGAAAAATCGGAGGCTTATTAAAAAAGGACTTTATGTCATCTGCATAAAATTCAAAAAAGGGCGACTTTCGATACGCATCATGAATAGACCGCCAATGCCTGAGTGACCAATTTTCTTTATAACAGATCCTTACATCTTTAAAAAAAGCCTTTTGGTTTCGCCCATGCTCTAAGGGAACAGAAAGGGAGAGGATTCCATTTGGCCCGGCTAAGAAACACCGGTTTCGAAAACTCATTTTTTGATACCACTCAAATTGCTCAATTCTTACATTTTTAAATTTAATTAAAGTTTTAAAGTAAAAAACGCATGGTAAATATTGATTATCAATAATTAAAGTATCATAATTTCCATTAGGCATAGCTGCTCGAATTTTTATCAAGAAAACAGTCAATAATTAATTTTATTTGCTTTTTTATTATATTATTAAATGTTAAATAAATTTATATAAATAATTACTTACTAATATTTTAGTATAAAATAAATTTGCTAAAAAAATTGTGCTAACATAATTTGTATTACTGCCAACCGCTAATCTTATTTTCCCAAATTTATTAGCTGAAATTTTGGTTAATATCGGCCGATTAAATTCAAGAACAAAATTTATTTTTTGAAATAACCCCCTATTTTAGCAAAATATGGAACTAAATAAAACGATACTTCCTTTGCTGCTCTTTTCCTCCTTATCTTTTTCCGGGTGCAGATATCTGATTGAGCCCGAGTATAAGGCCGTTAAAAACTTCCGGATAAGCAAGTTGGATGGGAACGTGTCAACTGTCAAAATGGACGTAGTATGTTACAATCCTAACAAAATCGGGTTTAGAGTGAAAGGAACCGATTTGGATATTTTTATAGATGAAAATTACGCAGGGCACACTACCCTCGACTCAACGATACTGGCTCCTGCAAATTCGGATTTTGTTTTGCCTATATCCGTATTAGCAAAAAATAGCCTGGTATATAAAAACCTTTTCTCAGCTTTTTTGAACCAGGAATTGACCATTAAAGTTTCCGGCACCGTAAAAGCCGGAATTTCCGGTGTGTACAAAAATTTTAAAATTAACTACCAGGAGAAGCAAAGAATTAGTTTTTAATAAGCTTTCTATTATCCAATTTATTTAAAAAAATAAATCCTCCGGGCGGAGGATTTACCTATTAATCTTTCCTGGTTAAACCAACGAATGTGGTTAGCAATACTGCTCAAAAGCAGAAATTAAATTGTGAGCAATCATTTGTGCCGATCTTCCTTCGATCATGTGTCTCTCAATAAAATGAACTAACTCTCCATCTTTAAATAAAGCAATGGATGGTGAAGAAGGTGGATACGGCATTAAATACTCTCTAAGCTTTTTTACAGCATCTACATCATACCCGGCAAAACTGGTAACAAGGTAATCGGGCTTCTTTTGTGCATTTTTTACTGCTATTACCACACCGGGTCTTGCACTACCCGCTGAACAGCCGCATACGGAGTTTATCATTACCAGGGTTGTTCCTTTTTTTTGTAATTGAATATCTACATCTGCTGCCGTTAAAAGTTCATCAAACCCATGCTCGGTTAATTCCTCTTTCATGGGTATAACAATTTCTGTTGGATACATAATTTTATTTGTTGAATTTATTATTTGGTGTACAAAATTACTAAAAGAATCCGGTTTAAAAAGACCATGAACCTATGTCATCTTTTCTAAGAAAAAAAGACTTATTGTCGTAAAAAAAACATTTAATAGGTCAAAAATGTCCATAATCTATTTGTAAAAAGCCGGTGGTCTGCGTTTTGATGCTTACTTCACAAGTAAACATATTGTAAACCTTTAAAATAATTTAACTATGCTATTAGTAAACACAAATTATCCCGTAAAAAGAACGTTTGATTCTTTATTTAATGATTTTTTTAATACTCCCGCTACTATGCTGGAAACTGGAAATGGCAACCGTGCTTATCCTAAAGTAAACATCCACGAAACAGAGGATGCCTACCATCTGGAATTATTGGCTGCGGGAAGAAATAAAGAAGACTTTAATGTAACAGCTGAAAATGGCCTGCTTACCATTGGCTACGAAAAAAAAGAAGAAAGTAAAACAGAGGACTATAAAACCATCCGGAAAGAATTTACTTTCAGCAGCTTTAAAAGAAGCTTTTCCATTGATGAAAACATAGATGCGGAAAATATTCAGGCGAAATATGAGAATGGGGTATTAAAATTATACCTCCCCAAGAAAAAGGTAGCTAAAGAAACACCGAGACATATTAATATACAATAAATTCATGAAAGAAGCTGAATAGCCTGTTTTTAAGGTAATATATTTAGCAGTTGGTTTTGGTTTAATACCTCTCTGATCCCAGGGAGGTTTTTTCTGTTAAATACCTGGTAAAAAGAACAAAGAATTTTCTCCTGATTGTTTATGGCAAAAATTTTGAATTAACATTAGAAAGTTTTGTCATGAAGCACGAGCCAAACATACTCAACTTTATTTTAGGCGTTATTATCATGCTCCTTTTGGCAATAGCCGCCCGTGTTTAGTATAAACCAATGTTGCTAAGAACTCCTGAGAAAGGTAAACTATGAAAACGTGAATGTAGTATCTTCGCCCCGCAAAATCCATTTACTACATGAAGAAAATACCAATCCGGCTGGTTCTGATTTCCTGCCTATTTATTTCAAATATTGGTTATTCACAAAATACAGATGACAGTATTCCGGTAGTTACAGAGCCGATAGATACAATTCTTCGAATAAAAAATCTTAATCCCTATTTTACACTGCATGTTGATTCCTCTCTTTCTTATCAATTAGAAATAAATAAAGATCAGTCAAAGTATTATTGGTATTTAAAAAACTCTCCCCTGGGACTGCGATTGAACAAAGACAATGGTTTATTAAGTTTTAAAGCAGATAAAAACTTTTTCTTGTCAGGAAAGTTGAAGTACGATTATTCGTATAAAGTTAATATAGGCGTACAAAGCTTAAATAACCCAACTGACAGGATTGATACCTTTTTTACCATCGTTTTTTATAATACAGAAATAATACCCTCCAGGGTAAAACCATCCGTAAGCTCTACTTTGGCAGTGGAAGAAGGCGATACCGTTGCCTTTAAGTTGCAATGCGAGGATGGCAATTTTCCCGTAGAACATATTGAGTTGTTTTCCAATATGCCCATTAAAAATTATACATCGGTTTCCCGTTGTAACGATCAGTTTTCCTGGTCACCTCCTTTTGATTTTGTGAAAGAAAGCGATTCGGGCAAAGTAAAAATATTAAACCTAACTTTTGTTGGTACCAATCGCTTTTTGGTGCGTGATACGGCCATTGTAAAAATTGTTGTAAAGGATGCATTGAACTATCCATTATCATTGCAGGAATACAATTTGATTAAAAAAAATATCAACGTGTACATTCTTCAGTTGAAATACACCTTTCTAACATTGGATAAAAAAATTAAAAAGGTAAAAAACACCCGTACTACTTTTGATATCACCAGTTCTGCCACGGCATTAACCGGCAGTGTGTTAGCTACCTCCAGTACTAACGGTACTCAAAATATAGGTAAAATACTGCCGAGTGTAGGAGTATCCTTAGTTCCTATTAAGGAAGCCGTATCGCCTCAAAAAGTTTACGATCAAAACCAGGCCACCACTATTCGTGCAGCTATTAAGCGATTGGAGTATATGCTAAATGATAATGTATTGGTGGGAGAAAAAGATCCTGATCTCGTTAAAAAAATAGGTAAACTGAAAGACGAACTAAAACAAATACAAATACAACTTATTGACGTGCCTATTGAATTTGCCGGGAGCATGACGGAAGAAGAACTGGACGCTTACTTTAACAGCCCGCAGGTAAATAAAAAATACAGGCTGCGTAAAAAATAAATTTCCCTGGATCAATATCCTAAAATCTTCAGCATACTTTGTGCTGATTGCTCTTTTGCAAAAAGCCTGTCTGTTAACTTCCCGTTTTTATCGTATTCAACCAACACATGTTTGGGAGAAGGGATAAGACAATGTTTAATTCCTCCATAACCGCTTATCTGGTCTTGGTAGGCCCCTGTATGAAAGAATCCGACATACAATGGTTCTCCATTATTCAGTTTTGGTAAAAACACTTCATTAATATGTTCCTCTGAATCATAATAGTCATGGCTATCACAGGTAATTCCTCCCAGCACCACTCGCTGATATTCCTGGTCCCATTTATTGATGGGGAGCATCAAAAATTTTTCGCCAATGCCCCATGTATCTGGTAAAGTAGTTATAAAAGAAGAGTCTATCATATACCATATCTCACGGTCGTTTTGCATTTTTTGACCAACTACACTATAAATATGGGCCATGCTCTCTCCTACCGTAAAGCTGCCAAATTCTGTAAAAATATTCGGCATTGGCACGTTTGCTTTTTTACAAGATTGTTTGATGTTTCTTACAATTTCATTAATCATAAACTGGTAATTATATTCAAATCCCAGTGAATGTTTAATGGGAAAACCACCGCCAATATTGATACTATCTAACTCCGGACAAATTTTCTTTAACTGGCAATAAAGATTAATTATTTTATTTAATTCACTCCAGTAATAGATATCATCTTTAATCCCTTTGTTTAAAAATATATGGAGCATTTTAAGCTGAAACCGATCTTCATTTCCTTCAATTTTATCTACATAAAACTCCAACACATCTCTTGTTCTAAAGCCCAAACGGGATGTGTAAAACGGGAAAGACGGTTCCTCTTCGGCGGCGATACGAATACCCACTTTAAAGGGAACTTTTACGGATTTTTTATACTGCTGTAATTCATCTTTATTATCCAAAACAGGAATGACATTCTTAAATCCGCTATTTAATAAACCGGCAATGCGGGTTATATATTGTTTTTGTTTGTACCCATTACAAATGATATGAATATCTTTTGTTATTTTCTTTTTATCATACAACTTTCTTATAATTTCAATATCGTATGCATAAGAAGTTTCCAAATGAATATCGTGCTTTAGTGCTTCTTCTATTACAAAAGAAAAATGGGAGCTCTTGGTGCAGTAACAATAGTGATATTTACCTTCATACCTGTATTTTTTCATTGCATCGGCAAACATTTTTTTTGCTTTTTTTATCTGCATGCCAATCTTGGGTAAATAAGAAAGCTTTAAAGGTGTGCCGTATTTATCAATCAGAGCCTTTACATCCAGGCCATTAAAATGAAGATAGCCATCAATTACTTCAAATCCCTCCTGGGGAAAGTTGAAGGTTTGCTTCACCAGATCGGTGTAAGTATTATTCATTTATAACAATGGGTTGTAATTTTAAAAAACTTCCTCTGGCTGACCATATCAACCAGGAACGACGCAAAAGTAATTTTTTGCTGAAATCTGCAATAAAAAAACCGGGAGCTTTTTACACACCCGGTTTATCGTATCCAAGAGCTTTATTATTTACTTAACGGAAGCTACCAGTGCCTTGAATGATTCCGGATTATTCATTGCTAAATCGGCCAATACTTTTCTATCCAGAGCTATCCCTTTTTTATTTAAAAGACTTATGAACTGGCTATAAGTTAACCCTTCTTCTCTTACTGCCGCATTGATACGGGCAATCCATAAAGTGCGGTATTCTCTTTTCTTCAATTTACGGCCAACATAGCGGTAGGTTAACCCCTTTTCTAATACGTTTTTGGCTACTGTGTAAACATTTTTACGCTTGCCATAAAAACCTTTGGCTTGCTTAAGTATTCTTTTTTTGCGTGCACGACTGGCAACGGCATTTACTGAACGAGGCATATTTTAATAATTTTAAATTTTAGGTTGAAAATTGTAATCTCACTTGCTCCAGATATCAAGGCTTTGATATCTAATCTTATTTTAACGCTAATAAACGTCTTACAAAGTCCAAATTAGATTTATGGACTTCACCGTCCCGACCTAAAGCACGTTTACGTTTTTTTGTTTTTTTGGTTAAAATGTGGCGTTTAAAAGATTTTTGGTGAGTGATTTTACCAGTTCCGGTCACCTTGAAGCGCTTTTTTGCGCTGGAGTTTGTTTTTACCTTGGGCATATTAATGCTTTTTAAGGTTCACCCTTGAGGCGGCGCTGCACCGGCAGCACTCTTATTGAGCCTCTTCAGGACAATAAATTTGGAGCGCAAAGGTAACACCTCACAGGCAAAACGCCAAGTGATTGAAAAAGTAATTTTATGGTACGGCACACCCAATTTGAAGGGACAGGCAGTCCTTTCCCGGCTATACAAAAAACAAATACGCTAATAAAATAGATGTTATTATGCCTACTAAATCAGCCAGTAACATAGCTCCCGCCGCATAGCGGGTATCTCTTACCCCTACTGCTCCAAAATAAACAGCTATTACATAAAACGTGGTATCGCTGGAACCCTGAAGAACTCCGGAAAGCCTGCCGGCAAAGGAGTCAGGGCCAAAATTTTTCATGGTATCAATCATCATACCTCTTGCACCGCTTCCGCTAAGTGGTTTAATTAAAGCGGTTGGTAATCCATCCACAAAACGGGTATCGGCTCCTATTACCATAAATATATTTTTCATCCCGTCAATAATAAAGTCAAACGTACCACTGGTACGCAACATACTAATGGCTACCAACATCCCCACGATATAAGGAATAATTCTAACGGCTGTTTCAAAACCACCTTTCGCTCCTTCAATAAAAGCATCAAAAACATTTATTTTTTTATAAATAGCTCCCGTTACAATAAGCAAAAAAATAGCGAGTATCAATCCATTGCTTATAATTTTTGAAAAATCCTGTACACCCTCAGTTGTTAACGTTTTAAGATACAAAACCAGGGCTGCTATTACGGCTGACAAACCTGCTACCCACAGTAAAATAACGGGTTGTATTAAATTAATTTTTTGTTTAATTGAAACGATAATCAGTGCAGCCATAGTAGCGGCAAAAGTGGCAATCATACAAGGAATAAAAATATCTGTGGGGTTAGAGGCTTTTAAAGATGACCGGATTGCTATAATGCTTACCGGAATTAAAGTGAGACCGGAGGCATGTAAGCATAAAAACATAAGTTGGGCATTGGACGCCTTTTCTTTACGGGGATTAATTTCCTGCAAACTTTCCATCGCTTTTATTCCAAATGGTGTGGCTGCATTATCTAAGTTCAACAGGTTAGCCGAAAAATTTAAAATCATGTGCCCGTATGCCGGATGTCCTTTAGGCACATCAGGAAAAATGCGGGAGAAAAAAGGAGCAATAATTCTGGACAAAAACTGGATACCGCCGGCTTTTTCTGCTATGCTTAAAAAACCCATGAACAAAGCCATTACTCCTATAAGCCCGATGCAAATATTCACGGCATCTTTGCAAGTTTCTAAAATGCCATTGGCATTCTGTTCTTTACAGATTATAAATTTACCTGACTCTGTTTTTATGTATTTATCCTCTCCTATTTTAGTTTCCTTATTGTTTAATAACTGGGTAATGATGGCTGGTGAAATGGCAGCGCTATCTATAAGTTTTGTGTTACTGGTATCTCCTGATTTACCTACTACCATTTTGCTGAATACGGTTTTATTGTCGGGAGAAAACATATATTTAAACGCTGCTACCGCAATGGCAACAATTATAAATGCACTCCATATTCTGCTTAAAGCCATAAAAACAATTTTGGATGTATAATGTCGTATGCCCGGGTTATCCGTAGTTAATTAAAATTTGAAGATAGGATTTTCAATTAATAAAAATCGTTTGCTTGCCAAGCCTTACCTTTGCGCCGCAAAATTTTAAATCAGAAATTACAAATCACACGTCAACAATGGGTTTACAAGCAGGAATTGTAGGGTTACCAAACGTAGGAAAATCAACATTATTTAATGCAGTAAGTAATAGCGCCAAAGCGCAGGCAAGTAATTACCGGTTTTGTACCATTGACCCGAATATTGGTTTGGTAGATGTGCCGGATAAACGTTTGCAGAAACTGGCTGAACTGGTAAAGCCGAATCGTATTGTTCCTACTCAAATTGAAATTGTAGATATTGCGGGGCTTGTTAAAGGCGCCAGTAAAGGCGAAGGACTTGGAAATAAATTTTTGGCCAATATCCGTGAAGTAGATGCAATTGTACATGTAATTCGTTGCTTTGAAGATGAGAACATCCTGCGTGATGAAGGGCCTGTTAATCCTGTTAGCGATAAAAATATTATTGATACCGAGCTACAGTTGAAGGATTTGGAAAGTATAGAAAAAAAATTACAACGAACAGAAAAGCTGGCCAAAACGGGTGATGCCAAAATAAAGGCGGAATACGAAGTATTAAAGCGATGCTATGAGCACTTGGAAAGTGGGAAAAACATTCGAGAACTGGATTTGGGTAAAGAAGAAAGAATAGCCATTGCGGATTTATTTTTATTAACAGAGAAACCCGTTCTTTACGTAGCTAATGTGGATGAACCTTCTATGCATACCGGCAATAAATTTTCTGATGCTTTAAAGGCTGCTGTGGCTGCAGAAAATGCGGAGGTGATTATTATGAATAACTCTATTGAACAACAAATAGCAGAAATGGATAATGAAGAGGACAGGCAATTGTTTATGGAGGAGTATAAAATGACGGAACCGGCTTTGGACAAACTTATACATTCAGCGTACCGTTTGCTCAACTTACAAACCTATTTTACTGCAGGTGTTCAGGAGGTAAGGGCCTGGACGATACACACAGGTTGGAAAGCTCCCCAGGCAGCTGGTGTTATTCATACTGATTTTGAAAAGGGTTTTATCAAAGCCGAAGTAATGAGTTACGATGATTTTATCCAATATGGCTCGGAAGCCGCTTGCCGCGAAGCTGGCAAACTAAGAATTGAAGGAAAAGAATACGTGGTGAAAGATGGGGATATAATGCACTTTAGATTTAATGTGTAATTGAAAAAACAGCCAGGCAAGCCTATACACAAACCAAGTCTAATTATCTTAAAATGGCAAAAAAATCAACTTGCAATCAATTTCCCGGATTCAATCTAAATTGTTAATTTGTACCAGATTAGCCTCTTTTAAACTAAATTGTAAGACTTTTTCTAATATATTTTATGTCTAAAGTTATTCTTCAAGGGCATTTCCCGGAACATGGTGTGTCTGTAAAATTATCCTTATTCACATTTATTGAGGAAAATGTTTATGTAGTTTATTCACCAGCCCTAGACTTATATGGCTACGGGAATGATGAACAAGAGGCAAGACACAGTTTTGAAACAACACTACATGAGTATGTGAAATATACAACAAATAAAAAAACTGTAGAGCAAGATCTAAAAAAATATGGATGGCGGATTGACAAAAAGCAAAAAACCCTAAATAGTCCTGATGTCTCTACATTATTACAAAAAAATGAATCATTTAGAGAAATAGTCAACAACAGACCATTTAAGAAATACGACATGAACGTTCAAATTCCTGCCTTTGCCTGATGAGTACAAGGAAATTGTCAAATATTTCATTAGCTGAATACAGATTTTTTCTCTCAAAAGCCGGATGTAAATTCATAAGAGTTACGGTGGTCACGAGGTTTGGACAAAGAAAGAATTAACACGACCAATTATATTTCAAACACATATTGACCCGGTACCTGAATTTATTATTAAAAATGCTTTAAAAGCATTGGGATATTCAAAAAATCAATTCTGGGAAACCTTAGATCAGGAATAAAATCGTTTACAAGTTTTTTCAGAATAAACATCTCCCCACACAAATAAAAAACCCTTGAAAGATAATACTATCAAGGGTGCTCCATTTTTTTGTGCCCAGAACAGGAATCGAACCTGCACATTGTTGCCAATACCAGATTTTGAGTCTGACGCGTCTACCAGTTCCGCCATCTGGGCAATTTAAAAGGCTCAAGGATTTCTTTATCTAAAAGTTTACACGTCATCATAACGACTTTCAACTGCTAAACTTTCAAATCCTTCAGTGGTTGCAAATGTAATTGTAAAAAGCAAAATGGTAAAATCAAATTTCGGCTTATTTCAGTTGTTCCTTAAGCCGGTTGAGGTATTTTTTTTTGTAATAGTATTCTTTCACCTTCAACAATTCTTCTATAGTAGTAACTCCTTCCTTATAATTTTCAATAATCGTTTGTACGGGTAAATAAATTTCATTTTCAGTGTCTTCTATTCCTGCTTTAATAAGAGGCAGGTTCTCTCCTCCTTCCATAGATGCTTCGGCCAACTGTTCGTTTAACGTCATCATTTCCATTAAAAAATCCGGGGGCAAAGGGTATTTTTCTTCTTCGGCTAAAAGTCCCTTTTCCATTAATACATATTTTATTACTTCATCGGGATTCTGAAAAGTTTTAAATGCTTTGTTAATTAATGCTGCTTTTTCCAACATGTCAGCCTGCACTGCTTCACTTTCTTGAGAAAAATAATCGGGGTGAAATTTTTTCTGTAATTCAAAATATTTTTTGGCAAGGCTTGCTTTTTCTACTTTCAAACTTACAGGTATGCCAAACAATTCAAAATACTTCATCTGGCAAATGTAGGATATGAATATTAAATTCTAAGATGTAAATTGTAGCGTCTAATTGTAACAATTGATGCTGAAAATTGGTTTAATACGAGAAGAAAAAGTACCGGCAGATAACCGGGTTGCTCTTACGCCTGCCCAATGCAAATGGATTCATCAAAATTTTTCTGATATAAAAATAATAGCTCAAACTTCGCCTACCCGCTGCTTCAGTGATAAGGAGTACAGTGTTTCGGGAGTGGAAGTACGGGAAGATTTGAGCGATTGTGATGTATTGCTTGGAATAAAAGAAGTGCCGAAAGATTTATTAATTGAAGGGAAAACCTACTTATTTTTCTCCCACACTAAAAAAGCCCAGGAATACAATAGGAGTCTTTTCAAAAAAATTATTGAAAAAAAAATAACGCTGATAGATTTTGAATGTTTAACCCACGAAGATGGTCAGCGAATTTTAGGCTTTGGCTTTTTTGCGGGTATTGTCGGGGCTCATAATGGTATGATGGCGTATGGTAACAGAACAGGATTATTTAAACTGGGACGGGTAAAGGACTGTAAGGATTACCGAAACCTTATTCACACCTATTTCGGCATTAAACTGCCTAAAATAAAAATTGCTGTTACGGGGAGCGGCCGTGTAGCTCATGGTGTATTGGAAATAATGAACCTGATGGGAATACATGAAGTAGAGCCATTTGATTTTTTACACAAGCAATTTGATTATGCTGTTTATGTTCATCTTAAGGGCAGCGATTTATACAAACGTAAGGATGATGGAACATATAACCGTAAAGATTTTCATCTATCTCCTCAAAAATACCAGTGTTTATTTTCGCCTTTTTCCAAACATACCGATATTTTAATGAACGGGGTTTATTGGGATAAGGGGATCCCTCCTTTATTTACGATAGAGGAATTTCAATCTCCTGATTTTAAAATTCTTTCCATTGCGGACATAACGAACGACAAGATGGGGTCTATCCCTGTTAATGTAGGAGATTCTACGATTGCTGACCCTATTTATGCGATTGATAAAACAACTTTACAAAAAGTTAATGCGGGAGCACCCAATTCAGTAGATATAATGGCTATAGGAAATCTGCCCAATGAATTACCGAGAGATGCCAGTCGCTATTTTGGGGAGCAATTAGTAAAATTTGTACTGGAAGACCTGGTTCGGGGAGAATCTCCGGTTATTGAACGGGCCACTATGGTTAAAAAGGGAAAACTCACCAAACCTTTCGAATATTTAAAAGAATATGCTGAAGGATAAAGTCCTGCCCAAGAAATTAAATTACAGGTATAAATAATAATCTTTTAACAAAGAAACAAACCCGGGAGAATATGCCATCTCTGTTTCTTTTATCACCAGTTCTTCTTGTACAGCTACTGTTTGTATTCTGCTTAATACAATTATGCTGCGAAAAGCTTTGTGTCGCGGTGTTTGCTTTATTTCTAACCGATAAGAAGGATAAAGTTTCTTTTCGCCTGCATGGTATAAAAAATTATTAGCCCTGTGCGTGGGCAACAATATTGCCAAATTTCCTTCTGGTAAAAGACTTGCTTCAACAATAGTAAGCAGTTGATACAATGTCAATCCGGCATCATGTTTCGCAATATTTTTTTTTGAAGAAAAGGATTTTAAATCTCCTTCAAAAAAAGGCGGATTGGTAATAATAAAATCATATTTATGCGGGAAGGAAAACGCATTTGCATCGGCATTAAATAAATTCAATCTTTCCTTCCAGGGTGAATTTTTAATATTTTGTTCAGCTTGTTCGTATGAAGATTTATCAATTTCAATTCCATCAATTTGAGCATTAAATTTTTGGGCAAGCATCAGCATGAGTAATCCGCTTCCGGAACCGATATCAAGAATGGAGTTTACGTTGTTTGGGGTTTTTGATAAATAATTGGCAGCAAAAGCTCCCAACAGGCAGGCGTCTGTTCCCACTTTTAATACGCACTGATCCTGGTGGATGATAAATTGTTTAAATTGAAAGTATGAGTTAGCCATAAAATTTATACCGGCCACGAATAAGGGAATAACAATGTATCTGATTAAAATAGTTTCTTTGTTTTGACTTAATTACCACTCTGCCCTTGCCATAGGGCTTATTGTTAAATCAGCAAACTCATTATTCAAATATTTGTAATAACCGGTTATGGCAATCATGGCAGCATTATCCGTACAATATTCAAACAGGGGTATGTAAACGTTCCAATTGTATTTCTGTCCCATAGCTTTTATTCCGGCCCGTAAACCTGAGTTTGCGGATACCCCACCTGCAAGACAAATTTCTTTAATGCCTGTTTCTATTGAAGCACGTTTTATTTTTTTTAACAGAATGGTTATAATCGTTTTTTGAACAGAGGCGCACAAGTCAGCTAAATTTTCTTTTATAAAATTCTCGTGTTGTTTTGTTTGTTCTTGCAAAAAATACAGAAAGGAAGTTTTAAATCCGCTGAAACTAAAATCCAGTCCGGCAATTTGGGGTTCAGCAAACGTAAACCGATCGGGGTTTCCTTCCCGGGCATACTTATCAATCAACGGTCCACCCGGATAGGTAAAGCCTAAAAGTTTAGCGGTTTTATCAAAAGCTTCTCCTGCGGCATCATCCAGTGTCTCACCAATTACTTTCATGTTTGTGGGAGATTTACACAACACAATCTGGGTGTGCCCACCACTCACCGTAAGGCACAAAAAAGGAAATTTTGGTTTTTCCACGGCTATCAAATTTGCCAGTACATGGGCCTGCATGTGATGTACCGCTATTAGCGGCTTCTGTAATGCTAATGCCATTGATTTGGCAAATTGTGCTCCTACTAACAGAGAGCCGATTAACCCGGGTGATTGTGTAAAGGCCACCGCATCTATCGCGTGTAGCTGGCAATTGGCTGTTTTTAAAGCTACATCTACAACCGGCACAATGTTTTGAATATGTGCCCGTGATGCCAGTTCGGGAACAATTCCTCCATATTTTTCATGAACCGTTTGATTGGCGACATGATTGGACAAAATTATTCCATCCCGACAAACGGATGCGGCAGTATCATCGCAGGAAGATTCTATAGCTAAAATTGTAATGCTCAATGGCTAAAATTCATTTATTTAATTGCAAAATAAACGAACATTGAGCATACACTATTAAACATTGTACTTTATTTTGAACGGATGGCCACCACCGGATCAAGCCGGGATGCCTGTATTGCAGGAATTATGCCCGCAAGCATACCAAAGAAAATACAAAGCCCGATGGCAAATAAAAACAGGGGAATTGATATAAATACCTTAAAACCAAAAGCCCCGGTTAAAAATAATGTTAACATAAATACCAGGCATAATCCTATTAACCCACCCATAATACAGAGAAAAGCAGATTCTAACAAAATTTCAAGAAGTATGGTTTTGCGTTTAGCCCCAATGGCCTTTTTTAAGCCAATCATGGATGTTCGTTCTTTTACCGTTACAAACATAATATTAGCCACTCCAAATATGCCTACAACAAAAGATAACACCGTAATGGCAATACCTCCTTTGGATAACCCATTGGAAATTCCGTTAATAAACTGGGAGGAAGACGAAATATCGTTTAAGGCAAAACTATCATCTTGTTTAGGACTTAATTTTCTTGCAGCCCGCATCAAACCACGCATTTCTACTTTCAAATCTTCCACCGGTACATTTTCTTTGCCTTTTACAATAATAATTTTGCTCTGAAATACATCTCTTTTATTTATAAATTTTTCCGATTGGAGATAAGGAACCAACACAGATTCATCAAAGTTCCAGCCGCCACCAAAAAAACCTCTACCCTGTTTTGCTATTACACCTACCACGGTATGTTTATGCCCTTTTATTTTGATTTCTTTTCCTATTGCATTTTCTGCATTCCTAAAAAGTGTTTCCGCAATCGTGTAGCCAACCACACAGTTAGAACTGCCTGTCTCAAACTCACTTTCTGTTAAGTAACGGCCATACGCCAGGTCGAAAGTATTTATTTCATTAAACTCATTGGTTATACCATTAAGTTGCACATTATCCAAAGCATTGTTGTCAAATTCTATTGTTTGACTTGTAGGGAAGGCAAAAGCCACATATTGAGCGCTTTGAATTTTCTTTTTTAAAAATTCCATCTCCCAATAGCTGGGTTGTGGACGATTTAAAAATTTCCACCAGGGGTAATCGCCACCACCACCCCACTCCCATTTTTGAACATATATTGTATTGCTTCCTAATGATTGTAAACTATCATTGGCGCTACTTTGCATACTTCTCACCGTAGCCAATACTCCTACAATACAAAATATACCGATGATAATACCAAGAAGTGATAAAAAAGTGCGAAGCTTATTATTTGTCAGTTCCTCCCACATCAGGCGGAAACTTGTAGCTATAATTTCGAAACTCCTTCTCATAATCCAAAAATAACTATCGTTTACCGGTTTACAAAACAAACAATGATGAACGGCTTTTTATAAATCGGCTGCCGAGACCTACCTTTGCGGCTTTAAAAAAAGAAAGATTAAGGAAATATCTGAAAATGTTAAAATTAACTACCCGGTCTTCACTTTTCCGGCTGTAGCACTGAAATATCATGAAATACGTTAACGAAATAAATAAACGAAGAACATTTGCTATTATTAGTCACCCCGACGCGGGTAAAACAACGCTTACCGAAAAGCTGCTCTTATTTGGTGGTGCCATTCAAGTGGCAGGCGCTGTTAAAAGTAATAAAATAAAAAAATTTGCTACCTCAGATTTCATGGATATTGAGAGACAGCGGGGTATTAGCGTGGCTACTTCTGTAATGACTTTTGAATACAACCACATTTTAATTAACCTGCTGGATACTCCCGGCCACAAAGACTTTGCAGAAGACACCTACCGCACTTTAACGGCGGTAGATAGTGTTATACTTGTGGTGGACAGTGTAAATGGTGTGGAAGAACAAACAAGAAGATTAATGGAAGTATGCCGTATGCGGGATACACCGGTAATTGTTTTTATTAATAAAATGGACAGGGATGGCAAAAACCGGTTTGATTTACTGGAAGAAATAGAAAAAGAATTACGTATTCATCTGCACCCTATGACGTGGCCTATTAATAGCGGCAAAGACTTTAAAGGTGTGTACAACCTGCATGATAAAAGTCTGCGTTTATTTGCTGCCAACACAAAGGCTAACGAAAGTGATGTACTTAGCATTTCCAATTTAAATAATAAAATCGCAGATGAAAAACTAGGTGATAAGGATGCTGATATTTTAAGAGAAGATGTGGAGTTAATAGACGGGGTTTATGGCGAGTTAAATACAGAAGATTATCTGAAAGGCAAAACGGCTCCTGTTTTCTTTGGCAGCGCTATTAATAATTTTGGCGTAAAGGAAATGCTGGACACGTTTATCCGTATAGCTCCTACTCCAAAAAGCCGGGAAACTTCTTTAAGACATTTGGATGTGCATGAAGATAAATTTAGCGGCTTTGTTTTTAAAATACATGCAAACCTGGACCCCAAGCACCGAGATAGAATTGCTTTTATGCGTGTTTGTTCCGGCAGGTTTGAACGCAACAAATACTACCACCATGTAAGGCTTGACAGGGATGTTCGTTTTAGCAATCCCTATTCGTTTATGGCTCGTCAAAAAGATATTATAGAGGAAGCTTACCCGGGTGACGTGGTTGGTTTGTTTGATACAGGAAATTTTAAAATCGGAGATACTCTAACAGAAGGAGAAAACTTCTACTTTATCGGAATTCCTTCCTTTTCTCCGGAGATTTTTAAAGAAGTGGTAAACAAAGACCCGATGAAAACAAAGCAACTGGAGAAAGGGTTATTACAACTTACGGATGAAGGTGTTGCCCAATTGTTTACCCAGTTTGGGGGTACTAAAAAAATTATTGGCTGTGTAGGCGAATTGCAATTTGAAGTAATACAATACCGTTTGTTACACGAATATGGAGCTTCCGTTCAATTTAATACATTACCATTTTATAAAGCTTGTTGGCTGAGCTGTAAAGATGAAAAGAAGCTGGAGGATTTTCTTCGGTTTAAACTACAAAATTCAGCCCTGGATAAAGATGGACATCCTGTTTATTTAGCCCAAAGTGAATGGTTTTTAAATACGGAAAGAAATAATAACCCGGATATCGAATTTCATTTTACCAGTGAAATACATAAAGAGGCTGTATAATTGTAAGCAACGATTATTTCTTTTGAAAAAAATAACTATAACTAAAATTTGTTACTTTTTATCCCCTTTTTAAAAAGCATAAATCCTGGTACTAACCCTGGCATTTAATTTTGGGCATCTAACTTTTCCTTCATTTTTTGCACCAATTTAAATGTAGCGGGACAATATTCTACATTTTGTTTGTAAACATGCACCCACTCTTTAAAATGCTTTTTGGTATGGTGAGGAAATCCCGAACAATCCACAGGTCTGATTTCGTATATGGTACACATATTTGTTTTTGCATTTAAAAACTGGCAGGGCGTTTGTTTATTCATCCAGTCTCCACTCCGGTCTTTACGCAGCCATTTCTTTTTAAATTCATTGGCACTCATTTTAAAATGCCTTGAAATACGTTCTATATCTGCCTTTGTATAAGTTGGCGTCATCACTTTACAGCAATTGGCACAATCAAGACAATTGGTTTCTTTCCACACCTCTTTATCTGCCTGGATAGCCAGTTTGTCCAATCCTCTTATTGAATTTTTTCCTATGCGAGTGAGAAACCGTCTGTAACTATTTAGGTACTTTTTTGTCTTTTTTTTAAACGACGCTATAAACGCTGATGCCATTTTTATACAATATTCTTAAAATGAGCTGCGAAAATAATAGTTAATCATTACAATTTCATTATTCAATTGTAAATTGACATTAATTATGTGGGATATATATAAAAAAGGATTTAAGACCTGGTTACAATTAGAAAAATCTTTATCGGGTAATTCGATTGAAGCCTATTTGAGAGATATTGATAAACTCACCCAATACTTTGAACAAGCCAATTCAGCAAAAACTCCCGGGCAAGTGGAGTTAAGAGACCTGCAACAGTTTTTAAAATGGATAGCTGAGTTTGGTATTACTGCTTCGTCCCAGGCAAGAATTATTTCCGGCATACGAAGTTTTTACAAATATTGCCTGTTGGAGGATATTACTAAAAAAGATCCAACTACTTTGCTCGAAACGCCCAAATTAAAAAGAAGTCTGCCCGATGTATTGAGTTATGAAGAAATTGAAAAAATAATAAACCAAATAGACCTGAGCAAATCAGAAGGTGGCCGTAATAAGGCCATACTGGAAACCATGTATAGCTGCGGGTTACGAGTAAGCGAAGTGACAAACCTTAAAATTTCCGCCTTGTACCTGGATGTAGGTTTTATAAGAGTAATTGGAAAGGGCGATAAGGAAAGACTGGTGCCTATCGGAAGTTCAGCAGTAAAATATATTAACCTGTATAAAAATGAAATACGAGTGCACCAGATAATAAAACCGGGCTATGAAGATATTCTGTTTTTAAATCGGAGAGGCGCCCCACTATCCCGTGTAATGATTTTTTTGCTGATAAAAGAACTGGCTCAGAAAGCTGAGGTAAAAAAAAATATTTCGCCACATACTTTTCGTCACTCCTTTGCCACACACCTGATAGAAGGCGGGGCTGATTTAAGAGCCGTACAGGAAATGCTTGGGCATGAAAGCATTACTACCACAGAAATTTACACTCATTTAGACAGAGAGTTTCTCCGTCGCACACTGGAGCAATATCATCCGGGATTTAAAAAATAAAAGCCTGTAAACACCGTTTAAGTCAAGAACTACCCAAAGGGAAGTTTAAAATTTATTCAAACAACTCACCCTGCTTATCTTCTTCCCTCGAATTTTGCCATTCCATTTCAATGCTCTTGTTATAATCCGCAAGCTTTGCTCCAACTGCTTTCCAGCCCATTACTTCCGACACTTTGGCAATTTTGATCTTTGCTTTTCGTATTTGCTGACCACGGCCACTCTGCATAGCTAATATTGGCTCTTCAGCAGTGGTAACAGTTTCCACATAATTCCCCTCTCCTTCTTTGATGAAAAAGAATTTATTTTTTAATGTAGTGGTCTCAATCTTGAAACGTTTAACATTGTACTGGTATTTGTCATTATCCAAATACACAGCGGTAATAATTTTTTCCGGGTTGAATTTTTCAATGAAAATTACATTCTCTGGGTCAAGTTTTTGTGTTAACTCCTGGTCGGTGATTTCGTAATTACCATCCCGATATACTACTAAAATTTGTTCTTCGGGTTGAAAACTGCCTAAATATTGACCTTTCTCTTCGGTATTCAATCTTCCAAACTGGTCATCAAACCAAAGCTTTTTTCCGCTCAATGTGGATTTACCTGCTTCTTTCAGCTTTACAGATTTGATAGGGTATTTGGTTACCTGGTTACCCATGCTGCTTCGGCCTTTTATTTCCAGTGTTTCAAAATAAAATTCCAGTTCTTTATTTCTCGCACTGCAACTTGGGCTTAGGTTTATCTTCACCACCTCTGCTTCTCCATTTGGATTGGCGGTAAAGTAATGAACCTTACTTTTATCATCACCTTTGGTAAGGTCATATTCTTTCTCTCTTGTAACACCTGTTACATTAAAACGTTTGGCATAACTCATACCGGTTTTCCCATCTACATAAATCATATTGTAGGTAGTGCGTTCATCATTTTTCTGAAAAACGGCCACATGTAAAATATCCTTACCGATATACGCTTTATCCTGCACCTTCACCACTTTCATAATACCGCGTTTGGTAAATACTATAATATCATCTAGGTCAGAACAATCACAAACAAATTCATCTTTCTTTAGCGAAGTACCAATAAAACCGTCTTCGCGGTTTACATACAGTTTGGTATTAGCAATAGCCACGGCTTTTGCCTGAACGGTTTCAAACAGCTTGATTTCCGTTTTACGTTCACGGCCTTTACCGTATTTCTTTAACAGGTTTTCATAATAGGCAACTGCAAAATCAACCAGGTTGGCCAAATCATGTTTAACCTGTTTAATATCTGCTTCCAACCCTTTTATTTGTTCATTTAACTCATCTATATCTAAACGATAGATACGGCGAACCGGCTTTTCCGTCAGTTTAATAATATCTTCTCTCGTAATATCTCGTTTCAACTGCTTACGGAATGGCTGAAAAGCAACTCCTATCGCTTCAATTACTTTGTCCCAGGTAGCATGTTTCTTTTCCAGTTCCTTGTAAATCTTTTCCTCGAAAAATATTTTTTCGAGTGAGGTATAATGCCATTTCTCCTGTAATTCAGCAAGTTTAATTTCTAATTCTTTCTTCAGTAAATCTTTGGTCTGATCGGTAGAAAATTTTAACAATTCCACCACACCCAAAAATTGTGGCTTGTTATCTACAATAACACAGGCATTGGGTGAAATGGATACTTCGCAATCTGTAAACGCATACAGGGCATCAATGGTAATATCCGGAGAAATACCCGGTGCCAAATCAATTTGAATTTCTACCTCGGCAGCAGTATTATCTGTCACCTTCCTGATTTTTATTTTTCCCTGGTCATTTGCTTTAATAATGGAATCAATCAGCGAAGAAGTGGTAACACCATACGGCACATCACGAATCATTAATGTTTTCTTATCCACCTCTTCAATATGTACTCTTACCCGAACCTTACCGCCCCGTTTTCCATCATTGTAATTGGTGGCATCAATCATTCCACCTGTTTGAAAATCGGGAATGAGTTCAAATCGTTTACCTCGTAAATATTTAATGGATGCTTCAATCAGTTCACAAAAGTTGTGTGGCAAAATTTTAGTGGCCAGTCCAACTGCAATACCTTCTGCTCCTTGTGCCAGCAGCAAAGGAAACTTCATGGGCAAAGTCACGGGTTCATTCTTACGACCGTCATAACTTAAAGCCCATTCAGTGGTTTTATTGTTGAAAGCAACATCTAATGCAAACTTAGAAAGTCTTGCTTCAATATAACGGGCTGCAGCTGCTTCGTCGCCGGTACGTACATCACCCCAGTTACCCTGTGTTTCTATTAACAAATCTTTTTGACCCATGTTTACCAATGCATCACCAATACTCGCATCACCATGTGGATGATATTGCATAGATTGTCCAATTATGTTCGCTACCTTGTTAAAGCGACCATCATCCATTTCCTTCATAGCATGCAATATGCGACGTTGTACCGGTTTTAACCCATCTTCTACTGCCGGTACGGCACGTTCTAATATTACGTAGGAAGCATAATCCAAAAACCAGGTTTTGTACTGGCCTTGTATGCCTCCGTCATTTTCTAATAAATCCTTCAGTTTATTTTTAGCTGCACTCATTTAAAATTAATTTGATATTAAATGATGAAAGTTGAATTACCATTCATTCAACATTTAAAATTCATCATTCAGCATTGATACCTTCTTCCTGTTTCGCTTTGGTCTTTACCTCAAAATCTTTCATCTTACCAATCTCTCCCTGTACATCAAATGATCCATCGGCAATTAATCCTTTCAATCTCCATAATAAATAAGCATCCCCTGTTGTATGTTTTGCCTTATGTAAAAAATTATGAATAATCTTACTGGCTTTTTGCCAATCTCCCGTAATGTATTTCTTCAGTTCGCCATCATAAAAATTATAATCTTCCTGTATCAGTTTCTTTCCTCCTTCCAGCAAACGAACGCCTTTGTTTTCTTCGCAGAGTTTTTGCCAGATGTCCGGGTCAACTTCAAACTCACTCAAGGTAATTTCTCTTGCCAGTTTCCTGGCTTTTAAAAACTCTTTTGCCGGAATGGTATGCAGCCATTCCGGATAAAAAATATTCCCCTTTTCATTAATAAATGGAAGATTATTTAAATAAAGAATAAATATTCTCCCTTGAAAATCCTTTAGCTGACTCATCAACCAGTAATAACCACTCACATCATGTTTGTTTTGCGCTGCCCAAATCCAAACAATCTCTTCCTTATTTTCAGTAAGCCTGGTTTTTAGCTCATTAACCAATTTATTATCATCTACTTCGCCGCTATCCGCTTTACCGGCATAATCACCTCCCGCCAATACATCCCGCCACCATTGTTTTCTGACTTCTATCCCCTCTTCTGTATAAATATTTACAACCGGCCCCACTGCATAATCATCTCTCACCAACAACACTTCTCCTTGCAGGCTGTCATCCAATGTTATTGCCTCCTGCAAAACTTTTACATCTGCCTCGTTAAAAACTATATGAATCATTTTGCTTTTATTTAAGTCTTAATATATTGACACTGCTTTTATTATTATCTAACTTATACACTACCGCTATTATCTTTAATCAAATAATATACACAACTGGTAAAAAAATTTCTTACTTGGGGCATTGCGCTTATCAGCTTAAACTGTTCTCTTGGTTTCCAGCCAAATTTGTATTCATAAATCGGGTTAACGAGGTAGAAGGTTTTGCTTACCACTTTATACCCGGTTTCCTTAACAATTTTTTCAAACCGCTCAATTGAAATACCGGTTTCTTTTATCTCCGCATAAGCGGTTGCATCCTGTCCACCCATTTTTAAAACCCATTTATATAAAGGCATTGGTAGCAAATGATAATAGGGCAACTTACTTAACAACTTATTATTAATCATCTGCTGGTGACCTCCAAAAGGCATTTGCCAGGGCGGAAAACCAAAAAAGATAACTCCTTCGGGATTTAAAAAGCTTTTCATCCAGGCAATCAGCTTCTTTTGATCGTGTATATGCTCAATCACATCTTTTAAAATAACTATATCGAATTTTCCTTTTAGTTCTGTCGCCGCATCTACCTGGTAAATATCTTTCGAAATAAAACTGATTAATCCCATTTCCAGTTCCTTTTCCATAAAAAGTCTGGCATTTACCAACCGGGGATCATCTAATTCAACACCCACCGCTACACAACCTTTTTCAATAAATGCTTTTAATACACCTGCTTCTCCACAACCAATTTCAAGAACCCGCATGCCGGACAATATCGGTTTATGTTTTTCAACAAACGGCACTACATGCCTGCGGGCATTTTGTACCTGTATGTTAAAATAACGAAGTTTATCTTGATGGAACTCAAACATATCGCCTTATATCTCCTTTCTAATTAGTTTCTGCCAAGTCTAATTCAATCCGCAAGTTATCAATAATAAAATCCTGGCGTTCCGGTGTATTTTTACCCATATAATACTCAAGTAATTGCTGAATATGCATATCCGGCAATAGCATTACGGGATCCAATTTCATTTCCGCACCAATAAATCTTGCAAACTCTTCCGGACTAATCTCGCCCAATCCTTTAAACCGGGTTATCTCCGGTTTACCGCCTAACTTTTTAATTGCATCCTGCTTTTCTCTTTCATCGTAACAATAAAAAGTTTCTTTTTTATCTCTAACTCTAAACAAAGGAGTTTGCAGAATATAAACATGCCCGTTTTTCACCAAATCAGGAAAAAATTGCAGAAAAAATGTCATCAATAGTAACCGGATGTGCATACCATCTACGTCGGCATCGGTAGCAATTACGATGTTGTTATACCGTAACCCTTCATACCCTTCTTCAATATTTAATGCATGTTGTAATAAGTTGAACTCCTCATTTTCATATACCACTTTTTTTGTCAAACCAAAACTGTTCAGCGGTTTACCACGCAGACTGAACACTGCCTGCGTTTCCACGTTACGGGCTTTGGTAATACTGCCACTGGCGCTGTCTCCTTCAGTAATAAAAATGGTGCTCTCTTTTGCTTTTTCTATAATGATATCTTTTTCTTTCCCGGTAGGTTCATCATTGTAGTGATAACGACAGTCCCGCAGCTTTTTATTATGAAGATTAGCCTTCTTAGCTCTTTCATTAGCCAGTTTTTTGATACCGGCCAATTCTTTACGTTCTCTTTCGTTTTGCTCAATTCGTTTTTTTAAAGCATCGGCTACGGTTGGATTTTTATGCAAATACAAATCCAAATCACGAGCTAAGAAATCACCCACAAAGTTTTTCATGGTAGGCCCGCCTTCATATACGTTTTGCGACCCCAGCTTTGTTTTGGTTTGTGATTCAAACACAGGCTCCTGCACACGAACAGATACGGCCGCACAAATACTCCCTCTTATATCTGCCGCATCGTAATCCTTCTTATAAAAATCACGAATTGTTTTTACGTACGCTTCACGAAAAGCTGCCAGGTGTGTGCCACCCTGTGTAGTAAACTGACCGTTTACAAAAGAATAATATTCTTCGCCATACTGGTTTTCATGTGTGATGGCTACTTCAATATCGTCCCCTTTTAAATGAATGATAGGATAACGGATATCATCGGCATTGGTTTTACGCTGCAACAAATCCAGCAAACCATTTTTAGAAACATATTTCTTACCATTAAAATTGATGATAAGCCCCGCATTCAAATAACAATAATTCCAAAACTGGTTGTCGAGATACTCGTGTATATAATGAAAATTCTTGAACACCGAGTCATCCGGAATGAAGGTTACCATTGTACCATTGCCTTCACCGGTCTTTGCTTCTTTATGCTCTTTTACCAGCACTCCTTTCTCAAACTCAGCTGTTTTTTCTTTACCGTCACGAAAAGCAGTTACTTTAAAATAATTACTCAACGCATTTACTGCTTTGGTACCAACACCATTCAGCCCAACCGCTTTCTGAAACACTTTGCTGTCGTATTTGGCTCCCGTGTTAATCTTGCTTACCACATCTACTACTTTACCAAGGGGAATACCACGGCCATAATCCCGAACCGTAACCACACCCTTTTCAATAGTTACGTCAATTTGCTTGCCATAACCCATGGTATGCTCGTCAATACAATTGTCTATTACTTCTTTAACAAGCACATAAATACCATCATCGGGGCTGGCGCCATCGCCCAGTTTACCAATGTACATACCGGGACGGAGACGGATATGCTCCCTCCACTCAAGAGTTCGTATTGAATCTTCCGTATATTCAAACAGATTGTTATCTTTTTCCGATTCTTTTGCTTTAGCCATGGCCCCCTCCTGACTCCCCTTGAAGGGAGAATTATATTATGTTATTAAATGAAATACGTTAAATAAAATACTACCAATCAAATGCAGTATCCTGCAATTTACACGGCTGCGAATTTAGCGGAATGAAAGCAATTTTCAAGAACATCACTTATCCACAACAAAAAGGAAAATGTGAGCAAATTTTATCCATAAAAAAGTTGTGCACACCAGGAGAGAAGGACAACTACCGGAATCATTTAAAAGATTTTGCTCCCATATCAACACAAGAAATGGGCCGGAATGGGGATGCTGTTATCTTCCAAAAAATAGTTTTGGTTATTTAATCTTTTCACCTCTCATTTTCACATTCGTTTCAATGGTAACAGGCAATTCACGAGCCAAAACGTTAATGTTTCCTTTTATTATACCGGTTATCCGGCAGCTTTTTAACATGCCCGATGTTATTTCTATTTCGTATAAGCCGGATTGCTGCCCCTTTAATCCTGCACCTACATCATAACCCATGTAGTTAACATTGGCGCTATCACTTTCAATTAAAGCTTCTGCAGCAATACTGGCTACTTTCTCATCAATATCATTAAGAATATAATTCGTTTTTATATTCATACTTATTTCCCCGGGATACTTTGACGTAATTTGCCATTTATCCCGGATATGCACAGCAGAATCCGGAAATATCTTAAATATCTGGTCAATATTCCTTTGTATCATTTCTTCTTTTACGAATTTTTCCAATAGGCCAATGGCTGCCTTTTTCCCTGCCTCATCGGCAGGACTAAATTTTGACAAAATTTGATCTGACATGTCTTTATATCCGTCAATTTTTTGCATTTCACCCCTTGGGCTAAGGGTTACCTTAAGTTTAGATTTTAATATGATACCCAACAGCTTTTCTAACGGGTCAAGACTAATGTCCGCATTAGCAGCATCCAGGTCAGTTTCGGCGTCGCGGTTTTTTGTATAAAGTTTAATCTTATCATAAGTAATGTTAAAAATAAAATTTCCCATACTGTCTTTTGAAACTTCATATAGTACGCCTGCTTGTGATTTATTGATATTTATTATCTCTTTTTCTTCCAACTTAAACACAACTTTAGATTCATTAGTAACATCATAACGATATACCGAGCCGGACTGGGGATTAATTTTTAAATGTAAAACATTCGGATTTTTAATATCGGAAAAATGCCGGTCCTCCGACGGGAGCGATTTGCAGGAAACTAAAAAAACCAGTATCGCACTAAAAAAACAAAAGCCTTTCATAAATATTTACTGTTTACAATTGATGATAAAATTTTGTTGCACTGGTTCTGCTTTTTCAATCCATATATTAATTTATAAAACCGGTACTGTAAAATTGGTTAAAGATTTCTTCATGAACTGAATCCATTTATAATTCGCTCATAATTTTATCCAAGGCTTTCTTACTCATCACCTTTACTTCCGCATCATACTCTGCCAGAAATTGTTTCGTTCTTTTTCTGAGCGATTGGAATAGTCCCAAAAATTTTTCTTCTTTTAGGCCTGTAACTGCTACCATCCCTTTTTTAACTTCAACATCTCCCTCCATTACCCGGTAACTAACCTCCATCTCCCTGGTCACCGCTTTAAAAATTATTTTATCCCAACTAAATATATAAATCAGCCATACAATATGTCCTCTATCGTTTATAGAAAAAGCTCCCGGCATTTTATTAATAGTAAATTCTATCTTTCTGCCATTTAACTTTTGTTTTAATCTTTTTGTATGTGCATAAGATAGTACGGTTTCGGTAAAATTATTAATGGGTAATTGGGGATTAAGCGTACAGGTATTTAAATAATCGTACTGCCAGTAAACTATTAAGGGCAATATATTAGCGATTTTTTTTTCTGTTTTAGACAGGCTGTTGTCCCCAGAAGAAAGTTGTGTGTTTATGCTAATATAGTCTTCACTTTTTTTTGTGGCCATGTTGTTGACAGTTGCATAGTGCTGTTGCACCCATTTGTTTACTTTGCGGGGACCAAGACAACTACTCAATAAAACAATACCGGAAAGAATTAAAAGGGTTGTAAAAAATTTTGTTGGTTTCATTATCATTAATTTTACTTTATTAGCGGGTGGCAGTAAAAGTAACCGGTTGAACAATCACGAATCGCACCTTCTCCCCGAGTATGGTAGCCGGTTTCCAGTTAGGAGAATTTGTAATTACCCGAATGGCTTCCTGTGCAAGTTTGGGATGTACTTCATTTTTATTTACAACCATAACATTCTCTATCCTCCCGGTTTCAGAAACTACAAACTGTACCAGCACTTTTTCACTCCTGGAAGTATCCGACCCCTGTATTTTGAGATACTTAGTTGCTACTTCTGCATTTAAATTTGATTGTAAATATTTTGCCCAACCCCCTCTTGAAGTAAAAACAGGCGATACAACAATAGAGTTATAAGTAAATTCCCTTTCCGGGTATGCAGGAGGCACAAACAAACTGTCTGTAACAGGTTTTTCTTCTACACCCACAGCAACGTTAGAAAGAACATATTCTTCGTGTTCTTCAGTGGAAGCCAGCCATAAGGAGGAAGTTTCTTTTGCAAACACATCGTAACGGCTTAACTTATTATTGCTATTGTACCCGGGATTCATGTATAAAGAAGGAGAATAAAAGTATTGAGTGGTTGAAGAATGGGTGCGAATAGTTATGGCCTTGCAACCAAGGCCGGCTATTTTTTTTTCCTCTCCTGTTTTACGTATATTAATTACCGTATTGGTATCGGAAGCATAATCTATGTAAAAAAGAGTATCTATCCCCCTTAATTTAATATAGAGTTTTTGCTTTTGCGCTAAATAAAAAAAATCACCTTTGGAAGAACGATTCCGGAAATTGCCTTTTTTTATAAAACTAACATAACTATCATCCAGTATCAGGCCCGCTTTCCATGCTCTGTCGCTGGTGCCCGGTATTTTAGACTTTATTACAGTTTTGTAAGTAATTACTCCTTCAAACTCTTTAGGCTGGCCATTTGTGATAAAACAAAAGTATAGCAACAATAAGAGAATAATGATTTTCTTGCCTGTCATCTGCAAATAGTGTACGAATTAAGTAAAACGTTACCGCCTGCTAATTTATTAAAAAATTATATTCTGATGACAATCGCTCCTGTATTTTTTCTACTCCTTTTCGGCTTTATTCCGACATATTATGACAAAATCGAATTTAATTTACGTGGCTTTATATACTTTCTTTTTTCTGATTTGTGGGCACGACCCTGGGCAGTGATCTGTGGGCATACAACCGGAGACCCGGCGGCGAAAGAGAGTCTCCAGAATTTCCAAAAAAACTTTGGCCAGGCGAATTATTTCCTACTCGCTGCCAGCATGAAATTTAACTTGATTGCTTCAAAAGGCGTATTTTAGTAATTTTGCTGTATAATATTAATTGATATAGTACAGATAGTAGAGTTAAGAATATTAGAAGTTTGAGACTTTAAAAGTTTAACTCAAAAGAAAGTTTATGCAGATTCGGATTTCTACTTTGGAAAAACTGGCTTCTGTTTCTGAAGTTTCTATTTCAAAGTTTTTTTAGTAGGATGACTTAGAAGAAGAATTGAATTTGCCTTTAATGCAAAAAATAAAAATGATTTAATATGTACACATACAAAATTCTTTTACACAAAGAAACCGAAGGCGGTTTTACGGTTTCTGTTCCTGTACTGCCCGGCTGTATTACTTATGGCGAAGATGTGGACGAAGCTATAGCTATGGCAAAAGAAGCTATTGAACTTTATATTGAAGAATTGCAGGAAAGAGGCGAAGCTATTCCCGATGATAGCAATACATTGGAATACTCTTTAAATTTAGAAGCTGTATGAACCTAAGCCCAAAGCATCTCATAAAAATACTGGAACTACACGGCTTTGTTTTTAAACGATCCAAGGGCTCTCACGAATTGTATTACAATGCCCAAACCAATAAAACCGTTATCGTGCCTGTACATGGTGGCAAGGATATGAAAAAAGGTACTCTCCTTGCTATTCTTAAACAGGCTGGTATTGATAAAAAAGATTTGGACTAAAAATATTTTTTGCTCCTTCTAAACTTACCCCATACCTTAAGGAAAAGAACAAATTACTTACTCTATCTTAAATTGTAATTCCTTTGGTATCCCCAACTCCTCTCGCTTTTTTATATATTCGTCTTTACTATATGGACCAAAAAGCAAGTCTGCTTTTTTTTGAATAATGAAATATTTTAAAGAATCTTTTTCAGTGATATTTGAGGATGTTTTATCAAAGACACTATCTATTTTTTGTTGAAGAGCTATAATGTAATCTTTATTAGTATTTACACTAATTATATTCCCACTAATTTTTACATTGCTAAATAAATATTTTTGTGTGGATTTATAAATAATCGCTCCCCCAGGATATCCTACATCTATAGCTTCGTATTCAGGTAGATAGTAGTAGTTGTCTCCCAAATTTTGGTCATCTGATCTCCGGATAATAAAAAATAAAATACCTAAGAAAAGTATAACAGCAATTGTAATGATCCATTTTTTCATTTTATCCAGATAATTGGATTATTATAATGTATCTTAAAGTTCACACCTCGATTTTCCAGGCGAGTGTCGTGATGGACTAGGGCGTTGGGGCTGAGGCACTCGCCCCCAACATATGTACTACAACTCAATCATCAGCTACTAGCCAGTTTGGTTAGATCAATATCTTCCAAATGTAAATAATGCAACACTTCATAAATACCCTGTTTACCAGTTAAATAAAAGTTAGCAGAGCTGTGCTGGTATTCAATTGCAGAGGGCGCCAAATTCCATTTGCCCCTGCATGGGTTGTTGTGCATATATTCAAGTTTCTGAATTATAAAATCATTGCCGTAACAATGTTTCCAGCTAAATGTGTCTTCCCATATCTCAAATAATTTTCCTCTTATTTTATCACTTTTATGTACCGAAGCTTCCAGCTTTGCTAAAATATTGTTTTGATTATTTCTCTTCAGCCGTTTTATAATATCCTATCCAATAAACCTTTTGCCATCACCAATAATTTTATTGAAGCTCTTATTGGTTTTGCGGCTAATACGGCGAGTGCCACAACCCCTATACACTGCCCTGCACGACACTCGCCGGGGAATGAGCTGGCACAAGAAAACAATTCACCCTATCCTCGCCTCATTCTTCTACCAGATGGGAGCAGCAACTGCGCTTTATTAAGTCCTTTTATATAGTTCGGGATATTTTTCCATCATAAACCTTTTTATGTCCTTAACTTTTGATTCATAATTCCCTTCCCTAAAGAAGTCGTTTAATTCTGTGAAATTTTCACAAACCACATCTGTTATATATCTCAATTGCTTCCGATAACACTCATCAATATTACTTTCTTCAGGAAAATATTTAGCCTCTGGAGCTTTTGGAGTAGCATCTTTATTTAGATACTGTAATAAATTAAAGAGATTAATTTCATCATCCGAGTGACCTATCTTATACAATGTAGCATAAAACTCTCTCCTGTATTTTTCGAGCCTAACAACAAAAATGTCAGAACTATACTCAACTGAGTATGATTGGCCATCCCCTTGTTCATTTTGCTTTTTAAGACCAAATCTTTCTATTAGCTTTTCAAAATATTCATAGATATATTTTACAAAACTTGGTTTCATACTTTATTTTATTTTTTGATTAATCTTGAAAAATCATCAATCCACTGGTAACCACGCTCAGTTAAATACTTAATCTCTCTTGCAAGCACTGAATTGGGATCAAGTTTTGCAGGATTAAATTTTCCGGCGAATACTACATCATCACCTCTTTTGACAACTCCGGCCAAAAATCTTTCATTCTTAGCCCAAGTCCATGCATCATCAGTTACGTTGAGGAAATTTGCACCAATATCTTTAGCAAATTGGCGGTAAATAGCTCTTGGGCCAATAACAGATACCCCCTTAGCGGCCTTAAACAAATTTCTTATACTACGAACTGAGGTATATATTCCTTTGAAAAGACTTAGGCCTCCCTTTAAATCCACAGGTGGAGGTTCGCCCGTAATATAGGCAAGTCCTATAGCGTTTCCTTCAAGATCATACCTTAATCTACCTTCTGTACGACCATTTAAAAAATACCAAACCTTACCATACCAACTCGTAATCGGTGGTAATTTAGGAGCTCCATCAAAAAGCTTGATTTTCGACCTTGGCCCTGATCCCTCTGTATTACCTCCCTTTTTTCCACCACCACCGCTTGTAAATTGAGCATTCGAGTTTATGGTTTCATTATCAATGATGTCAACAGTAAGATTTGCCCCCTGTGATGCTGACCCTGCCTGCGTAGTCAAGTTCCCAAGAAGCTGATTCGTAATAATCTGGTGCTGCACACCGGCGTTAAATAAAGACACAGCCAAGGCAATACCCTTAGCTCGTTCTTATATCTTCTACTTCTCTTTTAATAAAAAAAGAACAAGCCAGAGCCACATCATTAAATTCAAAATCCTCCATTTGTCCGTTTGATCCTACCTTACCTACTACATAC